>DUNV01000124.1 GCA_012839215.1 Bacillota bacterium
GGAAGGTTAAGGGGAAGGCTTAGGGGTTTAGCCCCGAAGGTCTGAACCGAAGCCCCAGTAAACGGCGGCCGTAACTATAACGGTCCTAAGGTAGCGAAATTCCTTGTCGGGTAAGTTCCGACCCGCACGAAAGGCGTAACGATTTGGGCACTGTCTCGACAGGGGGCTCGGTGAAATTGTAGTACCCGTAAAGATGCGGGTTACCTGCGGCAGGACAGAAAGACCCCGTGGAGCTTTACTGCAGCCTGATATTGGGCTTTGGGATATTATGTACAGGATAGGTGGGAGGCTAGGAAGCTTGGGCGCCAGCCTAGGTGGAGTCGCTGGTGGGATACCACTCTTAATATTCTAGAGTTCTAACCATGGTCCATGAACTGGGTTTGGGACAGTGTCAGGTGGACAGTTTGACTGGGGCGGTCGCCTCCTAAAAAGTAACGGAGGCGCCCAAAGGTTCGTTCAGCACGGATGGAAATCGTGCGTAGAGTGTAAAGGCAGAAACGAGCTTGACTGCGAGAGAGACATTTCGAGCAGGGACGAAAGTCGGGCTTAGCGATCCGGCGGTACCGAGTGGAAGGGCCGTCTCTCAACGGATAAAAGCTACCCCGGGGATAACAGGCTTATCTCCCCCAAGAGTCCATATCGACGGGGAGGTTTGGCACCTCGATGTCGGCTCATCGCATCCTGGGGCTGGAGTAGGTCCCAAGGGTTGGGCTGTTCGCCCATTAAAGCGGTACGTGAGCTGGGTTCAGAACGTCGTGAGACAGTTCGGTCCCTATCTGTCATGGGCGTAGGAGACTTGAGGAGTGCTGCCCCTAGTACGAGAGGACCGGGGTGGACGGACCTCTGGTGTTTCAGTTGTCCTGCCAAGGGCATTGCTGAGTAGCTATGTTCGGAACGGATAAGCGCTGAAAGCATCTAAGCGCGAAGCCATCTTCAAGATAAGGTCTCCCATTCCATTTAAGGAAGTAAGATCCCAGGAAGATTACCTGGTTGATAGGCCGGATGTGTAATGGTGGCAACATCTTTAGCTAACCGGTACTAATAGATCGAGGACTTAACCGATAAATTTTTATCCGCTGTATGGCTTTGAGCGAACAACTACAAGTTTCCGGTAGGAATAGCGGAGGGGTCACACCCGTTCCCATCCCGAACACGGCAGTTAAGCCCTCCAGCGCCGATGGTACTTGGGGCGCGAGCCCCCGGGAGAGTAGGTCCCTGCCGGATTTAAAATTTTAAAAAGGCCCGTTATCTGCACAGATAGCGGGCTTTGGCTTTTCTGTATGATCCTTTTAGGTGATCCATTATCTTATTAATAATGGGCTGCCTTTTTTTATATTTATTGTTCTATTTTAGAATATATCTATCTGTAAAGAGAACAATTACATAATGTGGGCCTAGGCCTATACTAGCTAAAAACATAAAAAAACAGTGGAGGCCTAGTGGCACGAAAATTGCAAATAATGTTTAGAGGAACACAATTGGGAAAACGGGGGGAAAAGGAAAATTTTAAAATATACATTATAAGGGGGATGGTTAAAACAGATAAGTTAAAAAGCATGCAAAAAAATTAAAAATGAATGGAGGACTAATTTATGAATACTTCAAAGTTATATCCGAGATACAAAAATCCTTTGTTAGGGGAAAGTAAAAGGGAGCTGCCCCGGGAAGTTGCCGTTATTGGGGCAGGGAATATTGGCCCGGATATCGGTTACTACCTAAAAACCTCCTTGCTCGATAGCAGGCTCATATTGGTGGATATTATTGAAAGCCAGCTTAAAAAGGCAGAAGAAAGAATCAACGGTTATATAAAAAAATCACTCGACAGAAAAAAAATGAAACCCGAGGATGCAGAAAAGGTAGCTACAAATATACTTTACTCCTCTGATTACGCAGATCTTAAAAATGCCGATCTGGTTATCGAAGCAGCAACAGAGGATTTAGACATCAAGAAGAAAATTGTCGCTATGATCGAGGATGCTGTCAAAGATGACACAATAATCACTTCCAATACCAGTTCAATTCCTGCAGAACGAATATTTACCGAGGCCAAAATACCTTCGAGAATGACAATTACACACTTTTTCGGCCCTGCCTGGCGCAATCCGGCCGTAGAGGTAATTACTTGGGACGGGGTGGATCAGAATATTGTCGATTACCTGAGGTGGATGTTTTGCATAACCGGCAAGGTTCCTATTGTCTCAGCAGACAAGCTATGTTTTATCCTCAACCGGGTTTTTGAAAACTGGTGCAACGATGCTGTCCTTCTTCTTGATGATGTGGTTACTTCTCGCATGGTGGATCAGGTTGCACAGGAATTTGTTGCAGCCGGCCCCTTTTTTGTTTTGAATATGACGGGGGGCAACCTCATTGTTCACAAAACAAATTCCCAAAAAGTTATTGAGGAAGGTGAGCATTACAGGCCTTCAAACCTGCTTAAATCCGTTAATACCTGGTTTACATTGAAACCAGGCGAAAAAGAGGAAATTGAGGCAGGGATAGCTGAGCAGATACGCAACCAACTTCTTGGCGTACTTTTTTCCCAATCCTTTGATATTATTAACAAGGGAATCGGGACTTTGGATGACCTCAACCTGGGCTGTATAATAGGTCTCGGCTTTAAAAAAGCGCCCTTCGATATTATGAGGGAGCTGGGTGAAGAGGAAGTAAAAAACATTATTACCGGATACCAGAAAAAACGTGTGGGAATGCCCGGTATCGAAGGGGATTACAAAAAGTACCAAAGCTTTAAAAGGCATATCCTTGTCGATGAAATAGAAGGTGTAAAAATAATTACAATTAGACGTCCACAGGTCATGAATGCCATCAATGATGAAGTAAACATGGAAATTCTTGAGGTCCTCAAAGAGAACGAAACAGATCCCGCCATTAAAGGATTTGTCATTACGGGTTATGGCGACAGAGCCTTTTGTGCCGGTGCAGATATTGGGAAGTTTCCACAATATCTGGGTGATTTCGAGGGTTCCATACAATATTCCCGTGATTGCTCTTTGCTACTTCGTTACCTGGACACTTGTTCCAAGCCTGTTGTGGCTGCAGTAAATGGGATGGCCCTAGGTGGAGGGTTTGAATTGGCTATACGTTGCCATAAAATTGTTGCCAGGGAAACAGCGTGGTTCCAGTTACCTGAGGTCACCCTGGGGATTGTTCCCGGTATTGGCGGGTTGGTTGTCCCCTATAGAAGGTGGCCGTCAGCCGCCAAAACTTTCCATGAAATGACTCGCCAGGCAGCAAGATTGACAGCGAAAGAAGCTTTTGATCTAGGTATTGTGACAAGTCTGGAGGATGATTATTTTAGTCTAATTAGTAGAGCCGTCCAGGAAGCAAAGGAGATGAGCGGTAAGCCATTGCCTAGAATACCTGATGAACCTGTGGAAATAGCCCCACTTGACCCCCTGGAAAGTCCCAGGGCCGGGCAGCTGCTTCTTAGCAAAGAAGTTGTTGATATCATCGGTAAGGCTGTAGAGGAGGCCGCGGCCCAATCCTCCTTTGAGGAAGCGCTGGAGGTCAGCTACAAAGCAGCTGGTGAAGTGGCCTGTACTGAAAGCGCAAAAGAGGGCATTTCCGCATTTATGCAGAAAAGGACACCCAATTTTACCAAATAGTGACACATTGCTTTGTCTATAAAGTGGATAAAGATGTCTAGATACTAGACATCTTTATCCGAAGATTTATCTAGGTTAGGGCATAATTTATTAGCCTGCCAGGGCTCGCGGGCATTCGTCAAAATTTTTTTCAACTATGTTTTGCAGCAATTACAACAGTTTCCCAGGTTTAAGCAATTCCGAACATTGGATTCTAAGCAATTTGCTATTAACTTGGCATAATAATTGCAAGTATAATAACTTTAGGAAAAAGGGTCTCAATTCTTAATGTAGAAACATGTCAGCAAAAGGTGATCCTTGGTATCTATTTTTTAGGAAAAGTAGTCCAGGGAGTTTATTTTGACTATACTACTATAGTCTATAGCAGGGTGTAGGTAAAATGGTAAAGGTATTATCTAATATAGAAGCTGTGTTACTCAGCGTTGTCAACGAAAAGCCTTCCTATGCTTATGAAATTGACAAAATAATTAACATTCGCAATGTAAGAATGTGGGTTAAAATTGGGGTTGCTTCTATTTACCAGGTGCTAAAAAAGTTAGAAAAAAAAAAGTTAGTGTATTCAAAAAAAGAAAAAGAGGGGAGGATGCCGGATAGAAAAAGGTATTATATTACAAATGATGGTCGTGCGTCTTTGGTTGAAGCTTCGAAAAGGTTACTATCCAGTTTTGAGTGGCATTACATGGACCTAAACGTCGGTTTGGAAACTTCTGATCTCCTCACTCATGAAGAAATAGTTGAATGTATGATGATCAGGCTGGCCAAGGTGCAATCAAATAAAAAAATATTGAAAAACATATATCTAACAGGAGAGAGAAAAAATTTCAAAGAAAATGCTGTTATTAAAAATTTAATTATTTTTCGTGAGGCAGAAGAAGACTTCTTGCTGCAATTTCTTAAGGATTTAGCCTGAAAAGAAATTAGCAGTCGATCCTGAAACAAAAAATTACTAGCAGCACCTTATTTGAAAGGAGGAACATAATGAACATTTTGGATTCATTGACAAAGATTGTTGGCAAGGAAAATGTTAGTGATACAGAAGCTGATCTGCAACTATATGCACAGGACCTAAGTTTGCTGCCACCCGGCATGGCAGATGCTATCGTCTGGCCGGGCAGTGCAGAGGAATTAGGAAAGGTTGTTGCCTATTGCAACGAAAATAATATTCCTGTTGTACCGGTGAGCTCAAGGACACACGTGCATGGCTCTACCATACCCAAGCAGGGTGGCGTTGTTGTCGATCTGAAGAGGATGAACAAGATTCTGGAAATCGATAAAAGGAACCGTCTGGCGAGGTTTGAGGCAGGTGTAACATGGACACAGTATACGGCGGCATTAAAGGAAGAAGGTATGAGGACTGTTATGCCACTTTTGCCCCGGCCTGATCGTTCTGTCCTGACAGACCTACTGGAAAGGGAAGTGCCCACAAATATTGTTTATGATTATGGTGCGCCCACTCAGTCTATGCAGGTTGTTTGGTCCGATGGTTCGCTTTTTAGGACTGGTTCAGCCAGTGTTACAGGTTTTCCCGATTCTAAGTCGAGGGGTGCAAACCCTGCCGGTCCGGGTATTGACTTTTATAGATTCTTACAGGGTGCCCAGGGGACAATGGGCGTTGTTGCCTGGATGAGTGCCAAGATAGAGCATGAAACAAAGATAGATAAGATCTTTCTTGCACCTATCGAAGATCTTGCCTATGGTCAAAGTTTCCTCTACAGGATTCTTCCTAGGCGGATTGGACAGGAATGCCTTTTGCTTAATAATGTAGATCTGGCCGCTATTGTTGCGGATCGGGAGGACGATTTTGATGCGCTGCGTGCTAAATTGCCCCCCTGGACGCTGATCCTTTCCATCAGCGGTGTGATGAGAAGGCCTGAGGAAAAGATTGCCTATGAAGAAAAGTTCCTAGCCGAGGTTTTGAGGAATGAATATTCCGGCCTGAACTTATCGGAAAAACTTGCAGGTTTTCCCGGCCTGGGCAGGAAGCTGATGCCTATGCTCAGAAGTCCGTGGCCAGAGGATGTGGAGTATTGGAAAAACAGGCTGCGGGGTGCCTGCCAGGACGTTTTCTTCATCGCTAGACCCGATAAAACTCCCATATATGTTGATATTATGGATGATATTGCCGCTAAAAATGGTTACCCGATTGCTGATATCGGCAAATATATCCAGCCTATTGAGCATAACCGTGCCTGCCAGGTTGAATTTAGCCTTTTCTACAGCCAGGATGATGAAGAGGAAAAGGAATTGGTTGCCAAAATCAACCGGGAGGCTACCGTAGCCCTAATGAACGCCGGGGCATTTTTTTCCAGGCCATACGGCGAGGTTGCGTCTATAGTCTACGAGCGTGCCACAAATTATACTATGGCACTCAGGCGTGTCAAAAAAGTGTTCGATCCCAAGAATATTCTAAATCCTGGAAACCTATGCTTCTAAGAAAGGAGGAGACAGTATGTCAGTACTCGATCAAAAATTTGGTGACCGCTATGATACACCTAAAACACCAGTAGCATTTGATATTACCAATCTTGATAACTTTGTTTATGATATGCAGCACTGCTGTAAATGTAAAGGGTGCTACTGGGTGGAACATACCTATAATCCGGGTATGAATTTTCCTGTGAGATGTGCCAGTAATTTATGGAATGATTTTGATGCCTATGGTGCCATGGGCAAGACAAGAATCGGTCTTGCTATCCACGAAGGTAAGCTTGAATGGACAGACAAGCTATTGGAAATTATTTATGCCTGCACTCTTTGCGGTGCTTGCGATGTCGGTTGCAAAAGGAATCTTGATCTGGAAATCGAACTGACCTTGGAGGCCCTGAGGGTCAAGGCAGTCAAAGATGGAGCGGCTCCCCTACCGGCACATAAAAAAATTGTCGATAACATTGCTACGAATAATAATTATTTCGGGGCGACAGAAAGTAGAACAAAGTGGATAACAGACGATATCAAGGTAGCAGATAAAGCTGATATTCTTTATTTTGTTGGCTGTTCAACGTCATATGCCAATCATGGTATTGCTCAGGCTGCAGCAAAAATATTTAATGCCACGGATACCCCCTTTATGTTATTAAAAGATGAAAAATGTTGCGGCAATACTGTTTTTTCCATCGGCATGTTTGATGAGGCCAAAAAAATTGCAGAAGCCAATATTGCTGATATAAAGGCAACAGGTGCAAAAACGGTAGTAACGAGCTGTGCAGAATGTTATCGCATGTTAAAGGTTGACTATCCCAAACTGCTCGATATTGCCACCGGGGATCTTGGCTTTGAAGTCCTCCATCTGATTGAATTTGCTGACAAGGCTTTGGTAGAAGGTAAGCTTAAACTGACCAAACCTGTTGATGTGCGCTTTACCTACCATGATGCCTGCAGCGTCAGCAGACTTTGCGACGCCTGGATCCCTTACAAGGGTGAACGGGGCTGGATGGGTATGATTTATCCCGGAATGCGGCGTAGACGTGGTAGGCAGGGTCTTTATGAGCAGTCGCGCAATCTGTTGAATGCTATCCCCGGTGCAGACTTTGTAGAAATGGTCAGGCTCCGTGAAAACGCCTTTTGCTGTGGTGGTGGCCGGGGAACCAAGGAGGCATTCCCGGAGTTTTCCCAGTTTGCTGCTAACCACAGGATGGAAGAAATTCAATATGTGGGCGCTGAAGCTGTTGTTTCTGCCTGTCCATGGTGTAATAGCAATTTTAGCGAGGCCATCCAGGAAAATGGGGCCAATGTAAAAGTTATGGATATTGCAGAAATTATCGCTTCCGCAGTTGAAATATAGGGAGGTGTAATAATGAGTATTAACAGACTAGCATATAACGCGATGAAAGCAGTCGTGGGGGATAGGTATATCTCGGAAGATCCAGCTATTTGTCAAGGCTATCGCTCGGGCCCAGGGGGATTTGAGGGCGGCACCGGCTATGAACGGGTGATGACTACCCTGCCCCATGCTGTTGTTCTACCCAAAAATACGGAGGAAGTTCAGAAGATTGTAAAAATATGTAACCGCTACGATGTGCCCTACGTGCCGTATTCGACCGGGTTCTATGGACCCCGTACCCATTGCCATGTGGAAAACGAGATCATTATTGATTTAAAGAGATGCAATGAGTACGAAATGGATGCCAAGCACTTCTATTTCAACGTGGGCAGTGGCGTTACTCTCGGTGCCTTGCAGCAGGAGGCCATGGATAATGGTGCCTATACTGTCATTGGGGGCGGCGGTGCCCAGTGCTCGGCTATTTGTAACCTAATTGGTGATGGATGGTCTCCCCTTAGCCATAGGGTGGGTATTCCCCATAGGCGCATCCTGGGCACGGAACTCGTTTTGCCCGATGGTGAACTGGTGAAAATGGGTTCGCTGGCCACAAGCGATGATCCCTTCTGGGGGGAGGGGCCAGGCCCTGATCTGCGGGGTCTCCTGAGGGGCTTTACAGGACTCCGCGGCTGCCTCGGCGTAGTGACCAAGATGGCCATTAAGACATTACCATTCCAGCCCGAACCTCTAGTACCAACCGGTGTTTCCCCAAATACACAGCTTGAGCTGCCACTCAACAGGGTAAAATGGATCAATTATATCGTGCCGACAAAAGAGGCACAGGTCGAATCGATGTTCGAAATCGGCCATGCCGAAATTGCTGCTGCTGTAACGAAGGTGCCCAAGTTCTGGAGGGCTATCGCCAAGGCGGAGGATAAGGAGGAATTTTGGAAACTCTGGCTAGTTGAAGATGAAGAGAGCATCAAGGATTTCTTCATCGTCAGGGTGCTCCTTGTAGGCTTTACTTCCGAGGAAGATATGCAGTATCAGGAAAGGGTACTCAATGATATTATGACCGAGCAGGGCGGCGTCGCCAGGCGCACCAAGCCTTCCGATGAATCATGGATCAAAAATGCCGACTCTGCCGGCATGTGGCTAATGTGTGGTTCCTATGTATCTGTGGATTATGTCATTGAGTCACTTTCCCAGGCGGTAGATCATGGTGAAAGCTATGCCGAACTGAAGTGGAAGTACACTCCGCCGCTCATGCCGGACTTTGGCGATCCGGGCTGGTTCCAGAACTTTGAAATGGGTCACCAGGGCTATTCCGAGTTTCTCATTTATTGGGATCAGCGGGAGGACGTCGAGGGTGTAGACAAGTTTTATGTGGATACATCAAAAATGAACATCAAACACCGTTACTATACCTCGCTGTTGGGCCCTCACCAACCCATGTATCTGACAGGCCCAGCATATGGCCCAAACTATCACACCTGGATGCTGAAAATCAAAGAAGAGCTGGATCCGAAGTGGGTCAGCCATCCTCCGGTACCCTTTGCTCACGATGAATTTGTCAGAAAGGCACCTTGGATGAAGGATATGATCGACTGGGAATCCCCGGCAGAATTGCCTGGACGCAAGTGGTAAAAATATGAAAGGAATTACCTGGGCAAGCATCTTTTTGCCCAGGTAATTCTTATCTTGTTCACATAAGGCCCTGGCAATCATATTTAACTGGTAAAGGAGATGAAGCTATTTGAACATCAGATTAACCATGCCAACTATTCGGGCCAGGGGAAGGGGCAGCCAAAAAGGAGGGCTGCAACAGTTAATCCACAAAATGACGCCTCAATCACTCAGGGACGATATGCTAACAAAATGTTCCTACATTTGTTCCGATGAGGAGGCCTTTACAATCTATATGGCATTGGAGCTGGGCAAGCCGCTGCTCGTTGAAGGGCCACCCGGAAGTGGAAAAACAGAAGTGGCAAAGGTGTTGGCTGTACTGTTGGAGGCAGAACTTGTGCGCCTACAATGTTATGAAGGACTGGATGAAGGAAAAGCCCTATACGAATGGAATTACCAAAAACAGATTCTTGATATCCAAAAGGGTGGAAAAGATGATGTTTTTGGGGAAGACTATTTAATTCCCAGGCCGCTACTCTATGCCATTCAGGCTAAAAAACCCCCTGTTCTACTTATCGACGAGATCGATAAAGTCGATCCGGAATTTGAAGCTTTCCTTATGGAAGTTCTTTCTGATTTTCAGGTATCAATACCCGAGTTTGGTACCATCAAGGCCGATATCCGTCCTCCAGTTATTCTTACTTCCAATGCTGTCCGGGACCTTGGCGACGCGCTTCGCAGAAGGTGTGTCTACCTATATATTGATTATCCTTCCATGGGCCGGGAAGCCACCATTTTAATGCGAAAAGTTGGAGGGATACCCCCGCTCCTCGCCCTAGAAATTGCCCGGGCTATGTACCTTATGCGGGAGGAACTGCAACTTATCAAGCCCCCATCGGTATCCGAAAGTCTGGATCTGGCACAGGCAGCGAAAACAATGGAAAAATCAGGCCTAGACCCCCTATTTCTGAACCGCCTGGATTCCCTTTTTATGAAAACGAGGGAGGATCAGGAAACGTTTCGGAAGAAAGGGGGAGGAAAATGGATCTGCAAAAATTTATAGATTTGGGGAAAATCCGTGATCTAATAAAGGCTTTTTGGGAATGGCTCTGCCTTTTTCTGCGGACACCCCGCAGGGATCCCACCCTAAAAAAGTTAGAACCTCCCCCGGAAGTTGGCGTTCTATCATCCCCTTCTGAGCAAACATCGACATACTCAGGCAGAAAGGGCGTGAGGGCCCTATCCGGTGAAGGGCTTGTCATCGATACGGAAAAACTGAGCAGCGGTTATCTAACTGTTCAGGAAGATGAGATTTCCGAAGATGATGTGGAACGTGCCAGACTGCAGATACGCAAGATTGCCCAGCGCCTGGTTTCAACCCTTTCCCGCAAGCGCAGGCACAGCAAAGTTAAGGTGCAGATTGATTTCAGGCGATCATTGAGACGTTCTATACAAACGGGTGGGGTCATCATTGATCTAAAATACAAGACAAGGATCATCAAAAAACCACGCCTCGTTGTTATACTCGATACATCGGGTTCAATGCAAGTATGGATAAAAATGCTGATCCAGCTCATCCAGGCAGTCGGTCTTGAACTATCTAAAAAGGAGATTTTCATCTTTGCTCAGGACCTGGAACATGTCACAAAAGACCTTGGGAAAACATGGCAGGATACTGTCAGTGTCATGCAGCTCAGAGATAATTGGGGAGGGACGACGAGTGTTCACTATGCCCTGAAAACTTTGCAGAAAGATCATCATGATAAATTTTCACCCCAGGCAGTGGTACTCATGCTTTCGGATCTATTTACTTCTGAACCCGGAAAGTCAGCTGTAGAAGTTAAGAAAATTTATCGCAAGGTTAAAAGCTTCTATATTTTCCGCGTTGTTGCCGACGAGGTAGAAGATTATTCATATTATGAAACCTATGTGCGGCCATTTATCGGCGTATCCACAGCACTATACGATGTAAAAAATATCGAGGATATGGCCGAGGCAGTGCGCCAGGTTTGCGTACTTTAGGGCCTTCATGAAGGTAAATAATTCTTTCCCTTGAAAGGAGGGCTAGAGCCTTATGTCTTTTGAACGTGAGGTTGAGATTCCATTTGATGTATTAAAACTTGATGATTATACCTATGTTGTTCCACATGGAATCCGCGTTGATACAGATATTTTAGTGAGGTCCGGGGTGGATAATATTTCACTTGTTAACAGAAACGTTACAGTTGGACCGGCCGATAGCGATGCATCGGCTTCTTTTGATTCCCATCCACTATTTCCCGCTGATGAGCTGTTATCGGTAAAAAGCGTTAATCCCAAACTTGTCCGTTATTCTAATGAATTGCTGAAATTGTTGGGGATGACAATTGAGGTAATTTACGATCATTTTTCCGAGGCAAATGAAAAAATCCAGCAGATCGACCCCACACAGCTTTCGATATCCAGAGGAAGGCTGATCATTGGTGAGGTACCCCATGAGGATATGAATATTGTGTGGACAGGGCGCAGCTTTGTTGTTATACCGGCGGCGGCCAAACTATTGCCTTCGGAGCAGGTAGTTGTGGAGGCCGAGGGTTCTATAACGGGAGGGCAATTTCGCTGTAAATATGGAATGTTGAACATCCTTCGGCGTTAAATCCTGCGTTAAATAAGGTTATATTTTTTTATTTTAGAATAAAAGGCACCCCGGCTGATACCAAGATATTTGATAGCCTTGCTTTTGTTATTGACAGCCTTTTCCAGTGCCCTTTGTATAATAGTTTTTTCCGTTTTCGCTATGGCCTGGTTTAAATCCAGGCTGGCATGATCCAGTTTTTCTTGTTGGCAGACCACGCCTAGATTCAGTTGTTGTAGCCTGATGGTATCATCCGGGCAGAGAATTACGGCATGCTCTATGATATTTTTTAATTCCCTGACATTGCCCGGTAAGGGGTGACCTTGCAGGGATTCTATTGCCTCCCGGGAAAAGGTCAAATTTCTCCCATATTTTTTTCCGTAATAATCAAGGAAATGGTGGGATAGGAGGGTAATATCCCCCGGCCTTTCCCGCAAGGGTGGTATGTGGATGGGTATGACGTTTAATCTGTAGTATAAATCTGTACGGAAGTCCCCCCGTTCAAGCATTTGTTCGAGATTCCTATTTGTTGCGGTAATTATACGAACATCGATAGGGATTTGTTCATTTCCACCAACCTTCTCAATATATCGCTCCTGGACAAAGCGCAAAAGTTTTACCTGCGTATTCAAGGATAGATCCCCTATTTCATCCAAAAATAACGTTCCCTTGTTTGCCATCTCAATTTTTCCCATTTTCCCGGACGTTCGGGCGCCTGTAAACGCGCCGGAGGCATAGCCGAAAAGCTCTGATTCGATTAGGTTGTCGGGGATTGCTGCACAGTTTACAGCAATAAATGGAAAACTATGTCTATTACTAGTGTTATGGATTGCCCTGGCAAACAGCTCCTTACCTACACCGGTTTCCCCACGAAGCATAACAGTGGCATCAGATTTAGCAACCTGAACGGATAATCTTAGGCAGTCGATCAGTTCGGGGGACTTGCCAATTATATTGTTCAGGCCTGGCGGCAAATCCTTTCTTGTGTTCCCTTTTGGGGCTTTTTCCTGCTTTATCGTATGCGGATGTTCAAAAGGTGGTTGGTGTCTGGATATCGGTGATGTAATGCCGACAGCAGCAATTGTTTCCCCGTCATGATCTTTTATGGGCAGGAAACTAGCGGTAAGGCTATGCCCCCTTTCCTTATCATAATATTTCTTTTTTTTAATGGTTTTTCCCTGATGAAGTGTTTCTGATAATTTATCGTGGAAAAAGTTGCCGTAGCTGCCATGGTTTGGCATACCTCCCTCTTTTGTTCCGATTTGCTGTTTGTACTCCTCATTTACATAGATGATCGTTCCTTTTTTATCAATTATGATTACAGTATCGTTTAGCAAATCCATAATGGTAGCGAAATGTTTTTCTATGGTCTTCCAACATTTATTTGCCTGGTAATAAGGCACTGTTTTCACTCCTGTTTAAATTTAATGATCTAGTCTACGTCGGCTAACAGCGCAAACTTTGTTAGTGAAACATTTGCTGGAAATGCCCCGGGCTCCCACCTCCTTCCCTGGGTATGGCCGAACAAGTAGTCAGCCTTTTTTTATTTTACTACATTTTCCCCCGCTTGTGAATATAGATACATGTATAACACTTTTTGCTATTCCCTCTTTGGTGCATAAAGCAAATTATTTTGTTAAAATGTAATTTAGAAGCAGGATAATTTTCCTTACCTATTGAAGGTTAGTATGGCCCAAAGATGAAAAATATTGAATGACGGTTTTTTTTAAAAGAATGCAATAGGGGTGATAAGTGGATGAAACAATTATACGAATCATGTGCCCGCCTTCTTTCCAAGGGGGAGGATCTGGTCATGGCTACGATTATTCAGAAAGATGGATCGGCACCGCGCACTGCCGGTACCAAAATGCTCATCCGTGAGGATGGCTCCTTTGAGGGCACTATCGGAGGAGGAATTCTCGAGGCCAGGGTGCTGGAACTTGCCCGGGATGTCTTTAAAAGTAGGCAGTCCAATTGCGAAAAATTTATTTTTACAAGCGATGTTATCGACTCCCTGGATATGATCTGTGGAGGAGAAGCGGAGGTATTTGTAGATCTGCTTTCATCTACTTTCCAGGAGAACATAGCACTTTATCAATCCCTTGCTGAATTATCAGATGACCGCCAGACAGCACTTTTAATCAGTAAAATAATTACCGGTGATGAAAGCCGTAATTCTTTAAAACAGTGCCTCTTACTGGAGGACAAAACAATAGGAATGCAGTTGACCGGTGGGCAAAAAGAACAACTTTTGCAGCTTGCGCGCAGCCGCTTGCCTATGCTGGTTACATTAGAAGGGATGGATTACTGGGTTGAACCTTTAGGCAATCCCTCCACTGTTTACCTTTTTGGAGCCGGGCACGTTTCGCGAAGAATAGCACAACTGACCGGTTTTGTTGGTTTTAGAACTGTAGTTCTCGACGATCGCGCGGAATTTGCCTCGAAAAACCGTTTCCCTTGGGCAGAAAAAATTTTTGTTCTGGAGGATTTTGCCGGTTGTGTCCCCGATTTACCCATCGATGAGGATAGCTATCTGGTTATTGTCAGTAGAGGGCATAAGGCAGACATGATCATCTTGGAGCAAGCCTTAAAAACGGGAGCAGCTTATATCGGCATGATTGGCAGTATTAAAAAAAGGGATACTATCTACCAGTTGCTTCGGGAAAAAGGTGTCAGTGAGGAAAAGTTGGCTAAGGTATATTCACCTATCGGTCTGCCAATCAAAGCCGAGACACCTGAGGAAATCGCCATTAGCATTGTTGCTGAATTGATTAGAGCCCGGGCAGAAAAGAAAAATTCCCGGTAACTGCTATTCCCAGAGGACTTTATTATATTATACCCAACTAGGGAGGAGCGACTGTCCACAATGCCCACGGAGATTAAAATTACAACGCTTTGTGAAAATAATACCCCGTATCCGGCCAATGGCGTACTCGGTGAACATGGGCTGGCCATGCTGCTGGAGGTAGATTCCCAAAGAATTCTTTTCGATACCGGCGGTGGGGCCACCCTTCTCCACAATTCCCGTATCCTGGGTGTGGATCTAAAAACTATAGATGCCCTGGTGCTAAGCCACGGGCACTATGATCATACAGGGGGGCTCGAAACTTTGCTTAAGGAGTATGCCGGGCCACTGAATATCTACGCCCACCCGGATATATTTATAGCAAAGTACCATTTACTCGAGGGAAATGAACAAAAATATATTGGAATTCCCAGGACCAGGAAGGAGCTGGAAAATCTTGGGGCGAGGTTTCACCTAAGCCGTGAACCCCGCGCCCTTGCTGAGGGTCTCCTGCTTATGGGAGAAATCCCCCGGGGGGAAAAAGAGGAGGATCAACCCATAAAAACCCTTTGCCGGCAGAATCCCGATGGTACCCTGGTGCCCGATCCTTTTTATGATGATCAGGCTATTCTTGTGGAAAGTCCCTTGGGGGTAATTGTTCTACTTGGTTGTACCCATTCGGGTTTGATCAATACCCTGAGGTACGCTACCAAACTTACGGGAAAGGAACAGATATATGCCCTGATCGGCGGTACCCACCTCGTTGCTGCATCAGAGGGACGATTGGACTATACGCTCAGGGAATTGGAAAAATTTGATCTACAGGTGGTTGCCCCTTGCCATTGCACGGGATTTTACGCCGCTGCGGCTTTTTACCAGGCTTTTAAGGATCGATTTGTTTACAATAGTGCCGGACAAACATTTTCCTTTGGAGGCGAGATCTGAAGAAATGGATGCTATTAAAAACGATTCAACTTCGAAGAAAATCGAACTGGACGATTACAAGGTAATTATTAAGGGGGCCGGTGACTTAGCCAGTGGTGTGGCGCACCGCCTTCACATTGCCGGTTTTCCAGTCGTTATGTTAGAGCTTCCTCGGCCCCTGGTCGTCAGAAGAAGCGTTTCTTTTGCTTCAGCCGCTTTCGAGGGATCCGTTGAGGTGGAGGGGGTCAGTGCCCAGCTGATAAAAGAGGACTCTCAGATCGGGGATTGTTGGTCTAAAGGAATAATACCTCTCCTGATTGATCCAGAAGGAAAATTGCTGAAAAAGATGAAACCCTATGTGCTTATTGATGGCGTGATGGCCAAAAGGAATACGGGCACAGTTTTAGCGGATGCACCGATTGTAATTGGTCTAGGGCCTGGGTTTACTGCCGGTCTGGATGTGCGGGCCGTGGTGGAGACAAAAAGGGGCCACCAGCTTGGCCGGGTCTTTTATTCGGGAGTGGCGGCAGCTGATACCGGTATTCCCGGGGATGTTGCCGGTGTCACCACGGAGCGGCTTTTGCGGGCACCCGGCTCCGGGCACTTCTTTCCCTATAAAAATATTGGCGAACTGGTCCAGAGGGGTGAAAAGGTGGCAGCTGTAGGGGACATTCCCCTTTTTGCCTCTATCGATGGACTGGTGCGCGGCATGCTTTATCCTGGACTGGAAGTGCAAAAGGGTATGAAGGTAGGGGATATCGATCCCCGGGGCGGGGAGGCGGACTGGGAAACGATCTCCGACAAGGCGAGGGCTGTTGGCGGGGGTGTTTTAGAGGCGATTATGCATTTTCTAGTGGCGGCTCCTTAGCATATTTATACCACGAAAATGCTTGCTGCCCAGTATTTTAAATGCACCCGGGGAATAGAATTAAGTTAGATAGGGAAGCAGAATAAAAGGGAAAAAGGGGATAAATTCCGGTGAATTATGTTTCTTTGGGTTCTATTTTATCCTGCCTGCTGATCTCTTTGGGTATGCCTTCCATTCCCACGATTGGTTTTTCTTCCCCGGGAGGGCTTTTCTCTTTTTTTTGGACCTGCCTGGCCTTTTTCGTGGCGGCAGGATTTATAACAGACTATTTTCGAAGGTGTTAAACGGGGTTTTCGCCATCCAGTTTTTCCACGTCTAAAAAATAAACGAGGATATTTCCCAGGATAACTGCCTCCACTTCCAGACAATATTTCCTGCCTTCTTCTTCAATTAACCGACCTTCCAGTAGATTGTAAAGCAGAGGGTAGGGTAGGGCATCCACTTCCTGGCCAAGCAGATCCTTGACCAATTCGTAAATGCCGCGGCGCAGGGCTGGTTCCGGAAGAGAATGATCATTCATGCGAATCTCCAGTTTAATTTCCTTGACCAGGGAAGGCAGCTGGGATTCATGCTGCTCCTTTATTTTTTTTAGCTGCTGAACTGTTTCATAGTGTTTTACTTTTAGTTCTTCTGTTTCCCAGTATATTTCCTCAAATTTTTTACCCTGAACGGCGTTCATTACCGTTAACCCGATCAGTACCCCCAAAATGAAAAAGGCCAGTTTTCCACGCAAGCCTAATGTCCCCCCAAGGAATATTTGAGAAGGAGATAGCCGAGGTGAGCCCCGCAAAAGGCACTAGTAATGAGCGCCAATTGCCTAAGCATTTCTGCTGGCTGACCGCTAAAAAAACTGGTTTCGATGGCCCTAAAGGCGCCAAAAGACCCCCCTAGGGCGGCGACCAAGGCCCAGATTTTTAGTTTTTCCGCCAGATCCAGAATGGTATAGTGAGGAGGTTTCTGGTAGAACAAAAAAGCCGCCAGGGAACCAAGGGTGCTTCCGCCCAAAATTACTCCCAAGGCGATAAAGAATGTGGTGATCAGGGTAGGATAGGTAGGCATTGTAGTGCCACCTCCATAATTAATTCATATATATTACATTTTTATTGCCCCGTAAACTTTTTTAACCCTCTCCGGCTGGATTATCAAAGGTATTTTTATTGCAAAGGTCGAAATTACTTCTTTGGAATGATAAAGAGAGATCCTGGAGGAATTGGTTTTGTTTATTCATTTGCATGTGCATACGGAATATAGCCTTCTTGATGGGGCAACCCGCATCCGCAGCCTGGTGAAAAAAGCTGTAGAGTTTGGCATGCCGGCTGTGGCTATTACTGATCACGGGGCCATGTATGGGGTTATTGACTTTTATAAGGAGGCTATGGCCAAGGGAATAAAGCCCCTCATCGGTTGCGAGGTATATGTGGCTCCCCGTAGCCGTTTCCAGAAAGAATCGAGCCGTGACAACCTTTTTTATCACCTGGTCCTCCTAGCCAAGGATCAAGAAGGATACCGCAATTTGCTGAAAATTGTCAGTGCCGGTTATCTCGAGGGTTTTTATTACAAACCCAGAGTGGATAAGGAACTCCTTTCGCGGCACAGCCGGGGGCTTATTGCCCTCAGTGGCTGTCTGGCCGGTGAGATACCCGAGCTGCTCCTCAAAGGGGATAAGGAAAAGGCCCTGGAAACCGCCCTCTGGTACCGGGAAACCTTTGGGGAGGAGGATTTTTTCCTGGAACTGCAGGATCAGGGTCTCCCGGAACAAAGAGAGCTGAACCGCATGCTCCTCGCCTTGGGCGAGGAGGCGGGGATACCCCTTGTTGCCACCAATGATGTCCATTATCTGGAGCGTGAGGATGCGGAGGCCCATGATGTGCTGCTTTGCATCCAAACGGGCAAGAACATTGATGATCCAAAACGCCTTAAGTTTTCCGGTGATGGTTTTTATTTTAAATCGGAAAAAGAAATGCAGGAGGCATTTGCCGGTTTTCCCTCTGAAGTTTTGGAAAACACACAGAAAATTGCCGATAAAATCAACCTTACAATGGAATTTGATCAAAGGTACCTGCCTAGTTATGAAATTCCCTCCTCCTATGCAACTCCAGAAGAATATCTGAGGGCCCTTTGCCACGAGGGGCTGGCCAAAAGATATCGCAAGATAACGCCGGAGATACAGGAGCGTCTCAATTATGAGCTGGACATAATCGGGCAGATGGGTTTTGCCGGTTATTTTCTCATCGTTTGGGATTTTGTCAGTTTTGCGACTCGGAAGGGTATTCCAGTGGGGCCAGGTAGGGGTTCGGCTGCCGGCAGCCTCGTTGCCTACGCACTTTTTATAACGAATATCGATCCTTTACGCTATGGGCTGCTTTTTGAAAGGTTTTTAAATCCGGAAAGGGTGACCATGCCCGATGTGGATATTGATTTTTGCTATGAACGGCGTGATGAGGTAATCCGTTATGTGGTGGATAAATACGGCGAAGATCATGTCGCCCAGATCATTACTTTTGGAACGATGGCTGCCCGCATGGCTGTGCGTGATGTGGGCCGCGCCCTCAACTTTACCTATGGTGAGGCAGATCGGGTGGCCAAGGCAGTTCCCGATGAACTAGGAATGACAATTCAAAAGGCTATGGAGATGAATCCAGAGCTGGATGAACTTTATAGCAGCGATGAGCGCTACCAAAAACTTCTCGATATTTCCCAAAAAGTGGAGGGGCTGCCCAGGCATTCCTCGACGCATGCTGCCGGTGTGGTTATTTCCGCTGGGCCCCTTGTGGATCATGTTCCCCTTCAGAAGACGAATGGGACCCTGGTAACACAGTTTCCCATGAATATTTTGGAGGAACTGGGACTTTTAAAGATGGATTTTTTGGGCCTGCGCACGTTGACAATTATGGAAGAGGCTATCAGGCAGGCCAACCAGCAGCGGGGGGACGGGGCAAAAAATAAAATTGATCTGGCCACGATCCCTTTGGATGATCCGGAAACCTATGCACTTCTTGCCCAAGGAGAAACGGCAGGGGTTTTTCAACTGGAAAGCAGTGGTATGCGCTCCGTTCTCCGTGAACTGAGGCCAACGGTGTTTGAGGATATTATTGCTGTTGTGGCGCTTTACCGGCCGGGGCCCATGGAACAAATCCCTGTTTTTATTGAAAGTAAACATGGCGATCAGGAAATTAGTTATCTTCATGAAGATTTGGAACCTATTCTTAAGGAAACCTATGGTGTTATCGTTTACCAGGAACAGATTATTGAAATAGCTGCCCGGATGGCTGGTTTCACCCTGGGGCAGGCCGATCTCCTGCGTCGGGCCATCGGGAAAAAGAAAAAAGAGATCCTCGACCAACAGCGGCAAATATTTACCAGTGGGGTGGAAAAGAAGGGTTATGCCAAGAAACTGGGTAGGGATTTGTACGATCTTATCGTCAAGTTTGCCTCCTATGGATTTAATAAATCCCATGCCGCAGCCTATGCTATGATAGCTTACCAGACGGCCTATCTGAAGGCGAATTATCCACTGGAATTCATGGCTGCTCTTCTTACCGGGGTGATCTCCAATGCTGACAGGGTTGCGCTTTATATTGCCGATTGCCGGCGTCAGGGGATTGAAATTCTTCCGCCCGATATCAACGAAAGTGAAACCAATTTTACAGTTGTTGGCAGCAAAAAAATCCGTTTTGGCCTGGCAGCGGTAAAAAATGCCGGAAAAGGCGCCGTCGAGACGATAATCGAGACCCGCGCCAAGGAGGGCAAATTTACCGGCCTTGGTGACTTTTGTAGAAAAGTGGATCTGCGGGTTTGCAATCGCAAGGTTACTGAAAGCCTGATTAAATGTGGTGCCTTTGATTCATTGGGGGGGTTTCGCTCCCAATACCTTAACTATCTTGATCAGGCGCTGCAGATGGGACAGCATGCCCAAAAGGAAAAAATGGACGGGCAGATATCCATGTTTTCCTACCTTGGAAAGGAACAATTTGCGGGTGATATGCAAGATGAGCTACCCCCACTAACGGAGTATTCTTCCCGGGAAAAATTGACCTTTGAAAAGGAATTGTTGGGTCTTTATATTTCCGGCCATCCCCTGGATCAATATGGAAGGATTCTGGGAAACCTAAGGGGGGTGGTCCCTATTGGTGAACTGGCAGGGCAAAACAGGCGGAATCAGGTAACCATAGCCGGTATGATCAGCTCCGTCAAGGCAATCTATACAAAAAAGGGCAAGCCTATGGCCTTTCTTACTGTCGAGGATCTCACCGGAGAGCTGGAAATTATTATATTTCCCAATCTTTATGAACGATATGGGGAAAGCCTTGAAGTCGAAAGAGTGATCATAGCTAAAGGTCGCCTTGATCTGAAGGAAGAAGAAAATATCAAAATGCTGGCCGAGGAAATTACCTTTCTGCCGCGGGAGCCCAGGCAGCTCCTTATTACAATCAGCGGTAACAAGTCTTTTCCCGAATTGATGGATCTGAAAAAGATTCTTACTGCCTCCCAGGGCGGGACCCCGGTTTATCTTTATTTAGAACAAAAAGAAAAGCTGATACTTACGGGGCAGGAGTGCTGGGTTTCTGAACCAGGGGAGCTAAGGGAAAAGATAGAAGACCTTACCGGAGTTGGATCGGTCAAAATAGAACAAATGGAGGAGGATGATGTTCCCGCCATAAAGGAGCATCAATAGGGGAAAAATAAGCAGACCGGGAGGAATAAAATTTGAAAAAAATTGCTGTTGTCACCAGCGGGGGTGATGCTCCGGGGATGAATGCTGCGATCAGGGCTATAGTTCGCAAAAGCATTTATCATGGGCTTGATGTTTACGGTATTAAACGAGGTTATCTCGGCATGATTAATCAGGAAATAGAATGCCTCAGGCTCGGTTCAGTAGCCGATATTATACACCGGGGGGGGACGATTCTCCGCACGGCGCGATCCCCCGAATTTTTAACCATGGAGGGGCGGGAAAAGGCTTTCGCCTTTTTAAAAGGAGAAAGAATAGATGGATTGGTTATTATCGGGGGTGATGGTTCCTTCCGCGGGGCAAAGGTGCTAGAGGATGCCGGTTTCAGTACTATTGGCGTACCGGGGACCATTGATAATGATATTCCCTTTACGGATTATAGTATTGGGTTCGATACAGCTGTAAATACGGTTGCTGATGCCATTAACAAGGTGCGGGACACGGCCACCTCCCATGAGCGCATCTATGTTATTGAGGTAATGGGGCGAAGTTCAGGATACATTGCCTTGCAGGCCGGGCTGGCCGGGGGGGCAGAAACAATTATTGTTCCGGAGGCTCCTTTTGATCTGACTGAAGTTTGCAATCGCCTGATGCGGGGGGTTAAAAGGGGCAAACTACATAGCGTTATACTGGTTGCCGAGGGTGCGGCCAGTGCTTTCAGCGTAGCCGAAGAGATACAAAAGTGTGTCCAGATGGAGGTGCGGGTAACCATACTCGGACATTTGCAAAGGGGTGGAACCCCCACAGCCTTTGATCGCGTACTGGCCAGCCGGCTCGGTGCCAAGGCAGTCGATCTGCTTCTGGAGGGGAAAAAAGGGTGTACAGTTGGTTTTTGGAAAGGGGAAATCATCGCCACGCCCTATGACGAAATTTTTTCCCATACTAAAGAGTTTTCATGGGATGACTATAAAACTGCGTCTATACTGGCAATTTAAAGGGGTTTCCAAGGATTTTTTCTATCCGGGGGTGGTAATGGTTTGAGACAAAATGAAACGTTCCTGAGGGTGCGATACAAGGATACCGATCAAATGGGTGTGGTTTATTATGCCAACTATTTTATCTGGTTTGAAATTGGTCGATCGGAATTGATGCGCTCACTTGGGTTGACCTACAAGCAATTGGAACAAAACGGGATTTTACTTCCTGTGATCGAGGCATATTGCAAGTATAAAAATCCTGCCCGCTATGATGATCAACTGCGCATAGTGACCACTTTAATGTTTCTACGGGAAGTAAAGATGGGTTTTCGGTATGAAATTTTTCACAAGGAAAAGGATCTCTTACTGGTCCATGGAGAGACGACGCATGCTTTTGTAAGCAAGGCAGGCAAGCCGGCAGTTCTGCGTAAACAAAACCCCTTTCTTTGGAAAATTTTACGGGATGCACTTCCGGAGACATAGATACGTTTTCTTCGGCTACCGGGTTGTTAGTGTTGCAGCATGATCAACCCGGTGATCATTTTCGGGTAAAAATAGGTTGTTTTTTGCGGCATGCGAAACCCCTTTTCAGCCAGATCGATGATTTTTTCTATCGATGGCCGGTTTAGGAAAAAGGCATAGTTTCCTTTCCCATCATCGATAAATTCCTTGGTTTCCCATTCATCCTTGAGGTAAACCAGGGCAGATCTATCCTTTATTTCTGCCTCGCCAAGGCCAAAAATTGTATCTAGAATCAACTCTTGCAGGACAAAGGTATCCAGCAGTGGTGAGGAAAAACTTTCTGGATTTTTAAGTTTTAGGCCATATAGTTTTCCTTCCTCAGTATATAATCCCAGGGAAACCCCTTCTTTTCCTGTGGATGATAAAAAGTTTTCCAGCGTTTCCCGGAGCAAAGCGCTGTTTTCCGGCTTTTTAAGTTCCTGTAGGGAAAAATTAGTTACTAAACGGGAAAGAAAATCACCGGTTTTTATCCTGTTTTGTTTTACCAGCCTGTGGGTGGGAAAGGAGAGCAGGCCATCATCATAAATATTTACCAGGGCCATGAGGGCATAATTATATTTTTTTAGATCACCCGATGTTCTGCTTTTTTGCTGATAAAATTCTAATGCAGTTTCATAGCGGTGGTGGCCATCGGCGATAAAAATTTTCTTTTCTCTAAAAAATTCCTGGATCGCAGCTATCGGGGAGGGATCGGTTACGGCCCAAACTCTGTGGGTTTGACCTTCAACATCGGTGAAATCTATGATGGGCTTTTCCTTTTTCAACGTTGCAGCCTCATTTTTTAGATATTCATCTTTATCATCATAAAGGCCAAAGATGGGACTAAAATTTGCCTGGCAATGGTTCATTAGTTCTAGCCTGTCTGCTTTTGGTCTATCCAATGTTTTTTCATGGGGAATAATATTTCCTGTTTCGAAGGGTGAAAGCTCCACACCGCAGAATAATCCACAGCGGAGGTAATTTTTGTCTCCCCATGGAAAGTGTTGTTCATAAAAGTAGAGCGCAGGTTTTTCTTCCTGGAATAAGATGCCTTCCCCCAACCATTGCTGCAGGGTGTGTGCTGCCCGGGTATATTTATTGTTGGAATTGTTGTCCCCAGGCAGGGATTTGGCATATTCCAGACGTATGACATTAAACGGGCTTTTTTCATAATATATTTCCTGTTCCACCGAACTAATAATATCATAGGGTTGGGTAATTATTTGGGAATAGTCAAGGCCTGCCTTGGGGGAAAATCTTAATCCATGAATAGGTATAATATTTGTCATTTACAAACCTCCGCCTTAATAGCTTATTTCTATTGGTTAACATCATTCCAAGGAGATTCTATTATAATTACCGGAAAAAGACAAGCGGCGTATTATCTCTTTTGAGGCCCTTTGCGACGCGGGAGGGGGGCAAGACATTGCCGGTTAACATGAACAAAATTAATGTAAGGGTTGACAACCTAAAAAATATCAAGCCGTTTTCCTACCTTGATTGGGAACAATTGATTAAAGTGGCGCACTCCCTTAAAGAAGAGATCTATATGGCCGGAGAGGTTTTTATGGAACAGGGTAAACCTTCCCGGCATGTGTTTTTCCTGATTATCAGCGGAAAAGTAGAAATTTTCGTTTCCGATAAAAATGGCCATGAAATGACCATCTGCTTTAGGGGCCCCACCGAAACGTTGGGGGATAGTGTTTTTCTGTCTGATGAAAACTATCCCGCTTCGACCCGGGCCCTGGAGGAAACCCATTGCTACCTTTTCCCCCGCCATCTTGCCGTGCAATTATATGAGGAAAACAGCAGCTTTGCAGCTTATATTGCCCGTATGCTGGCGGATCGGATGCGTGCCCTATTTCAAAAATTCTATGATGAAAATGGGGAAGAACCGGGTGGAAGTTTCAGAAAACGTATTGAAGATATCATGGTAACGAATGTGATTACATGCGGACCGAAGGATAACGTTAGGCAAGTCGCCGGGTTGATGGATTCCCATAATATCAGCTCAGTTATTGTGGCGGATGATACTGGCAGATTGCTCGGCATTATTACTGAGAGCGATCTGGTTTCCAGGGTTCTCTTGAGGGATGATCCCGAAAATATTGCCTCCCTGAAAGCAGGGGAACTAATGACTTCCGGGCTCATTTCCTTGCAAGGTTATGATTTTATCCATGAAGCATTTCTGCTTATGGTTAAATATCGTGTCAAGCATATTCCAATTCTCGACAAAAGGGGTAAAATTCGGGGAATTGTCTCCATGCGCGAGCTTATTAAATCAAGAAAAACTGGCTCCTTTGCTATTGTCAACAATATTGAAGCGGTAAAAAACCTTGATGCCCTGGTTAGACTCCGGCCAGAGGTAGACCAGGTTTTGCAAGCGCTTTTGGTTGAAAAGGCCAGCGTCAGGGAAATTACTTCTCTCATTACGGAGTTCTATGATCGCATTACCCGCAAAGTGATAGAAATAGCAGAGGCAGAGATGATCGCCGAAGGGCATGGCCCTCCCCCATTGGCGTATTGTTGGATTACCATGGGAAGCAGTGGACGGAAGGAGCAGTTTGCGCGCACCGATCAAGACAATGGAATTATTTTTGAGGATGCTGATGCTGTCCGGGAGGAAGTGGCTAAAAAATATTTTTTAACCCTTGGTAATAAGGTCGTTACAGGATTAAAGAAGTATGGCTTCGAACTCTGCAGGGGCAAGGTTATGGCCAATAACCCTGCGTGGTGCCACCCTCTAAGCGGATGGCATGAAAAAATCGAAGAATGGACCTACCATTCAGTAGAAGTGCGCAAGATGACCATCTTTTTGGATTTCCGTTTTGTCTATGGTTCGAAAAGGCTTTATGATCGGTTGCGTGGCTTTATTGCTTATAAAACAAAGGAATTCACAATATTGCTTTATCACCTGGTCAAGGATAACATTGATAAACAGGTGCCCATAACCTTTTTTCGTCGGATCCAAACTGAACAAGGCGGGGAACACCGGCATCAACTGAACTTAAAGACAGCCTGTGCGCATATTGTCGAGTGTACCCGCATTTTCTCCCTCAGGGACAGAATTCTACTCACGAATACCTTCGAACGCCTGGATGAACTTGTAAAAAGGAAAGTACTAAGGGAGAAACATGCCGGGGAAATCAAGTTTGCCTATGAAACCCTGATGATGCTACGTATACGCGACGCCATGAAAAAAATGCAAAGGGATGAGATTCCTGATAATTATATTACGCCAGGAAAGCTAAATGAACGCGAATATTCTTTTTTAAGGGAATCACTGCTCATTGTCAGCCGTTTTCAAAAAAGGACAGAGAAGATATTTAGAATAATTCATAATTAATATGTTGGAGGAATCATGCCAAGGGTAAGTGCGATATGATCTGCCAATTGTTTTAGGCTGATGATACCCTTACCTTTAAGAATCTCCAGCAGTCTGAGGAAGATTTGCGCTGTGGCCATGGAGTCGCCCAGGGCTGTGTGCCTGCCATTGATCTCTATGCCGAAATGTAGTGCCAGGTTTTCCAGCGAGCACTTTTCTACTTTGGGAAGAAGGGCGGTCGACAAAAGAAATGTATCAATTACCGGGTTAATGATGCGCAGGGGGGTTGCCCGGCATAATTCCAGATTAAGGAAATTTAGATCAAAGGCAGCATGATGGGCAACTAGAATTTTATTACCAATAAAGTCCAGAAAATCTGGGAGAACATTTA
>DUNV01000125.1 GCA_012839215.1 Bacillota bacterium
AAATCTTCTTTCGGCAATTTTGCGATCCAGGTGCAATTCCAAATTGCCCGTACCCTTGAATTCCTCATAAATAACATCATCCATACGGCTGCCCGTATCGATCAGGGCGGTAGCCAGCATCGTCAGGCTGCCCCCCTCGTCAATATTCCGTGCCGCCCCGAAAAAACGCTTAGGCTTATAGAAGGCAGCCGGATCTATCCCACCGGAAAGGGTTCTGCCACTGGGGGGAATAACCAGGTTATAGGCACGGGTCAGGCGGGTAATACTGTCCAGCAAAATGACCACATCCTGGCCATGCTCCACGAGCCTTTGGGCACGTTCCAGAACCAGCTCCGCCAGGCGAACATGATTGTCAGGACGCTCATCAAAGGTGGAGCTAAGCACCTCCCCCTTGACCGACCTGCGCATATCGGTTACCTCCTCCGGCCTCTCATCGATAAGCAGGACGATTAGTTCCAGCGAAGGGTAGTTTTCGGAAATACTGTTGGCAATTTTTTTTAATAAAAAGGTTTTGCCTGCCTTAGGTGGCGAGACGATCAACCCCCGCTGCCCTTTCCCCACGGGAATAAGAAGATCGATAATACGAGTGGACATCTCCTCGGGATCCCTTTCCAGGAATAGTTGATCATCCGGGTGAATGGGAACCAGGTCGGAAAAACCCGGCCTTGCTGCTGCCTTTTCGGGGTCTTTGTTGTTAACAGCATCAACATGCAGCAGGGCAAAATAACGCTCATTTTCCTTGGGCGGCCTCACCTTGCCCGAAATCAAATCCCCTGTTCTCAGGCCAAACCGGCGGATCTGTGAAGCAGAAATATAGATATCATCCTCGTGTGGCAGGTAATTAATACGCCTTAGAAAACCGAAACCGTCCGATATAATCTCTAGAACCCCTTCCGCAAAGATCAGCCCTTCGGTTTCTGTTTCCTGTTTAAGCAGGGCAAAAATGAGATCTTTTTTCTTCATGGAACTGAAACCCTTGATTTCGCTGTCTTTAGCCAGTCGCTGTAATTCATCCAGATTCATGGCATCAAGCTCGATTAGCTGCAAAAATATCCCTTCCTTTCATATTATGCCTTTACCCCATATAAAAAAGGTACAAAAATGTCACCAGATAACCACCAAGGATAACCCATGATGGTGCATTAATACCAAAAATATTGCGACGGCTGGGGATCAGCAATCCTATAACCGCCACGGTTGTAAGAACCATACCCATCACGGCAGTGACGAGGTGTTGGAACGAGAGGCTGCCCAGGAGCAAACCCTCCCGGTAAAAAATATCGCCAAAAAAGAAAAGGAGAATATTAAAAAGATTAGAACCAAAGACGACGCCAATAGCCATCTCTGGCAATCCCATGCAGATGGAAGTTATCGAGGTGGCAAGTTCCGGCAGGGATGTGGCTGCAGCAATTAGGATAGAGCCGATCATAGTCTCTCCAAGGCCTGTCTCCAAAGCAATTAGTTTAGAGGTATCGGTCAACCCAACCCCGGCAAAAACAATAATCGCAGCTGCCAACAGGTAAAAGTACAGGGCCCGGGCCAATCCGGAACGTGTGGTTTTATTATCCGCCTCTACCCTGCCGCCATTTCTATTTCGTTCCAATCCCGTAATTATTGCACTGGCCAAAAGATACATGCCGAAAACAAATATACTGTCCAGGCCAACCCACCCGATGCCCCAGGGGAGTTTCACTACGATGGCAACAAGGGAGATTCCTGCCAAAATGATACTAAAAAGGGCTGTAACAATCAATCCCCTTTTGCGCCGGGCCCTATATAGGCCCCGCGGATATAAAATACCCACAAGAATTAGGATCAAGAGATTAAAAAGATTACTCCCGAAGATATTGCCCCCGGCCAGATCCGGGGCGCCAATCATGGCAGCCCGGCAGGAGGCGACTAATTCAGGAAGTGATGTTCCTATGGAAAGAAGAAGGGTTCCGGCCCAGGCCTTGCTCAGGCCCAGGCCGTCGGAAACCAGTTCCGCATTTTTGCTCAGCTGCGTTCCGGCAACGATAATCAACCCAGAATAAACCAAAAACAACAGCCACATATTCAGTAGTATTCCCCCGTTCCCAATAGCCCAAACTATTATTTTATGTATTTTCTATCCTGCCTGGGCTAAATCCTGCAAAACATATTCTCGCGGTCTTCTGCCGGCTAGGAACAGGTCCTGGCGATGAAATTTGGTTTTAAATCAAGCCGGTGGGTTGCTTTTACAAAGCGCACTGTCCCGGTAGTACCCCGCATGACAACAGATTCAGTCGTGGCAACATTACCGGCATACCGCACACCTTGTAAAAAATCCCCATCGGTAATTCCCGTCGCGGCAAAAATTACATCATCGCCCCTAACCAAATCATCCATCGTTAGGAACTGGGCAGGATCCTTGAGGCCCATCTTGATAACACGTTCCCTTTTCCGCTCGTCATCCGCCACCAGCCTGCCCTGTATCTCGCCCCCCAGACATTTTAGGGCTGCCGCGGCCAGAACACCTTCCGGGGCTCCCCCGATACCAAAAAGAATGTCCACCCCTGTTCCCTCCACTGCTGTGGCCATCGCCGCAGAAACATCCCCATCGGTGATCAGCCTTACCCTGGCCCCTAGCCGGCGTAATTCATCGATAATTCCCTGGTGACGCTCCCGATCAAGAATAATTGCCACAAGGTCCTCGATTTTTTTCCCAAGGGCCTCCGCCACCGAGCCCATATTCTCCTCTACGGATGCATCAAGATTAATGTGCCCCTTGGCTTTTGGGCCCACGGCAATCTTGTCCATATAAATATCGGGCGCATGCAAAAGACAATCCCGGGGAGCTACAGCTAGCACGGAAATAGCATTAGGCAACCCCTTGGCCACCAGGTTTGTTCCCTCGAGGGGATCCACAGCCACATCAACCTGGGGGGGCGTCCCCGCTCCAACCTTCTCTCCGATGTAGAGCATCGGGGCCTCGTCCATCTCACCCTCACCGATGACCACAACACCATCGATGTAAACCGAATCGAAAGCCCTACGCATTGACTCTGTGGCAGCACCATCCGCAGCAATTTTGTCCCCCCGGCCCATCAGCCTTCCCGTGGCCAGGGCTGCTGCTTCGGTAACACGTACAAACTCCAATGCCAGCTCCCGTTCCATAACCGTTCCTCTCCTTTGTTTAGATAGTTGGGGAAATATAATGTGATTCAGCGGCAGCCTGTTTTATGCCAGGAACAGCCCGCGGCAAAATCACTAAATCCTTTCCTCCTGCCGGGTTTTTCCCCAATCCGCCAGGAAACGTTCTATCCCTAGATCAGTTAATGGATGCCGGGACATCTGCCCAAGGACCGAAAAGGGAACAGTGGCTATATGTGCACCGGCGGCGGCCACTTGTTCCACATGCAGGGGATGCCTTATGCTCGCCGCGATAACCTTGGTATCCAACTCATGGCAGGTAAAGATATTCATGATATTTTTAACAAGATCGGTTCCATCCCAGCCGATATCGTCGATCCGGCCAATAAAGGGACTGACATAGGCTGCCCCGGCCCTGGAGGCCAGAAGGGCCTGGTTGGCGGAAAAAACCAGTGTCACATTACAGGGTACCTTTTTCCCCTCAGTAGAAAGCCGATGGACGGCCTTCAGCCCCTCGGCTCCCATGGGAATTTTTATAACAACATTATCAGCCAGGGCAGCAAGGCGATGGGCCTCCTCTACCATCCCGCCTGAAACGGTGCTGAGCACCTCCACGCTGACAGGACAGTCTGGCATGAGATTACATATTTTCTTGACAATCTCATCGAAAGGACCCTTTTCCTTGGAGACAAGCGATGGATTTGTCGTAACTCCGCTTACTACCCCCCACGAATGCGCTTCCTCAATTTCCTTAAAATTTGCTGAATCAAGAAAAAACTTCATGGCATTTCCACTCCCCCTAAATTAGTCTGAAGATGTACCGCTGCCAATTCAATAAATAACCGCTTTTTCTACAGTATCCGACAATCTATTTTAACACAATTTAGATCATCTGCCGACTAGAATGGGGTGCGTCCTGAAAAATCTTCCAAAGCCTGTATGAGCATGGGAAAAATAAAAACAATGGAAAGCAGCATAAAGAGGATAAACGATGAAACAAGAGTAATTAAGGGCATAAAAAACGCCAACGAGGCACGGCCCCATGAAAAACCATGTACCTGTTTGATACCGGCAATTCTTAGGGCAACAGACCACAAGAAGGCCACCAGGCCAATCAATCCCAGGATATTAAAAGCTGTATAACGCCCCAGAACCCCCCCAACAGCAATAACCAGCAGGGGGAAATGAGCGTATCCCAGGACTGCTCCCAGTGAGGTTACTTCTCCCTTGCCACCCAAAAGTCCTGTTACAAAATTTTGTATGGCCACCATGAGGAAAAAATAAAGCGGCCCGAAAAAAAGCTGGACAAAAAAAATTAGCAAGGGGAAAAAATGCTGTGTTTTTTCTAAAAAGTCTAACGACGAAAAAGGAACCAATCCATGAGGTACCCATGAAAATGTGGCTAATGAATCCAGATTTAAAGTAGCCATAGAAACAACGATATTTACTGCAAAGTAAACTGTCAGGCCCTGCCAGATACCCCTCTGCCTGGCCACACGCCCAATTCCCTTGGCAGGGCTGAACAGAATATCGAAAAAATCATCTAATAAATTCTTGAACATGACACCCGGAAACCCCTTTCTACAGGAAAGAACATCCTGGCGCCCAAACCTTTGATCCTCCATAGACCAACTATATGTTTATTTCGCTCCCTGACAGTTTATTCCTCCATTTCATAGGATGAAAATTTTTCCTTCTTGTGGCGCTGTTTCAGGGCGGCAGCTACAAACTCCCTAAAAAGTGGATGTGGCCTGTTGGGACGCGACCTAAATTCCGGATGAAACTGGGTGGCCACAAACCAGGGATGGCCACCAAGCTCCATGATCTCCACCAGCCTCCCGTCGGGGGACATCCCACTAAACATTAGCCCCCCCGCTTCCTGCAATTCCTCACGAAAAATGTTGTTAAGCTTATAACGATGGCGGTGCCTTTCATAAATAATTTCATCACCGTAAGCGGCAAGGGCCCTACTATCGGGATAGAGCTTGCAGGGATAAAGGCCCAGTCGCATGGTTTTGCCCTGATCAGCAATTTCCTCTTGTTCGGGCAGTAAATCAATGACCGGATGTGGTGTGTCAGGATCAAATTCCGTCGAATGGGCACCTTCTAAGGCGCAAAGGTTTCTGGCTATTTCAATTACGGCACAGTGGAGCCCCAGGCAAAGACCCAGGTAGGGTATAGAGTTCTCCCTGGCAAAGCGGGCTGCGGCAATCTTTCCTTCGATCCCCCGCTCCCCAAACCCCCCGGGCACGAGAATACCATCAGCACCCTTTAGAATTTCGGCCACTTCATCCTGCCCATGGCATCTTTCCACCCTTTCAGCCTCGATCCAGTGCAAATCGATCTCTGCGTTATTGTATATACCGGCATGTTTAAGCGCCTCGACAACGCTCAGGTAGGCATCCTTCAGGGAAATGTACTTTCCGACCAGGGCAATAGTTACCTGTCTTTGCAAACTGTTAATTTTTTGGACCATCGCTTCCCATTCCCCCAGGCGTGCTTCCCGGGCGGGGAGGCCCAGCTTATCCAGAACCTTGATATCCAAGCCTTCATCTTTAAGCAGCAAGGGCACCTGGTATATATTGGAAACACTGTTGTTTTCAATGACCTCGCTCACCTTGACATCACAGAAAAGGGCTATCTTTTCCTTTATTTCCTGGGAAAGAGCATGTTCAGTCCGGCAAACGATTAGATCCGGCTGAATTCCGATGCTACGAAGCTCTTTGACACTATGCTGCGTTGGCTTTGTTTTCAATTCCCCCGAGGCAACCAGGTAGGGCATCAGGGTTACATGCAGATAACAGACATTCTCCCTCCCCAGCTCAATTTTAAGTTGCCTGATTGCCTCTAAAAAAGGAAGACCCTCAATATCCCCTACCGTTCCCCCAATTTCCGTAATAACCAGATCAACCTTGGGATCCTTTGCGACCCGCATGATGCTCCCCTTTATCTCATTGGTAATATGGGGAATGACCTGGACAGTCCCGCCATCATACTCACCCCGGCGTTCCTTGTTAATGACAGACCAGTAAATTTTCCCTGTCGTGACATTATTATTTTTCGTTAAATTAAAATCGATGAAACGTTCATAATGCCCCAGATCGAGATCCGTTTCCGCCCCATCGTCTGTCACAAAAATTTCGCCATGCTGGAAAGGATTCATCATGCCTGGATCGACGTTAATATAGGGATCAAGCTTTTGAATACTAACACGAAAACCCCGGCTTTTAAGCAGGCAACCCAGGGAGGCGGCGGTAATACCTTTCCCAAGGGAAGAAACCACACCGCCCGTAATAAAGATAAATTTGGAACCCATCCTTTTTGCCCTTCCTTCTGCTATTTTATCTGTTTGCACATAGTTTACAAAAAAGTCAGGAGTGCTTCCCTGATAATTTTAGCGCCCAATAATGCTGTAATCTGTGAAGGATCGTAAGGAGGGCAGATCTCCACTAGATCAAAGGCAATAATATTATTTTTGAGGCCCTCCAGGAGTGGAAATATTTCCAACAGTTCCCCGGAGGTGATTCCTCCCGGCTCCGGGGCTGTCACCCCGGGCGCAAAGGCCGGATCGACAACATCAATATCCAAGGAAAGATAAATCATCCTGTCCTGTAGTAACGGTAGCAATGCCGCCAGCGGCTCCTTTAAAGAAAAACAAAATACATTCCCATCCGCCAGCCCTCTTGCTTCTTCCCTGTCCGCCGAACGAATACCAAACTGGAAAAGCTCCACGCCTTTCAGCCTGCGCAGGTAGTAGGCCACTGAGGCGTGTGAAAAGAGTGCCCCCATGTATGATGGACGCATATCGGCGTGGGCATCAAGATACAAAACTGTCAATTCAGGAAAAGCTTGCAAACAACCCCTCACAGCACCATAAGTTACCAAGTGTTCCCCACCCATCAAAAAAGGTTTTTTGCCTCTAGCCAGCAGGGATGAAACTGCATGGGTAATTGCCCCCAGGGAAGCCTCCGTATTGCCCGGCGCCAGTGTCAAATCACCAGCATCAAAAAAAAAGAGTTCCCGAAGATCTCTTTTGCTGGAAAGGCTATACTCCTCGAGAGCAACAGAAACCGTTCGCAGGGAGGCCGGGGCAAAGCGGCTCCCCGGCCTGAACGAGCCCGTATCATCCAGTGGACATCCCAACAACACCCCGTCCGCCCTATCCAGATCATCACCGGCAGCCAGAAATGTTCCCCTACTTTCAGTCCCGGCGATTTTACTGCCCACCACTATTCTCCCCCTTAACATTATTTGCACCTAAACCCATGCACTAACCCAACCACATAAATGTTCGATGCAGCATTATCTACTCGATCAGTTCCTGCACAAACCTGGGCAAGACAAAAGAGGCCCGGTGTACTTCCGGCCGGTAGTAACGGGTATTCCCCGGGGAAAAGGTCCCCTGGGGGCTAAGTGGATCATATCTTTTGGAGCCCATGGTAAAGCTCCATAGACCGCTTGGATATGTGGGAACAGAGGCAAGATAAAGGTAAGCAGCGGGGAAGGCCCCCTTGATGCGTGGGAAAACGCTGCGAATCAGTTCCGCATTATAAAATGGTGATTCCGTCTGGGCAACGAGGATGCCATCTTTTTTCAACGCCTTGAAAACGGCCCGATAAAAAGGGGCATCAAAAAGACCGATGGCCGGCCCGACGGGTTCGGTAGAATCGACAATGATCAAATCGCAAAATTCATCGAGGGAATGAATGTATTCGATACCATCGGTATAGTGAATCTCTACCCTGGGATCATCTAGACAATAGGAAAGCTCAGGTAAGAAGCGGCGTGCCGCCTCTACCACCTGTGCATCAATTTCCACTAAAACAACCCTCTCGACCGAGGGATATTTGCATATTTCCCGCACTGTCCCGCCATCCCCGCCACCGATAACGACTACGTTTCGGGGGGATGGATGAGTAAACATGGGTACATGCACGATCATTTCGTGGTAAACAAATTCATCCATCGCCGTCGTCTGCACCATCCCGTCCAACACGAGCATGCGGCCAAATTGAAAAGTATCCACTACCGCCAGTTCCTGATACTTTGTCTGGCAGCGCAAAAGGGTTTTTTTTACCGTGCAGGTTAACCCGGCATTAGGCGTCTGTTTCTCAGTGTACCAAAGCTCCATTTCCAAATCGCTCACTCACCCCGGCTAAATAATTTGACACTACCAGAGGGCCACAGCCGCTACGACAGAGCCGGCTTTTTCCACCCGGTGTTCGACAGCTTTTACTTTCATATCTTTTAAGGCCAGGCCACGGTAAGCAAAGGCCTCAGTGATCATTTTTTCCACTTTGGATCTTGCCGTTTCGGCACTGCAGCAACCGGCATGTTCCATAATAACCCCAAAACTATCTTCGGAAAAGCCGATACCCACCGCCGCGGCGATCAGCTCCCCCTTTTTTTCGCTATTGGCCGCACCATAGGCCGTGGGGACAAAAGCACCCGGAGGAAAATCAATACCCTTTTCCTCCTCCAGACACCCCGGGGGGAGAATACTGCTGATGCGAACCAAATTTACATTACCGATACCGGCTTTCAGGAGGCACTTGTCGAAAGCTGTCAGGGTATGATCACCCTCGGCACCAGCCGTCACAATAATAAAATGTCCCGGCTTGACAATCACCCGCATCACCCACTTTTAAAATTCTAAGGTTCAACTGCGCAATACTCCTCTTTGTTTATATAAAAGGCATCGTTTCAGCAATACTATCTTGCTATTGATTCATAATCCTATACCCATACTCATGCCAAAAAAGGATTATAACGGCGCTCATCCCCGATGGTCGACGGTGGACCGTGGCCCGGGTAAACTTTGGTACTATCCGCATAAACCAGCAGCTTGCTTTTGATGCTGACGATAATTTGCCGGTAGGATCCCCCGGGAAGATCAGTGCGCCCGATAGAACCGGCAAAAAGGGTATCGCCGGTGAAAAGCACCCCGGGAAGCTCTAGGCAGATGCCACCCGGTGTGTGCCCCGGGGTTTCCAAAACCTTGGCTGTCAGCGTTCCCATCTGCAGCTGTTCATTTCCCTTGATAAGGTAGTCCGGAGGAACAACCCGGCCTGATCCCATAAAAAAGGAGGTGCTGGCCTGAGGGCTGCGGTAAAGGGGTGCATCCGCATGATGAACAAGTAAGGGGGCCTCAAAAGCAGCCTTAACCTCACTATTTGCCCCACTGTGATCGATATGTCCATGTGTATTAATAATATATTTTATCTTCAGCTGAAGATCCCTGACCCGCCTGATAATGCGTTTGCCCTCTGCACCTGGATCGATAATCATGCCTTCAAAAGTTTGCGGGCATCCGACCAGATAACAATTAGACATGAACGGGCCCACTTCCAATTTATCCAGAATCAATTTCTACGCCCCCGATTAAAAATTAGTTCAGGAGGCAATCCCTCCCCCATGCTTCAAATCAAACTTTTATCATAGAATAAAAACTAAACTACATTATACCACAACTGTTACCATACCGGGAAAATTTCGTGGAGCCTTAGGCATCCAAAGAAACAGGGGTGCTGCCCCTGCTGCTGGCAAAATAAACAATTAGGGCAATCAGAGCGGGAATAAGGGTTAAAAGAAACATATTGCTGTAACCCAGAGTACTGACAACGAAACCCCATCCAGCCGAACCGGCGGCCACCCCAATGTCAAAAGCGGTCCAGTAGGTGGCATTGGCCGCACCCCTTCTGCCAGGAGGAACCCGTTTGATGCATTGGGCTAGGAGCGTCGGCTGGATAAACCCAAAACCCAGGCCATAAAGGGTACCGGCAATAATTAGGTGCAGCGGGGTAGAAAGGGCAAACAACACCAGGATGGCAGCTGCCAGGGCCACGCAGCCTATTAAAACTACCAAATCGTAACCTTTTTCACCTTGCCGATCGATAATTATCCCGGAAAAAGGGCGGAAGAGAAGCGTACTAATGGCAAACGCACTAAAATAAAGCCCGGCCGAAACCATACCCTGTTGGATCGTATAAAGGGAGATAAAAGAAAGCTGGGCACTGTAGGCAATGCCTATAAAAAGTGCAGCTGTAGCCGGTGGAAGCGATGTTTTCTCCACAAAAACCGCCTGGGCCCCTGCCGCCTGTTCCCTGGTGTAGGGATATTTTATCATCAGGGCGAGGATGATGGGGACTATGGTCAGGATGGAGCAGACCCAGAAGAGAACCTCGAAAGAATGTTGGGCAATCAGCCATAAAGCAATAGCCGGGGCCACTGCCATGGCAATGCTGAGGGTTGCACTAAAAAACCCGGTACCCTCACCCAATCTTTCCAGTGGAATGATATCCGAGGAAACTGTCCAGGAGGAATTATTGGCCACCCCCCACCCCAGCCCTTGAACAAACCTTAGCGCAATTAAGAATAAAACCGGCACCATGAAAGCATAAAGAACAGTCGGTATAAGTAAAAGCAGCAAGCCGCCTAGAAAGATCAGCTTGCGGCCGTAACGATCGAGGGCCCATCCGGCTACTGGCCTGGAAAAAACCGCGGCGAGGGTCAGCGAGGCCATCGCCAATCCGGCAATGGTGCTACTCCCCCCGAATTTTTCAATATAGATGGGCAGAGTCGGGGCAAAACCGAAAAAAACCAGATAGATGGCCAAATTCGCCAGGCAGCTAAAAATAAAATCCCTCGTCCAAAGTTTGGGTTTTCCTACGTTCAAAGTCCTTTTTTCCATTATCTTAACCTCCCGGGACAGCGCTGAAAACAGCTCCGACCGATAAATATAGTTTTATCTTCTTCAACCCTACCTGTCAAGTACTCCCCGAAAAGGGCAGATGCACAGCCTATGGATCCCGGTAATTGACCGCCTTAGCCACATGGACTGCCGTCTAAAATAGGCCCATGCCCTTTTCCAAAAAGGTTGCCCGGTCATCCAAACCAGGCCTCAAGTGCCGGGAAAATTCCAGTAAGATCTTTGTTTTTTTGAAGAAACCCGGCCACCTTTTCACTCCCCCTTCCTACCAAAAGGGCCGGTACCGGGTTTAGCGTATGTGTCTTTATAAGGGAACACTCCAGGTTGCCATGATCGCTTACCATCAACAACAGATCATTTTGCCAATCCATCGTTTGCACAACCTCGCCGAGGAACGCATCAAAAATGCGGATTACCTTTTCTTTTTCGCCGTGGTTGCATTTATGGCCTGCCACATCCGTCAAAAAATATTCATAAAGAATAAAATCATATTCCCGTGAAAGGGCCACCAGCCTTTTAGCCGCCATGTGGGGGGTAATAAGCGGAAAAGCATAGCCAAGGCTGCGCAAGATTTCATTGGTAATATCCATATAAACCGCCCTGCCTGCCAGCAACTCTTCCGGCCCGCGAAAGGGTAAGCCCGCATATAGGTTAATTAGTGTCGTGCAGGAATAGGACCTTTGCGCTGCCCCGGTAAAACATCGGAAAAAGTCCGGCCTGTAGGCATTGGCAAAGGTGCAACGCAGACCCCTGTCAAGAAAATGCCTGAATATACCCCTTTTTTTGAGCAGTTCCCCCAAAAGATCATTAGTCGGAAAACCACGCAGGTGGAACCCCAACAGGCTGGCAGCATTTATTCCCGTAAAAAGGGTCGTTTGCCCGGTCGCACTCTGGGGGAGGCCCTCGACCCCGAGGGTGGCATCGAGAGCCAATAGGCAGGAATGGGCATAGGCATGATCGGCCGCCTCCCGCACCAATTTATTTCCATCCAGCAGGCTGGACAGATTAGGGGTCGGGACAACAGAAAATGGATTACCCTTGCCCTGTGGTGCCAGGCCTACCCCATCGACGAATATAAATATAACTGCCATTTACAATATCCCCAAATTAATCCATCTTTTCCGGCAACTCAGCCAGGGTAACCTCAAAAAGTATTTCTTCCTGCCCGCGGGCTAGGGTAATCTTGATCGTCTCGCCGACAGAATACTTTTGCAATATCAGCTGGAGTTGGGCTGTATCGGACAGCTTTGTATCCCCGATTTCCAAAAGGACATCCATGGGAAGAATTCCTGCTTTATCTGCCGGCCCCCCCTTGACTATATCCTGAACGAGGATGCCATTTTCCACGGACAGGTCATAGCGTTTTGCCTCCAAGGGGGTCAGCGTACTGATATAAACCCCCATCCAAGGCCTGACTACCTTGCCCTTGTTAATGAGTGCATCACTAATCTGCTCCACTGTATTGCTGGGAATGGCGAACCCCATTCCTTCTACCCCGGCAATTTTAATTTTTGCCGTGTTAATACCAATCAATTCGCCCTTTATATTGACCAGAGCCCCTCCACTGTTACCATCATTTATAGCTGCATCTGTCTGAATAAAACTGAAATTCTGCCCTTGGATGGTGATCGAACGTTTCAGGGCACTGACAACACCCAAAGTCACCGATTGCTGGAAATCAAGCCCGAGTGGATTGCCAATGGCAATAGCCGGTTCACCGACGCGCAATTTGTCTGAATCAGCCATACTCGCAGTAATCAGATCCCCTTTATCAATTCTTATAACAGCCAGATCCGTCGGCAAATCCATCCCGATTATTGTGGCCGGTAACTTCTCACCAGAACCCAGGCTGACAATTAGCTCTTTGGAATCTTCAATAACATGATAATTAGTTACGATATAACCATCGCCGCGGATAATGACACCCGAGCCGCTGGCCCTTTGTTGCAGGCTGGCACGCCCCAAAAAATCATAAACAACTCCGAAATTGCTGATGCCAACCACCGGGGGGGTTGCCTTTTCCGCTGCATTTACCACCGCCATATAGTAATGCATCGCCCCCGGGGAAATTTCTATGGGGCCACCATTTTTGTTATCACCGCTCTGTTTAGCAAACTCCCAAGGGAAGGGAGCCATATATTCCTGCGAAAGGATGCTGCCCGCAAAATAAAAAAAAGCAGTGGCCAAAGCAAGGCCACCAACGAGGAACCCCAGGAATAAGCCTTTCCAAAAATGTGATTTTTTCTTTCCTTCCCCGGAGAAATCTTTATAAAAACGCTCCACGCCTTCTTCCGTCTCCTATCCTGGGCTATATCCTTACACTATACCCAATACGGTACCCTGTTCAAAAGAAAGTCTCCATACCCAGGGCAGCCTATATCTTCATTTTCCTATCTTCCCCGCACAGATGACAGGTATCGTTAAAAAGTTTTAGCCTTCTTTTGCCCCGAAAATCATCCTGCAAAATTGAAAGGGAAGCCGGGGCAAGGGAAAAGGGCCAGGATTCACCGCAATTAAATTTTAGGATATAGATAATTAAAGCCTGCAAAAAACGGCCGTGGCTGACAATCAGGATCGGCGCCCTTTCTTTCCCCCCCGGTATCTTCCGGGCAATTTTGGAAAGCAACAGATAAAAAAGTTTCACCCTTTGAAATAATGTTGATATGCCTTCCGCTTCTGGAATTTTCGCATGATGAAAATCATGTTGTAGTTGTTTAAGTATCAGCGGGTAACGTTTCCCGATCTCTACTTTCGTCATCCCCTGGATAATTCCCCAGGCATATTCCTCCAGCAGGGAAGTAAAAATAGGCTCCGGCCCCAAAACCTGATCCGCTATAATAGAAACGGTTTCACGGGCACGCCCAAGGGTACTGCAAAACAAGTAAGAAAACCGCTGGCCCCTTAACCGCCTGGCAAGCATTGATACCTCAATTTTCCCCTCATCAGCCAGCGGAAAATCCAGCCTCCCCTGCAATCTTCCCTGCAAGTTGGCCCCCGTAGTGCCATGCCTAACGAGCCAGAAATCCATAATCCGCCCTTCCTCCCCATTTACAACCACAAAAGGACAGCATATTTCCCGGGAAATATAGCCTGATCAACACCTGTGGTTAAATTCCACCAATCCGCTCTATCCTTACCCCCAGGGACGCAAAGCGATCCTCAATTTTTTCATACCCCCGGTCGATATGTTCAACACCTTGAATGAGCGTCTCGCCTTCCGAAATAAGGGCAGCAATGACAAAGGAGGCACCCCCGCGCAGATCCATGGCCTGTAGATTTGCCCCGGTGAGCTCATGCCCGCCTTCGATCATGGCACTGCGCCCTTCAAGTTTAATGCGAGCCCCCATCTTCTTTAGTTCATCTATATGCCGGAAACGCCTTTCAAAGACATTTTCCGTAATTAGGCTTGTTCCTTGCGAACGGGTCAGGAGTACCATCATATGCGGCTGTAAATCCGTGGGAAAACCAGGGTATGGAAAAGTTTTAACATCAGAGGATAACAAGCAACCGGGGCCTGACTCTTTGACTAGAACCCAGTCCAACCCAATATCCAGGCCAACGCCAACTTCCTTTAACTTGGCAATAACTGCATCGAGATGCTTGGGAATGACATCCTTTACCAGAACCTCTCCCCCTGTTGCTGCCGCAGCGATCATAAATGTCCCTGCCTCGATCCGATCCGGTATAACGATATGCTCGGCACTGCCCAGTTCCTTAACCCCCTGGATCCTAATAACATCGGTTCCCGCCCCCCTTACCCGGGCACCCATCGCATTAAGAAAATTAGCCACATCGACTATCTCAGGTTCTTTGGCCACATTCTCAATAATCGTTTTCCCTTCCGCCAGGACAGCAGCAAGCATAATGTTGATCGTTGCCCCCACACTGACTATATCCAAATAGATATGTGCCCCTTTGAGTTTCCTAGCCTGCAATTTCATAACACCATGCTCCAGCTCCACATCAGCACCCAAGGCCGAAAACCCCTTAATATGCTGATCGATAGGGCGGGGGCCAAGATCACACCCCCCCGGCATAGGGATATCGACCCTCCCAAAACGGCCAAGCAGGCTTCCCATTAAATAATAGGAAGCCCTGAGCTGGTTAACCAGCCCAGGGGGGGGGCAGAAAGAATCGACACCGGACAAATCGAGCCCGAGGGAGGTTTCTGACAATATAGAAACCTTAGCCCCTAAAACCGATAGTATATCGGTCAGCCTATAGATATCGGTTATACTTGGCAAATTTTCAACTTTTACAGTTTTTTCAGTAAGCAGGGCAGCCGGCAGAACAGCCACTGCAGAGTTTTTTGCCCCATTGATCCTGATCGATCCCTGGGTTTTCTGTTTCCCGCAAATCCTTAGGCATTGCTGCAAGGGAAAACCCCCTTAAGGAGACTTTTTTCATGTTTATTTTCCTGTCAAATCTCTACATTCCCGGTGAAAGCATTAATATAATATAATTCGCCATTGTTAAGGCGAATCCTCCAGACGGGCGGAATTTCCCAACGCTCTGCATCATACTCCCTGGTATAATATCCCAGGGAAAACTCAATGATACAGGCTCCCGCCTCAGTCCCGTTATAGACCTCCAGAAAACGTAAAAGTGCCGTGGAAGGTGGAACAATTTCCCTTTCCTGCCCGGCAAAACCGAGTACTTCCAGGCGGTAAAATTGCACGATCCGCTGCCTTTCCAGGGAAGAATAATGGAGATAGCCGGCAAACAGCGGGAAACCTTCGTACTCCTGCCTAAATAAAACTATTTTTCCTTCGCCTGTTGAGCAGCTATAATCGGGAACAAAATCCTCAAAAATAGTTAAATTGTTGACTAATTGCCAGGCAATTTTTTCCCTGGCAATTAGTTCATCTTTTTCGTTTTCCTGCAGCATATATTTTAGGGTGGCCACCCCTGTTTTACTGGGAATTAGCTCGTATCTTCCAAAAAAATAGCCGGCCAGATTGTTTTCCTCCTTTTCTTCATCACCCGCGCCCAAATGTATGGCAACTTCCGGGCGGGGTTCTCCCTTCCCCTCAAGGATTTCCCAGAAACTGGCAATAACCTCCGCTGGGGAGTAATGCCACGGCTCTACAACCAGATAGGCCATTGGCCCTATCGTTTTGGGCAGATCGGTTTCCAGAAGCAGGCCCGCCTTCTGCAGTTCACCTTCCAGCCTGCTGATTTCCTCCTTCCGGCCAAAAGCGGCGAATCCACCATAGCCCTGATCCTGCCAAAGTTGATAACATAGAAAAACATTTAACAATAAAAAGGTATAGATAAGGACGGTTTTTGCCCTGGACAGGTTCATTTTAGTTCACCATCGTATCATATTTTTACTAGGCAGGGGTCTAGAGCGGTTCCAGTGTTTGCCAATGCAGATACATAGTCTCCAGCCCGGAAATGGAAACCGACCAGGCCGGAACCGCCTTTGCAGTTCCCATTCCTTCCACAGAAAAATAATAGACAGGTTCGATCCCCAATAAAATCCCTTCGTTTTCGGGATAGCTCTCCCTATAGATAAGAACCGCCTTTGCGAGTGCTTCATCAAAAGGACGAAACGATCCCTTTTCCCCGATCTCTCCCACAACCTGGTAAAGATCCCGCTGGTAATAAAAGACACCTATTTCGTTAATTACCAACTCGGTTCCTGCCCGCCTTCCCACCAGCGGCAAACCGGCATAAAATGTTTCCCAAAAAAGCCGGTATCCCTCACTTTGCATTTCCACCCGGGTTAAATGGATCCCGGGTTGCCACCCCCCGAAAAGCCGCAGGTTTTCTGCCCCCTTTTGCAAAGCGGCACTGTAGGGCATCGCCGGAGGAATATGCACCAGCCCCGGGGCAGTGTACTCCACCAATCCATCAGGGTAAATACGCAGCCCTTTTTCACCATCGGTAAAAAAAGTTGCCCCATCCCTTTCCTCGATGAGCCGGGCAATAGATGGATCGAGGAAAAAAGCCCGAACTAATTCCTCCTTATCGATCTTTTCCTTTTGCAGGGACAACTCCGCCGCGGCAAAACTATCCAGAGGAACAAAAATTCTATTATCCTTCAATTTTAGGCAAAAAACATTTTCCCCATCCTCTTTCACGTCCCTGATAGGCAACCCCGGGCCATCGCTTTCACCTACAGGTAAACCTGCAGTGCCCAAATTAACAATATCCCCTTCGCCCGGTTCCAAAAAATTGTTTCCTGGCAGATCGAATATCAGCCTATCCGGCAGGCAAAGGTGCCGGCAGGATTCCCGCGGTCTTAAATTGCCTAAAAGTTGTTCATCTGCATCCATGAAGACCCTTCTTGTAAAAATCTCCTCCCCTTCCAAGATAACATAATAGTAATGTTCCTCCCAAATAATAAAAATTCTACAAATGTTTAATTCCGAGGGAGTAAATTCCGGCAGAAAAAAGGTAACAGGCAGGGGAACCATAAACATAAAAATAGTTTTAGAGGATGCCATTTCCAGCAAAACCTCCATTTCAGCCTCGCTAATGCGATTAAAGGTTTGCCTTCCCAATCTCCCCAGCAAGGCCCCTCCCTCTTTCCAAAGGCGTTTGTATTCCCCTTCTCCCCGTCGAAAAACATCCTCTTCCTCCCCCTCAAAAACAATAAGTGAAGGCGTAACAATTTCTTTCCGGGAATACTGCTCAACAAAATGGGCATATTCATACCTTGGTGCGGCACTTTCCTTGAGAGGGGAGGCGCCAAACCAGATATGGTAGGTCAAACCCACGCTGCATAAAACCAATAAAATGAGAGTAACTGTTTTAAAATTCTCCCGCACCGGTAGATCCACCTGCCCGCAAAAATTTATTAAAATAGTTATTGATTGTTGCCAAGTGGTAAAGTAAAGGTAACCTCCGTCCCCTTGTTCGGGGCACTTTGCAGGAAGATTTGGCCACCGCTGGCATGAATAATTTTCCTAACAATAGAAAGACCCAGCCCGGTCCCGCCGGATTCCCTGGAACGGGTTTTATCGACGCGATAAAACCGATCGAAAACCCTGGGAACATCAGCAGGGGGGATCCCAATCCCCGTATCCCTGACAAAAACAAAGGCGAAAGATTTATCCCAATCAATTCCTACCTCTATCCTGCCGCCGGGGAAGGTAAACTTTATAGCATTGTCCACCAGATTTAAAATCACCTGTTTAATCTTATCCCTATCCATAAATACTTCGACTCTGGCGCTGGGCAGCTTTTTTGCTAGAACAATGCCTTTGCCCTCTGCCCCCGGCCCGATTTGTTCCAATACTTCCTTTATTAATTCGACCAGATCGATTTTTTCCCTAGACCAGCTCCCCTTTTGGTAATCAAGCTGGGATAGCACCAACAGATCATAGACGAGCTTGACCATCCGTTCCGTTTCCTTTTCCAGCACCTGCAAAAACTGGCCCCTGACGTGGGGATTTTTCTGGGCCCCGCCCAATAATGTTTCCACATAGCTTTTAATCGTTGTCAGCGGAGTTCTCAGCTCGTGGGATACATCAGCAACAAATTCCTGCTGGAGGCGGGTTAGGGCCCTTTCCCTGGTTACATCGTGCAAGACGATCAGGTAACCCTGCAGGCCCTTCTCCCCAATTGGTGCAAAATGCAACTGCAATATTTTTTCCTCTTCCCACTCCAGTTCAAATTCTCCTGCCGGAATAATCTTGCCGGAAAGCAATTCTTTCAATACATCTTCCTCAAATAATCTTCCCAGGATTGTTTTTCCGGGTGACCCTCCCCCCGGCAAAAAATTGTCCAGTTTGAGCAGATCCCGTGCCGCCGGGTTTAGATGGATTATTTCCCCCTCTTTATTTACGGCAATAATTCCATCCCACATATAATTTAAAATGCTTTCCATTTTGTTTTTCTCCAGGGAAATTTCTTGCAGTGTTTCTTTCAGCCTTCCGCTTAAAAAGTTAAATGTCCCGGCGAGTTCCCCTATTTCATCCTGAGAACGAACCTCGATCAACTGGGAAAAATCCCCCCCGGCCATTGCCGCAGCACGGGAGGTTAGCTCCTGGATGGGCATGGTTATAGTTTTCGTCAGGACAAAACCAATCATTATGGCAATCAGTAAAACGACAACCCACCCGCTAATGAGCATAACCTTGATTTCCTGCAGGGTCAGGTAGATTGCCTCTAAAGAGCCTGTCAGGTAAACAACCCCTATTACAGTAACATCATCCTTGATGGGCAGGGCTAAAACATGGTAGCGGATCCTCGTTTCCGGATCGATCCTGATATCCTCCACTCTGTTCCCGGTCAATGCCAGGAGAATATCATCCTGAATGATCCGATCCCCGGGGGCGAAAAAAACCCTTTGATCCGATCTTCCCAAAAGCCTGCCGTTGCGATCCAGCACTATTGTCTCAGTTCCCCGGGCATTCCCGCCAAATTCGGCAATCAGTGCAGAAATTAAATCGCTTTGCTGTTCATCCTCCAAAAGGTACCTGCGTATAAAATTATTCAGGAGCTCGGCCTGCAGGAGCTGGCCGGCAGCAAAATTGCGCAGATAGTAATTTTCCAGCGATTTAACGAGGTAAACCCCACCGAGCTGCATGGCAAAAAGTATCAGCAGGGAATAGACAAAAACAATCTTGCCCTGCATACCTATGCGCATCCTAAGTCCCCCTCAGATAGTAGCCCACGCCCCTCTTGGTGCGCAGATAAAGCGGGTTGCCCGCATCATCCTCGATTTTTTCACGTAATCTTCTAATCGTAACATCCACTGTCCGGATATCTCCGCTGTAATCAAAACCCCATACTTTTTCCAGCAGTTTCTCGCGCGTAAAAACATAGCCTACATTTTGTAACAAAAATTCCAGCAGCGTAAACTCGCGATATGTAAGCTCAATATTGTCGGCCCCCTTTTTAAGGCACATCTTTCCCGGATCGAGAAGCAATTCACCGCAGATCAACTGCTTTGAAGAAGTTTCCTGTATCCTGGCGCGTCGAAGTGTCGCCTTAACCCTGGCGATAAGCTCACGAACACTAAAAGGCTTTGTCACATAATCATCGGCCCCAATTTCCAAGCCTTTGACCTTATCGGGCTCCGACTCCCTGGCTGTGAGCATAATGATAGGCACATCCTTTTTTTGGCGTATTTGTTGGCAAACGCTAAAGCCATCAATTCTTGGCAGCATGATATCCAAAATAATTAAGGATGGTTCCTCCTCAAAAGCCAGGCGCAGGGCCTCAGCCCCATCATAGGCAACCAGGACCACAAACCCTTCCTCTTCCAGGTTATATTTGATAATCTCGGCAATTGGCTTTTCATCGTCGACGACGAGTATTTTCTCTTTCACTTTAGGATAAACACCCCTGATTTTCTACTTAACATAATTATTTCGTTTGTTACACTTAAAACTCCTTCTTCGGCAGACGCCCCGCCGGGCAAAAAAAAACGTGACCAAAAATGGCCACGTGGGAAAAATATATATTTAAGAGGGGGTCAACTCATGTATCCATTATGCCCCCCCATTATTACAGGAGTATTACAATATAATTATTTTCTAGAAACAACTTGTCCTTAGGGGCTGAAAAAACTAAGGGGATTTATAGTTGTGCCGTATATCCCACCTGTGCGGACCTCAAAATGCAAATGGCATCCTGTCGCCCTTCCCGTACTCCCCATACTGGCAATTACCTGTCCCCGGCTGACGGCCTGGCCGCTAGAGACCTTATTCTGGGAATTATGCCCATAGCGGGTATAATAATAGCCATGGAAAATAACAATGGTATTACCATAGCCCCCATCCCAACCCTCGTAGACAACCACACCACTATCAGCCGCCAGCACGGGAGTATTTTTCCCTGCACCAATGTCCACCCCGGCATGGAACCCGCTTCCACGCCACCCATAGTTGGAGGTAATCCGGCCTCCCCCCTGAACAGGCCAAAGAAAATTCCCGGTTCCCTTGGAAGGGATATCCGAAGTTCCCTTGGCTACGAGCTGTGGCTCAGGTTCGGCAATTACTTTTTGCGTGACGATTTCCCGGGAGATCTCCTTTCCGTTTTCCCTGGTAATCTGATATTCTATTTCCTTTACCCCGGGTTTTCCCTCTTCAACAATTTTACTTTGCAACTTCCAAAGGGAATCATCATAACAATACCTAGTCTCAAAAGGAATTTTTTCCTTCACGATGAGCCGTTCGACAGTAAAAACATTAACCATCGGCTCGGGAACAATGAGATTAATTTCATCCCCAATCTGCAATTTTTCCCCATTAAGCTGGGGATTGGCCTCTTTCAACCCATCGACGGAAAGACTGTAATCCCGGGCAATTTTCCATAAGGAGTCTCCCCGGGAAACGAGATAGGTTTCCTTGCGATCGGTGCCCCTTAGCAGAACAGATGCCAGTGTTTCGGGATCACAAATTTCCTCAGGGTAATAAAAACCATCCCGGGTAGTTACTTTTTCCGCTGTTTCAACATTCTTTAGTAAAACATTTTCCTCCTTGGGGATAAAGGCACTGGCCACCATTTCATGCAAGAGGTCCACATCTTCCTCTGAATTGAGAGGCAACACCTCTTTACCGTTGACTATCACCATTTTCGCTGCGACTTTATAGCTGAGCATATTGTGAAGTTGTGCAAACACCTTTTCCGGTTCTCCCTCCCGCAGGGGAAGAAAAACTTTTTTTGCTACGACCTCCTCAGCTACCCTGGCAGGCCGGCCATAGTACTCTGCCGCTTCGCTTTCCAGTGTACAGAGAATTTCCTCCAGTTCCTCTTCATTGGCCAGCAGGCCAACTTCCAGGCCATTAACCTCCACCATATAGAGATCGCCCTTTTGCGAAAGGAAAAAATACATACTTCCCCAGAGAATAAAGCTGCAAAGCAGGAAAAAAAGAACCTGCCTCTGATAATCGGCACACTTATCGATAAAATCCGGTACTTCCCCCACCCTTGGCAGTTTCATTCAAACCCTCCTTGCTAATCAGCCCCGTCTAAAAAAAACAATGGACGAATATTAAATTTGTTAAGTATAGTTAACAATAAGTTTACTAATTCGTCCCCGGAGGGGAAATTCCTGCCAACAATTCAAAAAAAATAATTAAATTTTTTAATAAAATTGCATATTTTTATAATATGCAGCCATAAGGGGAAATGCTACAATATTTTCATACAATTGCACATCCCCCCTGCTAATCGTCATTCCTCCTTCTTATGCGTTAAATTCAGGAATTTATTAAAGTAATCCATAAAATAAAGCTCGAATTTTCCTGTCGGGCCATTTCGCTGCTTGGAAATAATAATTTCTGTAATATGCTTTTTTTCTGTTTCCGGATGGTAATAATCATCGCGGTAAATAAAAATTACCACATCGGCGTTGGCCTCAATACCCCCCGATTCCAGTAGATCGCTGAGAATAGGGCGCTTGTCCACCCTTTGTTCAACGGCCCGGCTCAGCTGTGATAGCGCCACAACCGGACAGTTAAGCTCCTTGGCCAGGGCTTTAAGCGAACGGGAGATGGCCGATATTTCCTGCTGCCGGTTTTCAGCCTTTCCCTGGCCCTTCATCAACTGCAGATAATCGACAAATACTGCCGAAAGACCCCTTTCCATTTTAAGACGGCGAGCCTTGGCCCTCATCTCCATAACGGAAATGGAGGCAGCATCATCAATATAGAGGGGTGCTTCGGAAAGCGGCCCAACGGCATTGACAATTTTCGGCCATTCATCCTGCGAAAGAAATCCCCTGCGCAGGCGCTGTGCATCAATTTCGCCATATGAGCAAAGCATCCTTTGGGCCAACTGATCCCTGGACATTTCCAAGCTAAAAAAAGCGACAGGTTTGCCCTTGTTTACGGAAATTTCTTGGGCAATATTGAGTGCGAGCGTGGTTTTCCCCATGCTGGGACGCGCCGCCACAATGATCAGATCGGAGTCCTGTAACCCCGACGTAAGGTTGTCCAGCTCAATAAAACCTGTGGACAGCCCGGTAACGCCGCCCTTTTTTTGTTTGAGCTGATCCAGCTTTTCAAATGTTTCCTCCAAGGCCTCTTTGAGGGGAACAAAAGTGCTGCTGCCCTTGCTTCCGGCAATTTCGAAAATAGCCTGTTCCGCCCTATCCAAAAATTCTTCGACATCTTCTATGTAATCATAACTTTGACCGACGATTTCCGTTGCCGTGCGTATCAAACGGCGTAAAATGGCTTTTTCCTGAACTATCCGCGCATAATAGGCTGCATGGGCTGCCGTGGGTGTTATGTTGGCCAATGTAGCCAGGTAGGCAGCACCGCCCACCTTTTCCAAAAGATTTTTCTTCTCCAATTCGGCGCAGATCGTGACCAGGTCAACAGGTTCATTTTTATCAGCCAAGGAGACAATGGATTGAAAAATTTCCTGATGTACTTCGCGGTAAAAGTCCTCCGAGGTTATAAGCTCTGTTACCTCCAAAAGGGCATCCTTATCGATAAGCATAGAACCAAGAACTGACTGTTCGGCCTCGAGGTTTTGGGGGGGTAATTTTTGTTTCACCTCAGCATTCACCTGGGGCACTCCTTTACCAATATCCTGGGCAGCAATTCCTCGATATAATTGATATAAATAACCTCCATATCCTGAAACGTGGAAGGGAGTTCACATAAATTTTCAGCGGGGAGACAAACACAGGTAATACCGGCTACCCTTGCACCATAAAGTTTTTCAAACAATCCCCCCACCGGTTTGACTTTTCCCTGCAGGGAAAGCTCCCCGCTAACAGCAATATCCTGCCTGAGGGGAACCTGCATCAAGGTACTGTAAAGGGCCAGAAATAGGGCGGCGCCAGCAGAGGGGCCATCAATATTTCCTCCCCCCACTACATTAAAATGCAGATCAAAGGCACTGATATCCATTCCGGTCAGTTTGCGTAAAACTGATGCAGCATTGTAAACTGAGTCCCGCGCCATCGAACCCGCTGCCTCATTAAAGCGTATTTTCCCCTTCCCCGCCACCGCACAGGGAAAGGAAACCACCTCGATTTCCAAAACGCTACCTAAATAACCAGCCGCCGCCAGACCATGGATCTTGCCTATCTGTGGAACCGATGTTTCTGGTAAAACAGCCGGAACAAGCCGGTTGCTTTGGATAACCTCCCTGGCAAGCTCTTCGGAGATAAAGATTTTTTTATCATTTTTGTCCTCCCCGCCGGGCTGGGCAGAATACCGTGAATACATCGCCAGACCATAGGCATCGGCCAGTAGATTGACACCCTTTCTTCCCTCGCTGGTATTACGTGAAATCAATTGTGCCGCCTTGTCTGAAAGATCCACATTGAGTTTGACAGCGGCATTTTTTACAATTTCTGCAATACTTTCCGGTGAAAGAGGTTCAAAATAAACAGCACTGCAGCGGGAGCGAAGGGCAGAAGAAATATCTTCGGGGGATCTGGTCGTTGCTCCGATAAGGATAAAATCAGCTGGAGCCCCTTCCCCGAACAGTTTATGTATATACTTGGGTACCTGTGGATCCGAAGGATCATAATAGGCAGAATCAAAAAACACCTTTTTATCCTCAAGTACTTTTAGCAGCTTGCTTTGGAGATAGGGATCCATTTCTCCTATCTCATCGATGAAAAGTACCCCGGTATGCGCCTCTGTAACAAGGCCGGGCTTCGGTTCGGGAATACCGCCCTCGCTAAAATCCCTCCTGGCCCCCTGGTAAATGGGATCATGAACTGAACCCAAAAGGGGGTTGGTCGTCTCCCTGGGATCCCAACGCAAAGTTGTCGCATCGACCTCCACAAACGGTGCCTCCGGGGAAAAAGGGGTGTGGGGCATTTTTTTTGCTGCCTCAAGAGCCAGACGGGCAGCAGCCGTTTTACCTATACCGGGGGGCCCATAAATAATTAAATGCTGGGGAAAAGGGGAGGCCAGCTTGGACATCAAAGCCCTTATTCCCTTTTCCTGTCCAATAATTTCCTGCAGGGTGGAGGGGCGCAAAAAATCCATGGCTGAGCTGGACAGCGAAACAGAATGCATCTTCTCCACCCAGGCATACTTCTTGAGAGTTTGTGGATTTTCTGGGCCTCCTTCTTCCTTTAGAAGCTGTTTTTTCACCTCATGTATGTACTCTTCATGCCTTTCCTGCAGCTTTCTGCTAATCTTTTGTTCAAGGGATTCCTCCAACGTGCGATGGGCAAGATATTCCGCCGCCTGTTCCTCCATCTTATCCAGGATGGGTGGCAGCTCCGGGAGAGTGGGAACTGCCACCAGGGTTGGATCCCCTAAAAGAATCTTCTGTAAACCTAAAACCCTCTTTTCAAGCTGCCTGGAACGCATTAAGGACAGCGCATCTAGTTTGATGGCCTTGAGGATCAGTTTATCTGCGCCATAAATATCGGCAAGCATATCATAAAAACTATTAACCCGTTGCCTTAGCCCATCCTGTCCTTTTTCCGGAAACCCCTGTAATACATTCATTTTATTTTTTTGCATTTTTATTCCTCGGTTTCAATAACTACTTGTATCGGCACGCGAACTTCCGGATGCAATTTGACCTGGATTTCATGCTCACCCAATTCCTTTATCGGCTCTGCTAAATCAATTTTTCTCTTATCTATTTTAAAGCCTGCTTTGGCCATTACCTCAGCCAAATCTGCCGTGGTGACAGAACCAAAAAGGCGCCCTGATTCACCGGCCTTTACCTTGATGGCAAATGATCTTCCACTAAGCTTTTCGGCCACTTCTCTAGCTACCTTTTCCTCCTTGGCACTTTTCCTGTCCAAAATTTCTCTATTAGCCTCAAATGCCCGCATTTGGCCCGGGGTGGCCTCCACTGCCAACCCCCTGGGAATCAGAAAGTTGCGCGCATAACCATCAGCAACTTCCCTGAGATCCCCCTTTTGCCCCAGGCTGGAGAAATCTTCAATTAAAATTACTTTCATCTACTTCCTCAACTCCTTCCTACACCATAAATTAATTCGCCCTGCTTTTTAAAACTTCCTTCTCCCACAAGTGGACTAGATTTTGTACAAATTCTCAACAATAGGCATTTTCCAGTTCTTTTGCCTAACCTTCCCCATACCTAAAAGCGGTAGCCCTTAGCGAGCTACCGCTTCTTTTTACTCTGACGTATATGGTAAAAGGGCCATCTGTCTCGCTCGCTTAATGGCAGTTGTCAGTTGCCTCTGATGCCTGGCGCAGTTTCCAGAAATGCGCCTCGGCAAAATTTTACCTCGATCTGTAATAAAACGGCGAAGTTTTTCAGGAAACTTGTAATCAATATAATCGACCTTGTCAACACAAAACGAGCAAACCCTTTTTCTACCTTTTCTTTTCTCCCTTTTCATTTTTTAACACCGCCTTCATGCAAAAATAACCAGCGCAAACATAGGATTTATGTTGCAAAGCTTTTCGGTTTGCCAATAGTAATGTTCCATTTAAAAGGGTACATCATCGTCCTGCACGGCAAAGTTATCTTCACCGCTTTCAGGCGCGACCCTGTCCCTATCATCCGGACCATCCCTGCGCCCACCCAGGAAAGTTACATCGGAAGCAACAACATCTGCTGATGTCCTCCTGATACCTTCCCTGTCTTCATAGGAGTTGATCTGCAAGCGTCCTTCCACAGCAACCATTCTGCCCTTGGATAAGTAATTGGCACAGATTTCCGCCAGTTTTCTCCAGGTGACAATACGGATAAAATCGACATCCTTTTCGCCCTTCTGATTAGTAAAAGGACGTTCAACCGCCAAACTAAATGTCGTTACTGCTACCCCCTCTGCAGCGGTGTAGCGCAGTTCCGGATCCCGTGTCAGCCGTCCGATCAATATGATCCTGTTTAACATTTCTTCACCCCATGATCAAACCGATTTCTGCCGCCCGGCTTACAGTCGCCCCCAAAAAGCTAAGACAACTGTCACTTTATGCTCCCTCTACATTTTCTTCGACGACTTCCTTGTTATTTTCCTTTTCCTTGCTATTTTTCTCCTCCAGGCGAATGACAATAAAACGCAAATAACCTTCAGTAACCTTAAAAAAGTGTTCTAAAACCGGTACGAAAGCGCTTTCGGCCTCGACATTGAGCAAAACATAAAAGCCTTCCTTAAAATCATTGATTTCATAAGCCAGCCTGCGTTTGCCTATCTTCTTAAGATTAACAATCCGGGCACCTTCCCTTTCCAAAAGCTCCTGGACCTTGTTGATAGCCTCCTCGAGAAGGTCGCCCTCCAAATCCGGCTGAATAAGATACATTATTTCGTACATAGGCATAGATACGCTCACCTCCCTTCGGGCTAATGGTCTCCCCCCGGCCGGGGAAACAGGGTTAACGATGGATACGTAACCATCCCTCTCTACGAGGGACGTTTAGGGCACAATCATATCATACCTGATCCGGCCCTGCAAGTAGATTCCAGGTCCAAAAAATCATAGTGGCAAGATGGGAAGCTAATTTGCCTTTTCCCCGATATAACCGAAATAATCCATCAGGCTGCGAATAATCCCTGCAAGGGGTACGGCCATGATCATACCCAGTACACCCGCCAGTTGCTGGCCAACGAGGAGGGAAATAATAATCGTAATGGGCTTTAGCCTGACAGCACGTCCAAGCAACATTGGAGTCAGCAAAAACCCGTCTACAGCCTGTACAGCAACATAGATAATAATTACAACGAGAAGTGATGGATTCTGGGGTGATAGACTCAAAAGTAGTGCCGGAATGGCAGCAACATAAGGACCAATGTAAAGAATAATATTTAATAGTCCGGCGACAATGCCCAACAGAAGTGAATAAGGCATTCCGATAATAGAAAGAATGATGCCTGTTAAAAGGCCGACAATGGTACAACGGACTACATTCCCCCGGATATAATTGCCAATGTTACGATCAATGATAGCGATAAAAATTTCGCTGTATGCCTGATATCTGCCCGGTAAAATTTTAACCAGCATGAGACGTATATTCTTGAAATCGTAAAGCAGATAAAAAACCATAAACATAATTAGGAAAATATCTATAAAACCAGAAATAACCGATACACTAAAGGAGGCCAGCTCTTTAAGCGCCGGATGCAGATAGGTAAAGATATTGCGCACGAAACCAACAATTTCCGGCCCCAGATCAAAAGCCATCAGATAATCGGAAGCCTCTTCGATATACCGTTGCAGTTGAACAATATATTTTGGTAAATCAATGGCAATTTCCTGAATCTCCCTCTGGACAACCGGGAAAACGAGGACTATCAGGATGAGGATAACAAACAGAAAACAAAGAAAAGTCACACCCACCGCCAAAAAGTGGCTTACATTTCTCTTCTTTTTTAAATATTCCGTGATGGGAAAAAGGACATAGACGATCAATAGGCTGATAACAATTAATTGAATAACCCAGGAGATCTTAGAAACAAACCAAACCAACCCCAGGAGAGACAAGACCAGGAGAATAACCCTACCGCTGTTTGACATTGCGTTTTCCTTTCCAGGTTTGTTCCCGCTAGATATTGAAGCGAAAAGAGATCACATCACCATCCTGAACCAGATAATCCTTGCCTTCCAACCGCAGGATGCCCCTTTCCCTGGCCATAGCAAGCGACCCGGCATGCAACAACTCCTGCCACTGGATCACCTCCGCGGCGATGAAACCCCTTTCCATATCGCTGTGCACCTTGCCGGCACCCTCCCTGGCGGTTGCCCCTTTTTTAACAGGCCAGGCCCGCGTCTCTTTTCCTTTGATCGTGAAAAAGGTGAGAAGATCCAGGCAAGAATAGCCGAGGCGGGTTACCTTGGACAGGCCACTTTCCTTAACCCCATATTCCTGCAGGAAAAATTCTTTTTCCCCATCTTCCAAGGAAAGCATCTCTACCTCTAGTGAAGCACAAATGCTGAGGTACGGTGCTTCCCTTTCTTCGGCAACCTCCCTTGTTTCCTCGATTACTGCCTGGTAATCATTACTTTCCAGGCTTTCCTCGCCAATGTTAACAACAAAAATAACCGGTTTTTCTGTTAAAAGCTGCCAACTTTTGATCAGCTCCCTATCGCCGGTGTCTACCGGAAAACTTCTAACGGGCTTTCCATCGTTAAGATGCTGAACAAGTTGCTCCAATATGGGCTTTTCCCGCAAAAGTTCCTTGCTCCCCCCCCTTAGCGATTTGGCTGTCCTGTCTAGGCGCTTTTCCAGCACAGCCAGATCGGCAAGGATGAGTTCTAGCTCCACAATTTCAATATCCCGGCGCGGGGAGGGGTTACCCGTCAAATGGGGTACATCGGGAGAATAAAAGCCACGGACAACATGAAGAAGAAGATCCATCTCCCTAATATTGGCCAGGAAACGATTGCCCAAACCTTCCCCCTTGCTGGCACCCTTGATGAGGCCGGCAATATCGATCATTGTTAATGTAGCCGGGGTTATCTTTTGGGCCCCAACTATTTCGCCCACCTGAATAAGCCGTCTGTCCTCAAGGGGAACAATACCCTTATTGGGTTCTATTGTACAGAAAGGAAAATTTGCCCTTTCAACAGGAAAATTGGAAAGGGCTGTAAATAGTGTTGACTTTCCTACATTTGGCAAACCTACAATTCCGCATTTAAACCCCATAATCAATACCTCGATTTTAACTGTGCCATGATAGTATAACAGCAAAAACCAGGCCTTGTTGCCAAAACCCGTATCCTCTATTCTGGGCCTGCCAAAACTTCTTTGACCATACGTTCAAATTTTGATCTGGGCAAAAGAACACTTCTGCCACATTTTAGGCACTTAATACGAAAATCCATGCCGACACGAATAATAAGCCAACGATCTTCCCCACAGGGATGTTTCTTTTTTAATCTTACTACCTGGCCCAGTTCGTACATAATAACATCTCCCTATCCTGCAAGCAAGATGGCGGCAAACAAGAATAAGGCGGAGAGCAACTCCGCCCAAATCTCAAAAACTAAAGCCGTTAAATCCACAAGTACCCTTTATTTTTCCTTCTTTTTTTCGAGATATGCCTTTATATCCTGAAATACCTCGTCAATGTCCCTGGCACCATCAAAATTCTCAAAAATACCCTTGCGCTGGTAGAACTCCATCATGGGAAAGGTCTGTTTCTTATAAACGACGAGCCGCTCCTTGACTGTATCAATAGTGTCATCGCTTCGCTGGTACAGCTCTCCCCCACAGTGATCACAAATAGTTCTTACCTTCGGGGGGTTGAACTTGATATGGTAGGTTGTCCCGCAATTTCGGCAAACCCTTCTACCGGTTAAACGGTTAAGTAGCTCCTCTTCATTGACATCCACATTGATAACAGCATCGAAAACCATGCCAAGATCATTCAATACATCGTCTAATGCTTCTGCCTGTTCCAGGGTGCGGGGAAAACCGTCCAGCAAAACTCCACTGGCACAATCAGGTTTGGATAGCCTGTCCCTGACCACCTCGATTACAATTTCATCTGGCACAAGTGCCCCTTTATCCATATATTCCTTGGCCTTTTTACCTGTTTCTGTTCCTTCCTTGATGGCATTGCGAAATATATCTCCGGTGGAAATATGCAGAAGGGAAAATTCTTTGGCTATTCTTTCCGCCTGGGTTCCCTTGCCGGCCCCGGGAGGTCCCATAATCATTAGATGCATTTGAATACTCCTCCTTTTTTCTTCATGCTGTTGATGAGTCTCGGCAAATATTAAAACGTAAATATGAATTCTTCATATCTGAATAGAAATCCTGCCTGGAAATACATAATTTTCTTTACCATAAGGCATAATGGAAATTAACATGTAATAACTTAAGTGGAGAGAAATATGAATAAATTTATGCAGCCTACCGCTGCCGATGAAACTACAAGAACGATTATCAACCCCCTGGATGAAAAATCCTCGGTTACTTTTATTCATACACTTTCAACATTATTGAACGATATTCCCCGACCGGCATCTGATTTACTCATCCTCTGTATAGGAAGCGACCGATCCACGGGAGATTCCCTGGGGCCTCTCGTGGGAAGCATGTTAAAAACATATTCCATCAGAAATATAATCGGCACCTTGTCAGAACCTGTGCACGCCCTCAATATTGAGCAAAAGATTGCTTCTATAGAAATAGACTATTCTTCCCCCATAATTCTTGCTATTGATGCCTCCCTGGGGCAAAAAGAAAACATTGGCTCTGTGGAAATTGGCAGCGGAACTGTCAAGCCAGGTGCGGCAGTACAAAAAAAATTACCCGCTATTGGGGATCTTTATATCACCGGAATCGTCAATGTAGGGGGCTATATGGAATTTATGGTGTTGCAAAGTACCAGGCTCAACCTCGTTATCAGGTTGGCCCGCTTTATCAGCTGGGGCATTTCACAGGCGCTTGCCAAAGTTTCCTGGTATAGGCCAATAAACTAGCCGCTACCATACGATATACACCCAATCATTTTTAGCTTGGGCAAAGGGGAAAATTTATCAGGGTACTAATGTTTCACGTGAAACATTAGTACCGCATCAATAATTGCAACAATCTATCCAGGTCCTTGTTACCATAAAATGATATTTCAATTTTTCCCTCTTTTATCCCTGATCTAATGGAAACCTTTGTGCCAAAAAGTTTTCTCAAATTATCTTCCATTTCTTTTATGATGGCATCTTCTTTTTCTTTCCCTTTTGCCGCCTTTTTCCTTTGTGGCCTACCGGTTTTTTGCTCCTGGACAAGTCGTTCTACTTGCCGTGCCGTTAAATTTTCATCAATAATTTTTGCGGCATATGCTATTTGTTCGCTTTGATTCCCCATTGTTAAAATGGGCCTTATTTGCCCCGGTGTCAATTTTCCCGAAGCAAGATCCTCTTTGATGCTTTCCGGCAAGGCTAACAACCTAATGGCATTGGAGATAGCCGAACGGCTCTTCCCAAGCCTCTTTGCCACGTCGTCCTGAGTCAGCTTAAATTCCTCTATTAGTTTTCGGTAGGCGTCAGCCTCTTCTAGGGGGTTAAGATCCTCACGCTGCAAGTTTTCTATGAGGGCTATTTCTGTATATTGTCTTTCACTGTAATCCCTTATCTCTGCGGGAATGGTTTTTTTTCCGGCAAGAACGGCAGCCCTAAATCTTCTTTCACCGGCAACTATTGTATATAAACCCTCTTCTTCTACGACGATGATTGGCTGAATAACTCCATACTGGTTAATCGTCTCCGCCATTCCTTCTAACTTTTGCCGATCAAACTCCCTTCTGGGCTGCATAGGGTTTGGCCTAATTTTCTCTATAGATATTTCTGTTATCTTTCTTCCTTTAAAACCCCCCATTCCGGCGATAGTGTTTGCCGTGGGGATCAAAGCTTCAAGTCCTTTACCCAGCCGCGGTCTGGTCACCTGGCAAGCACCTCCTCTGCCAATAATTTGTATACTTCCGCACCTTTGCTGCGTGGATCGTATTTTATAATCGGCTCCCCATGGCTTGGCGCCTCGCTCAAACGAACATTCCTGGGGATGACAGCACGAAAAACAACTTCCCCGAAATGTTTTCTAACCTCATCTGCCACCTGCAAAGATAAATTTGTTCTGCTGTCATACATCGTCAGGATAACGCCGCGTATTTGCAGGTCACTGTTAAGGTGTTTTTTGACCAGATCGATTGTATTCACCAGCTGCCCCAAACCCTCCAGGGCATAATACTCGCACTGTATCGGCACCAAAACAATATCCGCGGCGGTTAGAGCGTTTAGGGTCAGCAATCCCAATGAGGGCGGGCAGTCAATAAAAATAAAATCATACTCATTTCGTATTTTTTCTATGACCTTTTTCAATCTTACTTCCCTGGATAGGGTAGGAACCAGCTCTATTTCGGCACCGGCCAATTGAATTGTCGCCGGAATAACATCAAGACCGCCAATGGAACTTTCCACAATAATTTTCCTGGCATCGATATCGTTAATTAAAGCATCATAAATACACCGTTTTATTTTTTGTTTATCAATACCGATGCCGCTCGTGGCGTTTCCCTGTGGATCGATATCTAACATTAAAACTTTTTTTCCCAAATCAGCCAGGCAAGCGCTTAAATTTACAGCTGTCGTTGTTTTACCCACACCGCCTTTTTGGTTTGTTATAGCTATTACCCCATTCAAAGCAATTCACCCCTACAGCTATATATTCGAGTAAAAGCATCCCAGGTCCTTCCTGATAGGAAAAGTAAAAGTTAATCGTTTCCACAAAGATTTGCTTTTCCCTGCCCAGGCATTATGTTTGCGAGGTGTACGCTGGAAACAATCCCCAACAAAAAAAGGGCCTGCAGGCCCCAGAGTCGATTGGCGAACAAATTAGTTTTACTATAAAGTTTAAATCGTAGTATCCCTTTTCGGCAAACGTATTCTTATTTCCCAGAAATTATCCCCATCAGTTTCATCTACTTCCGGAAATAGACCTGCCCTTTCAATAATTTGTACAGCTTGTCTGATAGTATTTAAAAAAATTCTCATATCCTTGATCACTGCTTTTTTGAAAGGAACATTTTTCTTTTTTTTCTTGTTATCCTTCGTAACAAATTGATCGACTAGCAAGTCGGTACTCCTGACATTTAGTTCCTTCTCGATGATAATTTCCAAGGCCTCTTTTTGTTTCTCGTGCGATTCTAGCCTTAGTAGGGATCGGGCATGCCTTTCGGTAAGCTTTTCCTTTTTGAGCTTTTCCAGTATTCCCTGCGGTAGCTTTAAAATTCTAAGTTTATTAGCTATTGTTGATTGGCTTTTGCCCAATCTTTGCGCCAAAACCTCCTGAGTTAAATTGAATTCATCGATGAGCCGCCTGTAACCTTCTGCCTCTTCGATAAAGCTCAGGTTCTCCCTCTGCAAATTTTCGATGAGCGCCACAGCCGCCAGAGTGCTATCCTGATATTCACGAACAATTGCGGATATTTCCTGCCATCCAAGAAATAAACAAGCCTGATAACGCCGTTCCCCTGCCGCAATTTGATAACCATTGTCGGTTTTTGTCAAAATTATTGGCTGCAAGAGGCCATATGTTTTGATCGACTGTGCCAATTCCCTGATCTTTTCCTGTTCAAAAGTTTTTCTGGGCTGGTATGGGTTTGAAACGATGCTGGCAATAGGAACGTTGATAATTTGCTCCGCTTCTCCCTTTTTGTTTTCATCCCGAGTACCCCATATCCTACCCCAGTGTTCCTTCATTTTTTCACCCCGTAGCCAAGATAATCTTTAAATGAATATTTCCCGGGAAAAAAGCATACCAAAAAGATAATTCGACATCCGCTAATATTTCCCTTCCTACGCTATGATGGAAAAGAAGACGGATTTTGGGAAACAACAGGCCTTTTTTGGGGCAGACCTGCTTTTCTGGGAAAACGATCATCTGTGTGTTGTACTTTTTTAAAGAGTAGCAAGGATCTTTTCTTTTTGGCATGGGGTAAGGTGTAAGTAATGGTTTTTTGCAGGCGCCCTCCGCATTTTTCAATGATCTTTTCGGCTTCCCTTAGTTCAGCCTTAAAGCCTTGTCCCTTAAAAGCCCAAAAATAGCCTCCAATTTTTATAAGTGGCAAGGCCAGTTCCACGGCAACGTTAAGTGGAGCAAGGGCACGCGCAGTAACCCACCCATATTTTTCCCTTCCCTCGCCTTGCCCTAGCTCTTCAGCCCGCTTCTGCAGAAAAGTAATCTTTTTTAATTCAAGCTCCCTAACAGCCTTCCTTAAAAATAAGATTTTTTTACGCCTTGAATCTACAAGATGAAGCTGAAGATCAGGCAAAAAAATTTTGATGGGCAGCCCGGGAAAACCGGCGCCACTGCCCAGATCCAAGAGTTCTTCCCCGGCCTTCTCCAATCCAAGGGAAAAACCGGCCAAAGAATCCAAAAAATGTTCCTCCAAAATTTCATTTTTCCCGGTTATACGTGTCAGATTAAATTTTTGATTATAATAGGTCAGGATCCGGTAATATTTCTCAAATAAAAGCCCCTGTTCCGGAGATAATTCTATTTTCCATTGGGCGGCTTCTTTAATGATCCATTCTATTTGCATAAACACCCCTGTTCATTTCCTTCTACTTACCGATACAGAATTTGGCAAAAATATTACCTAAGACATCTTCTTTAATCTTTTCTCCCAATAGCTCCCCCAGCAGATCCTCCACCAATCGCAAATCAATACTGATAAGATCCAATGGTATGCCTTGTTCCAGTGAATTTAAGGCGCTTTGCAAAAGATCCCTTACCTTTTGAATCAGTTCCTCTTGCCTAATTAGCAGCATGAGCGGCCTCTCATCCTTGGAAGCCTTGCCTGTGAAAACCAATTTTTCTATTTCATCTTCAAGAAGATCGAGCCCCTCGCCTGTCTTGATAGATGTTTTTATATAATTTTTCCCGTTAAAATAGCTCCTAAATGAATTTTCATCGATCTTGTTGCCCAGGTCTATTTTGTTGGCAATAAATATGATTGCCCCACTGTTTTTATTAATTATATCCTTGTAGATCCACATATCTTCCTCAGTAATACCTGTGGAGGCATCCAGAAGAAAAATTATTAGGTCGGCCTCCCGGATGGCCTTTTTTGAATAGTCAATTCCTATCTTTTCAATGGGGTTATCCTCGCCTTGTAGATGTATTCCAGCAGTATCAATAATTTCTATAGGTATGCCTCTTACTTTAACGAATTCTACCAACAAATCCCTCGTTGTTCCCGGAATTTCACTTACAATTGCCCTTTCCTCCCCCAAAAAATAATTATAGAGGGAAGACTTGCCGACGTTGGGCCTGCCCCCGATAACAGTTTTGAGGCCATCCCTTAATATTTTGCCACTTTTACTTTTTTCTGATATATGGGCAATCATTTCTGCAAGTTTTTTTACTTTTTCCTTGATCTCTTCATAAGAGGTAAGCTCATCTTCCAGATCATCCTGGTAAAATTCTAGATCGGCCTCCACATCGGTCAAAATTTCGCCGATGAGCTTTGACATTTTCCTGATGCTTTCAGAAAAAAAGCCGCCTAGGTTTCTTTGTGCGGCCTTTAAAGCCTTTTCACTTTTTGCCTGTATAACGGCAAGGATGCTTTCTGCCTGAATTAAATCAATTCTCCCATTCAGAAAGGCTCTTTTAGTAAATTCACCTGGTTCCGCCAGTCTGGCCCCCTTGCTCTGTAAAAGTCTTAAAATTAATTGTATTAATGTTATTCCACCGTGTACATTGATCTCGACAATATCTTCTTTCGTATAGGTAAAAGGAGCAGGCATATAGCATATTAATATTTCGTCAATAATGACATCATTATCATCGACAAAGTGTCCAAAAGTTAATTTTCTTGGTATTAATTTGGCTGCTTTCTTTTTTTTATTGAGAAAAAAATTGAGGGCAATTTCCAGGGCCCTGGGGCCACTCATCCTGATGATGCCGATAGCACCTTCGCCAGGAGGAGTAGAAAGTGCAACAATAGTATCACTTTCCATTTGTCTGATATAACCTTTCCTTAATGAAATAAAACCGCCTAATCCAAAGCCTGGTTAAGACGGCAAAAATAATCTATTTCGGAGCTATAATTACCTTTCTAAATGGTTCATCGCCCTTACTATAAGTAACAACATCTCTATTGCCCTTTAGGGCCAGATGAATGATGCGTCGCTCGTTCGGTGTCATCGGCTCCAAATTTATTTCCTTTTTGAGGCGCAGTGCCTTAAAGGCAAGGTTTTGGGCCAGGTGTTCCAGCGTCCTTTTCCTTTTCTGCCGATAATTTTCTATATCGATGATTACCCTTTGTCTCACTGATTCAAATTGCCTATGAAGGATCACATTGGCCAGATATTGCAGATCGTTGAGAGTACTGCCATGTTTCCCGATTAAAAGCCCTAATTTTTCACCCTTAATTTCTAAAAAAATATTCTCCTCGTCTTCTTTGCTAATATTTACTTCCCCATCTATCCCGATAATATGCACAATTTTTTTGATACTATCCCGAATATAAACGCTCGGCTTCTTTAAAATACTTACTTTAATTTTTGCCGGTCTGCCACCTAATAATTTAAAAAAACCCTGGGAAGGTTCGTTAATAATTTCCACCTCGACATTGTCCCTTTTTACCCCCAGCATTTTTATGGCTTCGGAAAGCGCTTCTTCAACTGTTTTTGCGCTCACTTCAACAGATGTCATAAATTTTTTTCCAGCCCCCTTCTCTTATTTTCCTTAAAAGTTGTTCTTTTGGGCTTTCATATTTTTATTTTTTTTTACCCTTGCTTTTTCCCTTTTTCTTGAACTGTTTTTTCTTTCTGCCACTACTTTTTACCTTCGTAGCTGTTGTTACATTCTTTTCCAGGCTGGCAGACACGACTTTTTCCCTGGTTGCCTCTTTTTTTTCTTTTCCCGATTCTATCTTTTTAGTATCTATTTTTCTCATGGTCAAATGATTAACAATGGCAAAAACCGAATTAGTGAGCCAGTATAGCACTAGACCGGCGGGAAAACTGACGCTGATAACCATGATCATTACCGGGAAAATATAAAGCATCATCTTTTGCTTGGGATCGGTGATGATGAGGCGTTGTTGAAAAAAAGTCAATACTGCGGCTATAATGGGCAAAACATAGTGGGGATCGCTCTTAGTCAAATCCCAGAATAAAAAATAAGGACTGAAATCTGATGTTGTTTTAGTAATAAGATTAGGATCCCTGAGCAGTTGGAAAACAGCAATAAGAATGGGAAACTGTACAATGAGAGGGAGACATCCTCCGAGTGGATTCACCTTGTTCTCCCTCATAAATTCCATTGTTGCCTGGTTTAATTTTTCTTTATCATGTTTATATTTTTCCTGAATTTTTTTCAGCTCAGGCTGAATATCCTGCATTTTCTTTGATGCCTGAAGTTGCTTTCTGGTCAGTGGAAGGGTAACAATGTTTACTACTGCTGTCAGCATAATGATTGCCAAACCATAATTGTTAACCTGGTCATAGAAAAATGTAAGAACTATATTAATGTAACCCGCCAAGGCCTCAATCATCGTTTAACCCCCTTTTCCCCATTTTTAATATACCCTATCTACTATTGCCGCTTAAACCTTGCCTTTTTTAACGACAGGATCATAGCCTCCCGGATTGAAGGGATGGCAGCGTATAATTCGTTTCCCCGCCAAATAAAGACCCCTTACCACACCATATTCTTCTAGAGAGTCCATACAGTATTGGGAACATGAAGGATAAAAGCGGCAACATGGAGGAAATAAAGGGGATATTATATTTCGGTAGATCTTTAAAATAAATAAAAGTATCGTTTTCATCTGACAAGTTTTCCCCTGGACAAAATTTTGTTTAAATCATTAACCGCATCAGCGTATAAAATATGTCCAGCTCCTCTTCTAGCCACAATTATGAAGTCGAAACCTTCTTTCACCACATCTTTAAAATTCATAAATGCTTCTTTATAAATCCTTTTCAAACGGTGCCTTTGCACGCTGTTTCCAATTTTTTTACTGATCGAAATCCCAAGGTTATTATCGTGACCGCCGTTTTTTTTAAAAAAAAGTATCATGTTCTTTGTTGACAAAGATTTCCCCAGGCGGTAAATTCTTTGAAACTGAAAATTCTTTTTCAGTCTGCCAACCTTTGGTGATTTGCCCCTCTTATTTATCTTGCTCATAAAAAATTCCTTTAAGCAGTTATCCTCGATCTTTCTTTCTTTCTTCTTCTCTTGATGATTCTCCTGCCGGAAAGCGTTCTCATTCTCTTTCTAAATCCATGTAAACGTTGCCTCTTCCTTTTTTTGGGCTGGTATGTTCTTTTCACTTATTAAACCCCTTTTCTTTAAATATCCTTGTTAATTGCGCTAAACTCTTGCCTGATTATAACTTATCATTTAAAAAGATGTCAACAATCCCTTAAATGTGATTTATATTTTTAAAAAGATAAAAGTGACTATCCAACAGGTATTCAATGATATTTGAATATTTTGGCATCTATCATCTTCATTCACCTTTTTTTCTTCATTTGCAGCTCCGTCCTTTTCTTGCTATTATTTAATTGTTCCATAAGAAATTATCAGACTATTATACAGCAGTTTATCCACATTTTTTGTGGATAAATTATTGTATTTTGTGAATAACTTTTATTTGGAGGTTTTTATTTTTATGGACGAGCACCTGGCAGAAATTTGGCGTTCCTTCCTTTCTGAGATGGAAAATATGCTAAGTAAACCCAGTTTCGAGACATGGTTAAAAACAACACGTCCTCTGGATCTGAAAGGTCAAAACCTAATCGTGGAGGTTCCCAACGAGTTTACTAAAAATTGGATACAGAATCATTACCAAAGCAATATTTCCAGGGTTCTGGAAAATATAGGAAATATAAAAATATATTTTGTCACTCCGCAAAAAAGTGAATTCGATGAAAAAAAGACAGCAGATACTGCTGGCTTTTTTCCCCCCAAGTACTTTAATCATTTGACAAAAGAGAGCCCCGCCCGTGTTAAAGATCTGTCCGGCATCTGCAAATGGCTCAATCCCAGGTATACCTTCGACAGCTTTGTTATCGGGGGAAGCAATAGACTGGCCCATGCAGCATCCCTGGCTGTGGCCGAATCCCCCTCCAAAGCCTACAACCCTCTTTTTATTTATGGTGGAGCCGGCCTTGGAAAAACACACCTGATGCATGCTATTGGCCACTATGTTATTTCCAACAATACAAGCGAAAAAGTAGCATATCTCTCCTCGGAAAAGTTTATGAATCATTTTATCAATGCCATTCGTGACAACAAAACAGTTGATTTTAGAAATAAATACAGAAATATCGATATTTTACTTATCGATGATATCCAGTTTTTGGCAGGAAAAGAGCAAACACAAGAGGAATTCTTTCATACGTTTAATGCACTTCATGAAAACAATAAACAAATCGTCATTTCCAGCGATAGGCCTCCCAAAGAAATTCCCACCTTGGAGGATCGCCTTCGTTCCCGTTTCGAATGGGGCCTCATTACTGATATCCAACCGCCTGATCTGGAAACAAGAATTGCCATTTTACGAAAGAAAAGCCTCCGTGAAAGTATCATCGTTCCCGATGATGTTCTCCTCTTTATTGCCCAGAAAATAGAAAAGAATATAAGGGAACTCGAAGGAGCATTAATCCGTATCATTGCTCATAGTTCCCTGGAAGGCAAGCAAATCACCTTCTCCCTGGCTGAAGAAGCCCTTAAGGATTTCTTTTCCTCAGGAAAAAGTAAGAATATATCGATCGACAAGATTATCCTAACAACTTCCAACTATTTTAAAATTAAAATGGAAGATATCAAATCCAAAAAAAGAACGCAAAATATTTCCTTTCCCAGGCATATTGCCATGTACCTTAGCCGGGAACTGACGGATCTTCCCCTTCTAAAAATCGGCGACAAGTTTGGTGGAAAGGATCACTCCACTGTTATTCATGCCCACAAAAAAATATTTAACGATCTTAAAAAAGATGAAAGTTTAAAGCGCACAATTAAAGAAATCAAAAACCTTTTATTTTTTTAATAATTAATGTGGATAACTATGTTTATTGGATGCCAATATCATGTGGAAAAGTATCATTTTTTCTTCCAATTATTATAATCTGTTAACATGTTAATAATTAATCAGATCTTATCCACAATATTTTCCTTGCTTAAACCCTTATGCCATGCCTGTGGAGATCAATTCTCCACATATTCACAGAGTCTATTATTATTACTTTTTATATTAAAATATTAAATCCTAGTAGTTATTTGTTAACTAATTTTTAAGGGGGACAAGAAATGCACATTATAGCCAAAAAAGATCTTCTCTTTGAAGTTTTTTCTGTCGTACAAAGGGCTCTTCCCGTCAGAACCCCTATGCCAATTCTCAAAGGGTTTCTTCTGGAGGCCAAAAAAGATGAATTTTTGGTTATTGCCAACAATCTTGAACTGGGTATCAGGGCAAAATTGGATGATCTGAAAATCATAAAGACGGGTCACGTTCTTATCCAGGAAAAGTTTGTGGATATCCTAAGACAACTGCCAGATCAATATGTAGAAATAGAAATGGACCCTGAAAGTTTAAGAATAGAAATATCCAGTGGCAAAAGCAATTTTTCTTTATACGGGATAGACCCTGATGAATACCCAGCCTTTACTGATGAAAAAAAGTGGTCTTCCTGGACCTGTTTGCATTTTACCTCCAAAGAATTTTTAAATATCTTAAAAAAGGTTACCTTTGCTGTTTCCCAGGATGAGAGCAAACCGGCTTTTAAGGGAATTTTACTGGAATTGTTAGCGGATGAAAAAATCCTTTATGCTTTGGCTACAGATACCTATCGCTTGGCTCTTTATGAAAAAGAATATATAATAGAGAGTGGGGTTAAGCCATTTAGATTGTTGGTCCCCGGAAAGGTACTAATTGAGATAGCAAAGGTTATCGAGGATTCCGGTGACGAAATCAAATGTTATTTTGAGGAAAATGAACTAATTATCTGCTATAAAAACTTTATTTTTTCCAGCAGGCTTCTCAGTGACAGATATCCTGATTTAAAAAATGTTTTTCCTGCCTCCCAATCCACAACCATATGGGTCAATACTGAAATGATGATAAAAATGGTTCAAAGAGCAACACTTTTATCATCAGGCCCCAGTCAAATGATCACGCTGAGGATAGATGATGAGTTTATCAAGATCAGTGCAGCATCAGAATTGGGTATAATGAACGAGGAACTCCTCCTTGAAAATAAAAAAGGGGAAAATCTTGATGAAATTTTCCTCAATGCCAAATATTTTCTTGATTTTCTGAGAAACTTCGATGATGATGTTGCCCACATTGAATTTAATGGATCAGTGGGACCCTGTATATTTTTACAAGATAAAAGAAAGGGGGATAACCCTTTTCTCTATCGTTACCTGGTACTGCCTATCAAAACGGAAAAAAATGTTCTCTAATAATAATTTACCTAAGGGGTGCCCTGTTTGTTTATCAAGGATCTGCAGCTGACAAATTTCCGCAATTTTAGAAAGGAAATGGTCCGTTTTAAGCCAGGGCTTACCATCCTGCAAGGTGCCAATGCACAAGGTAAAAGCAATCTTCTAGAGGCCATCTACCATCTTTGTTTGGGAAAGTCCTTTCGTGCTTTCAGAGAGAGCGATATGATCCTTTGGAACAAGCCATATTATTTTTTACAGGGAAATATTGTTTTTAAAAACAGGATACATAAGGTGGAAATAGGCTACGAGGTTGGGAAAAGGCGAAAAGTTTGCAAAATTAACGGTATTTTATTGCAAAAAGGGGAAGATTTTGATTTTTGCCCTGTTGTCTTTTTTTCCCCGGATGATCTCGATCTCATTAAACGTGGCCCTGAAGAACGCCGGGGCTTTCTCGATAGAGAAATAGGACAACTTAGCGCTTTTTATCGCGATTGTTTACAAAGATATAAAAAAGCCTTGCGTCAAAAAAATAGTCTGTTAAAAATTAATAAGCTGAAAAAAAAGGTTGACAGGGGACTTTTTACACCCTGGAATAAACAGATTATCTACTTTGGTAGCCGCATTCTACAACAGAGGGCCCGTCTTCTTTCCATTTGGGGCCAGTTTGCCGCAAAAAATTTTGCGCATCTCTTTGGACAAGGAAAAAACAGTACCTTGATGCTGGAATATCACCCGGGTGTTACCATCGATCCGGAAATAATGAATAATCTTCAAGAGATCGAAAACGAAATGGCCCTGCAAATTGATAGAGCGACACATCAGGAAAGTGAAAAGGGTTTTTCCCTCGTTGGTATTCATAAAGATGATTTTACTTTTTTATTGGGTGGAAAGGAAGCCAAGCGATTTGCTTCCCAAGGGCAACAAAGAAGTGCCATTATCTCCCTTAAAGCCGCCCAAATTCAATTTTACAGCAAAAATTACGAAAAACCTATTTTTATCTTGGATGATATTTTTTCTGAGTTGGATTACACGAGAAGAAAACAATGTATTGCCCTTTTCCAGGAGGCCCAGCAGATTTTTATTACCCATACCCTGCATGAAGTCTTGAAAGATAGTTTTTTAAACCAAAAGGCTCCTTACTCGCTTTTAAAAATAAACGAGGGCAGGATAGAAACCGTTCACTAAAAGATAGTTGTAGACTGGGTGTGACTGCTACATGGACAAATTTGCACAGGCAATGGAGTCTTATTTAGATAAGATTGGTATAAAGGAACAGTTGAGGCAAAAAAAATGGCTGCAAAAATGGCCGGATGTAGTTGGCAAACATATTTGCCGCTATGCCCATCCCCTATTTTTAAAAAAAGGTGTGCTTTGGGTTGAGGTAAGTGATAGCAATTGGTTATACCATTTGACAACACTACAGCCCAAAATAATAGCCGATTATAATAAAATCATCGGTTCAGATATTATTAAAAGCATGAAGATGATCAATGCCGGGAACATCAAACGGGCGCAGGAAAACGGGGGATCCTCACTAAATAAAATAGAACCTTACCCGGTTGAGCCAAACAGAAAAAAAATATTGCTTAATCTACACGAAAGAAACAGGATATCTAACCTTGTCAGGTCGGCGCCCTCCTCCTACCGTGATAGATTTTGCAATCTCTTAAATCATTTCTATCTGCAGCAAAAGGCCAGGCTCGAATCAGGCGCCATCCCCTGCCGGATATGTGGACTGCCTTGTTATGAAAGCGAGATGAACAGTAAACTTTGCCCCATCTGTTATCGACAGGCTTTAGGTTGGATAGAAACCCTAAAAACATTTTTTCATAAAAGGCCCTGGCTTTCCTTCACAAAGCTCAGTAAAGAGATTAATTATTTTCCCGGCGAGGAATTATTTAAATTCTGCAAGGAAAAAATTAGAAAAGATTGTTTTGATAGAATCATGAAATTTGTTGATGATGAAGGATTACAGGCAGGAGATCATGAAAACATTTTAAAAAGGTTACTCTTGCGTTATATTGTTTTTGTCAGTGAAAAAGAACCTGCGCTGATCCAACCAGAGGACGAATTTCGGGCACTGAGGGATTTTGGTGGTTTGTTTAATAATTTAAGACTGGGAAAAACTGAGCATAATAATCTTTGATATCTGCAAACACAAAAACTGTTTTGCTGGAGGGGTAAAATGTATTTACATATTGGTAACTCAAAAGTTATTTCCATGGATGAGATAATTGGCATCTTTAGCATGGAGTTAAAAGACAATCTGACGAATAAGATGTTTTTGCAAAGTTTTCCCGGTGGAAATCTGGGCAGCAAGGGGGAACAAAGCCGTAATTCGTTCATTATTACCACTGAAAAGGTTTGTTATTCCCCAATTTCGCCCTTGACTTTACAGAAAAGAGTAAACAAAATGATTGTTAATGATTAGGCCTTGTCCTTTTCTTTCTTACAGTTTGTGGGAGGATTGGTTATGAGTGAGAAAAATATCGGCGTTTATGATGAAAATCAAATTCAAGTTTTGGAGGGACTTGAAGCTGTCAGAAAACGGCCCAGTATGTATATTGGCTCAACCGGCAGCCGGGGATTACACCATCTCGTTTTTGAGGTGGTGGATAATAGCATCGATGAGGCTATGGCCGGCTTTTGTTCGCTTATCAAGGTAAAAATAAATGAGGACAGCAGTATTACCGTCACCGACAATGGCAGGGGAATTCCCGTCAAGGAACACCCCTCACAAAAAAGGTCCGCCCTGGAAGTTGTCATGACTGTTTTGCATGCCGGTGGTAAGTTTGGCGGAGGGGGATACAAGGTTGCTGGTGGTCTCCACGGGGTTGGGGTCTCTGTTGTCAATGCAGTTTCCAAATGGATGGAAGTACAGGTCAGCCGTAACAAAGAGATCTATCGGCAAAGATATGAACAAGGGGTTCCTGTAACCCCGGTTGAAAAGAAAGGTAAATCAAGCGGGACAGGTACTACGGTCACCTTTTATCCTGATCCATCAATCTTTGAGGATATTACTTTTGATTACCAGATCCTGGCCCAAAGATTGCGGGAGCTGGCATTTTTAAATAAGGGAATAACGATTGAACTGCAGGATCATCGCCCCGAAAAACAGAAAAACGATACCTTCGTTTATGAGGGTGGTATTTCCTCCTTCGTCACATATCTAAATAAAAATAAGGAGGTTTACCCCAAGGAACCCATCTATTTTGAAAAGGAACGAGATGATTGTTGGGTTGAAATAGCGTTGCAGTATAATTCGGGTTTTAGCGAGATGATCTATTCCTTTGCCAATAATATCCGTACCCAGGAGGGCGGAAGCCATGAGGCGGCTTTTAAAAGTGCCTTCACCCGCCTGATCAATGATTATGCCAGAAAGTCGGGTTTTTTAAAGGAAAACCAGGATAATTTCCTGGGTGAGGATATTAGGGAAGGCCTGACAGGTATCATCAATATTAAAATTTTGAACCCGCAGTTCGAGGGCCAAACAAAAACTCGTCTGGGTAATCCAGAGGTAAGGGGAATTGTGGACGGTATTCTCACGGAAGAATTAGGTGCTATCTTAGAGCAAAATCCCCCCATGGCCCGAAAAATTCTTGATAAGGCCCTGCAGGCGGCCAGGGCAAGGGAGGCCTCCCGGAAAGCCCGGGAGCTGACGCGAAGAAAAAATGCATTGGAATTTAGCAATCTTCCCGGCAAACTGGCCGACTGTGCCAGCAAGGATCCGGATGAAAGCGAAGTATTTATCGTGGAAGGCGATTCCGCCGGGGGCTCCGCCAAGCAGGGGCGTGACAGAAATTTTCAGGCCATACTGCCACTGAGGGGCAAGATAATAAATGTTGAAAAGGCCAGACTGGATAAAATATTAGCCAACGAGGAAATCCGCATGTTAATCACGGCCATCGGGACAGGAATCGGAGAGGACTTTGACATGGAAAAACTGCGCTACCGCAAAATTATTATTATGACCGATGCCGACGTTGATGGCTCACATATCAGGGTTCTTTTGCTAACCTTTTTCTTCCGCTATATGGAACCCCTCGTTTCCATGGGCAATATTTTTATTGCCCAGCCGCCGCTCTATAAGGTTACCAAAAATAGGAAGGACTACTATCTCTACCGTGAAGAAGAACTGGAAGACCTTATGGAGAGGATTGGCAGGCAAGGGACCTCAGTTCAGCGTTACAAGGGCCTGGGGGAGATGAATCCTGAACAGCTCTGGGAAACAACGATTAACCCGGAAACCAGAACAATCTTGCAGGTGGAAATGCGCGATGCTATTGAAGCCAACGATATCTTTACTATCCTCATGGGGGAAAAGGTCGAGCCCAGAAGAAAATTTATCGAAGATAATGCGTTGGCAGTTCGCAATTTAGATTTTTAGTAAAAACTATATAGGGAAGGTTTTTGAGTTATGCCCGAAGAAAAAATTCAATCTATTGCCCTTCATGAAGAAGTAAAAAGTTCATTTTTAGACTATGCCATGAGCGTGATCGTCAGCCGTGCATTGCCCGATGTGCGGGATGGACTCAAACCGGTACACCGGCGCATTCTTTACGCCATGCAGGATCTGGGCCTTACTCCTGACAAATCGCATAAAAAATCTGCCCGTCTGGTAGGTGAAGTGCTGGGAAAATACCATCCCCACGGAGATACAGCTGTTTACGATGCCATGGTGCGCATGGCCCAGGATTTTAACAGCCGCTACCCCCTAGTCGATGGGCAGGGCAACTATGGTTCCATGGATGGGGATGCCGCGGCGGCCATGCGTTATACAGAAACTAGGCTGACGCCCCTGGCCATGGAGATGTTAAGGGATCTGGACAAGGAAACTGTCGATTTTGGTTTAAATTTCGATGAATCCCTGCGGGAACCTGTCGTTTTGCCCTCACGTTTTCCTAATCTTCTGGCCAATGGTTCGTCGGGTATTGCTGTAGGCATGGCCACAAATATACCGCCACATAATCTTACGGAAACCATTGATGCCATTAATGCCATTATAGAAAATCCGGATATCTCCATAGGGGAACTCCTTACGCATATCAAGGGCCCCGATTTTCCCACGGGGGGTATCATTCTTGGCCTAAAAGGCATTGAAAAGGCCTATACAACTGGTCGTGGAACCATCAAGATGAGGGGTAAGACGGTCATTGAAAAAACCAAGGAAGGCCGTGATAGGCTGCTGATCACGGAGATACCTTTTCAGCAAAATAAAGCCAGATTAATGGAAAGGATAGCCAACCTGGCTAGGGAGAAAAAAATTGATGGCCTGGCGGAACTAAGGGATGAATCGGATCGTGATGGGGTCAGAATTGTAATGGAACTACGCAAGGGCGCCAATCCCCGGATCATCCTCAACAGGCTCTATAAATTTACCCCGCTGCAACAAAGTTTTGGTATAATTTTTTTGGCGCTCATCGATGGAAAACCGAAAATTTTCAACCTCAAAGAGATGCTCAGCGCCTACCTCGGGCACCAGAAAGAAATTGTGACGAGGCGTTCTATCTTTTTGCTACGCAAGGCTAAAGACAGGGCACATATTGTCGAGGGTTTGCGCATTGCGCTGGATAATCTGGATCGTATTATTGCCTTGATTCGGGGCTCTGCCGATGTAAGCAGTGCCCGCCAGGGTCTGATGCAGGAATTTGATCTAAGCGAAAAACAGGCACAGGCCATTCTGGATATGCGTTTGCAAAGGCTGACGGCACTTGAACGTCAAAAACTCGATGAAGAATATCGTTCACTGATGGAGGAAATTGCCTACCTAGAGGCGCTTCTCTCCGATGAGACGCTTATTTTAAGGGAAATCAAGAGGGATCTCTCAGAAGTTAGAGAAAAATTTGGTGATCAAAGAAAAACAAAAATTGTGCCCGATGAAGGGGAAATCGATCTGGAGGATCTAATCCCCGAGGAAAATGTTGTCATTACGCTGACTAACCAGGGCTATGTAAAAAGAATTCTTTTGTCAACCTACCGCAGCCAACATAGGGGTGGCCGGGGGATGATGGCCCATGGAATTCGCGACGGCGACTTTGTGGAACATGTTTTCGTCTCTTCGACGAGGGATCAATTGCTGTGTTTTAGCAGCAGTGGCAAAGTCTATCCCATCAAGGTTTATGAGATTCCGGAGGCAGGGCGCCTGGCCAAGGGAACAGCCATTATTAATCTTCTTCCCCTGGAAAGCGGTGAATACATCACAGCTGTGTTTATGCTGGCAAAATATGGGGAAAAGGACTTCATTATTATGGCCACGCAAAAAGGGATCGTTAAGAAGACCCGCCTCAGTGAATATGCGCAGGCACGACGTTCCGGACTTATTGCCCTGGCACTGAAAGAAAATGATGAGCTAATTTCCGTAAAACATATCCGGGAAGGAATACCCGAAGCAAGTGATGATGTCGATGTCCTGCTGGCTACGGCCAAGGGCCAGTTGATCCGTTTTTCAGAGGAGCAACTGCGCCCCCTGGGCAGAACGGCCCAGGGTGTCAAAGGTATCACTCTCAACGATGATGATCAGGTAGTTAGCATGAACCTTGTTTCTGGCCAGGATGTAAAACTTCTTTTGGCAACAGAAAAGGGATTTGGAAAACGGACCAGGGTTGATGAATTTCGCGCGCAAAACCGGGGTGGCAAGGGAACTATTGCCCTCAGAACCAGCGAGGTAACGGGTTCCTTATGCGGAGTTCATCTGGTGACGGAAAAAGAGGAGTTTATTATTATTAGTGCCCGGGGGAATATCATCCGGGGAAAAGTTTCCCAGGTGCCCATTCAGGGCCGCTATGCCCGGGGGGTTACCCTGATTCGGCTGTCCCCGGAGGATAAGGTGGGTAATATCGCTGTTCTTTCCAGGGAACAATGATCCGCCCATAGCGAGGGGGAAAAAATAATGTTGCGGTTAAAAGGCACCTCAGCGGCAGTGACACTGTTGCTGATTCTTTTTATTACTATCTTTTTTATTTCCCAGGTTGCCTTGCAAAAAAATGTGGAAATACCTATAGTTCCCCAGGGAGGGGACCTGGTAGTTATTGGCGGGACCACTGCCGCATTTATTGCCGCATTGGAAGGGGCTGGTGCGGGGGCACAAGTTTTTCTATTTCCCAATGGGGAGGAGCTGCTCGGGGACACAGCTTTTCTTGTTTCCGGGGGTTTGGCCGCCAGTTCAACCCCGCCCCAGTTTGAACAGGAAATTGTTTTTACGGCCGAGGATCTGGAAACAGCGCTTCGGGAGGCAGGCCAGGGAGTAGCTGATCCCCTGCTTTTGGAGGCCTTTACTGCCGAGGCGGATTTGTTATATGATTTGGCACTTTATTACGGCGGGGTCGATTTTAGCGATATTCCGGATGCACTAAAAAGACCCTATTTACATTTTGCCTCCCAGGCGGCTGCCGGACAAATATTTGGGGAACAGCTTCTTGAAAAGGCGGAAAAAACAGGCATAATCTTTCGCCCGGAAAAGGTACGGGAGATCCATTTTACACAGGGTGAAAATACAGATAGGATAGAACTAATTATTTTGGAAAACGATAAGAAGGAGACTTTTTGCTTTTATACACAAGGGGTTATCCTGGCCGATGGAGGCTATAGCGGCAACGTTTATCACCATCATAGATATCTTCCGCAGGGTAACCTTATTAGCCTGCGCCCCGGGCAAAAAGGCCGGGGGTTGGATCTGGCCATTGGGCTGGATGCCGATTTTCTGCAAACGGATTATCTTGGTAAAAAAATGTTATTATATAATCCATTGCAGGGCAATTACAAGGAGCTTCACCCCAAGAACCTCCAGGATACCCTTTTTTTTAATAGCAGGGGGCAGGTTTTACCCGGGACCCACTCCCTGGAGGAAATTGCTGACTTTATTTTGGGATCGCCAAAGGATAGGGTTTTTATTTTAGCTCCTGAAGAAACCGCCCGGCAAAATAAGGCCTTTTTTCAGGAAAGCGCCACCCTGGAAGAACTGGCAAATCTGTATGGGCTGGGGGAGGACTCACCTTTTCCTTTACAAAATACATACTATGTATCTGTGGTAAAAATAGGTGTGGATTATACACCTGGCGGGCTCTCTGTTACCCCCCTTGGCGAAGTGAAAAAAGGGGATGGCCAAATTATCTTGGGGCTTTATGCTGCCGGAGAAATTTCCGGGGGGCTGCACGGTGAGGGGATGCTTCCGGGGATGGCCCTCAGTGAAACTCTTTTCCTGGCCGGCCAGGCCGGTCGATCAGCGGCAGATTATGTCCGCCGTTAGGCGTAGCCACATCTTTTTTTTCTACCATCAATCAATATTAGTTTTGATATTGCCCATCTTTAATCATAGGCAAGGGAGGTAAACTGCTTGCAAATAAAACGAAAAAAAATCGGAATCACTGATACTACCCTGCGGGATGCACACCAATCTCTCATGGCGACGCGGATGCATCTAAAGGATATGCTGCCCATTTTACCGGAAATCGATCGGGTAGGCTATCATTCCCTGGAGGTATGGGGTGGAGCCACCTTCGATACGTGCCTGCGCTATCTGCAGGAGGATCCCTGGGAAAGGCTGGTAAGGATTAAGGAGGCCGCCCCGGAAACAAAGTTACAGATGCTCCTGCGCGGGCAAAATTTGGTTGCCTATCGTCATTATGCCGATGATGTCGTCGATGCCTTCGCTGCAGCGGCCGTTAAAAACGGTATCAATATCGTCCGTGTCTTCGATGCTCTCAATGATATCCGCAACATGGAAAGGGCCATGCGTGCCGTCAAAGCTGCAGGAGGGCATGTTCAGGCAACAATTAGCTATACCATTAGCCCCCTGCACAGTATTGACCATTTCGTCGATCTGGCTGTCAAGATGGAAAAAAAGGGGGCAGATTCCCTTTGCATTAAGGACATGGCCGGGCTTATTGCTCCTTACGATGCCTTTGAGCTTGTCCTTAAACTTAAGGGTAGCATCAAGATACCCGTACAGCTACATTGCCATTTTACCAGCGGTATGGCCTCCATGGCCTATCTAAAGGCTATTGAAGCCGGCTGCGATGTGGTCGATACTGCCGCTGCCAGCCTGGCGCAGGGTTCCTCCCAGCCGGCAACCGACACTATCGTAGCCGCCCTGCGCCACACGCCCTATGATACAGAGCTTGATCCGGAACTCATTGCCCGCATTGGCGACTATTTCAAAAAAATTCGTGGAAATTATGAAGTTCCATTGGAGGTTGGCGTCGACACAGCCGTACTCAATTATCAGATTCCCGGCGGCATGATTTCCAACCTGGCTTCCCAGTTGGCCGCGCAAAATGCCTCGCACCTTATGGATGAAGTTTTGCGGGAGGTCCCGCGCGTCCGCCAGGAACTGGGTTACCCACCGCTGGTGACACCTTCGAGCCAGATTGTGGGGACGCAGGCAGTAATGAATGTTCTTACCGGGGAGCGCTATAAGGTCACCCTCACGGAGGTAAAAAATTATCTCAAAGGTCTCTATGGCAAACCTCCGGGGGAGATCGATCCTGATTTATTGAAAAAAGTTCTGGGAGGTGAGGAACCCTTCCAGGGAAGGCCGGCTGACCTACTCGAACCGCAAATGGAAAGGGCCAGGGAAGAATTGGGCGATTACCTGGAAAAGGAGGAAGACATACTTTCCTATATTCTTTTTCCCCAACAGGCCATGGCCCTATTCAAGGACAGGAAAAAAGGTGCTGCCGGCTCAAAAAAAACCGGCAATCCCGGAGCCGGGAATGGAATTTTGCAGGCCGGCCCGGAACCTAACCTGGAAAATATTTATACCGTGGATGAGACACTTTCTATAATAGAAGATGAACAGTATATCGTTTATCCTGTTGCCTGAGGATGAAGGGCAATCGCAAAACAATTGCCCCGGGGATATAAAATAATAGCCCATCCATAAGCGGTGAGGATGAAAAGGAATTTTTATTGACAAGTAGAATCCCTTGCATATATAATTAATAGCAATTAAATATTCGCAAAACAATGATGGGGATATGAGAAGCCTACTTTACCCTGCAGAGAGCCGCCGGTTGCTGTAAAGGCGGCGGGAAGATGACTTTTTCGTCACCCTGGAGTTCCTGCCTGAAAAAGACGGTTTATTTTTTTAAAGGGCTTTCTCTATTAGGGCAGGACGGCATGCCCGTTAACTGGTAAATTGTAGCTGAGGTGGCCTAAAATTAGAGGCAAAAAGGGTGGTACCGCGGAGAAACGGCTCCTTCGTCCCTGGTAAAAAGGATGAAGGGGCTTTTCTATAAATTAGACAAGGCAACGCAAAATAAAAGGGGAGGTGAAGGCCTGGCTTTCATATTCTACGAAAGACAGGCTGGCGATGAGCGTGCAGATCTATATCGACGGGGCCTATATTGCCAAGGAAGATGCAAAAATTTCTGTGTTTGATCATGGTTATTTGTACGGAGATGGTGTTTTTGAGGGGATTCGCGCCTACAACGGGAAGGTGTTTAAAATGCATGAGCACCTGGAAAGACTGTACGAGTCCGCTCATCATATTTTACTAGATATTCCCATTTCCCAGGATGAAATGGCTGCAGCGATGATGGAAACCCTGCGCAAAAATAACTTGAGCGATGCCTATATCCGCATCGTTGTTTCCCGGGGCGTCGGCGATCTGGGGCTCGATCCGAGGAAATGTTCGCGCGCCACGGTGGTCATTATTGCTGATCATATTTCACTTTTCCCCCAGGAACATTATGATCATGGCTTGGAAGTTATTACCTCGGCTACCCGCCAGCGCAGCCATGATACCTTTGAACCCAGGATAAAGTCCTTAAACTATCTAAACAATATTCTTGTTAAATTGGAGGCAGCCCAGGCAGGAGCCATGGAGGCCATTATGTTGGATTCCCAGGGCTATGTCGTGGAAGGCTCCGGTTCTAATATTTTTATTGTCGATAAAAAAGGCCGGTTGCTAACTCCCCCGGTTTATATCGGCATACTGGAAGGGGTCACGCGCAATACGGTCATCGAGCTTGCCCGTGAGGACGGTATGATCGTGGAGGAGCAACCCTTTACACGCCACGATCTTTATGTGGCCGCGGAATGTTTTCTAACGGGGACGGCAGCCGAACTGATCCCCGTTATCACTGTGGATAGACGTTCTGTCGGCGATGGAAAACCTGGGAAACTGACAAAGTTGCTCATGGAAAAATTTCATATCTATGCGCAAAATAATGGTGTAAGTTTTGTTTAAAAAGGTTAACTAAAAAAGATTATTTATGAAAGGGAGATAATATTTATGCGAAGCGATCTGGTTAAAAAAGGACTGGAAAGGGCACCACACCGTTCTTTATTTTATGCGATGGGCTATCATCCCCGGGAATTGGATAAACCGCTCATCGGTGTCGTCAATTCATATAATGAAATAATACCCGGGCATGTGCACCTGGACAAGATCTCCGCCGCTGTCAAGGCCGGAATATATGCCGCGGGCGGGACACCAATCGAATTTTTTACCATAGGTGTTTGCGATGGTATTGCCATGGGCCATACGGGCATGAAATATTCCCTGGCCAGCAGGGAACTGATTGCCGATACGGTGGAGGCCATGGTCCTGGCGCATGGTTTCGATGCCCTGGTTTTTATCCCCAACTGTGACAAAATAATTCCAGGGATGCTCATGGCTGCCGGAAGGCTCGATCTTCCCTCTATTTTTATCAGCGGTGGACCAATGCTGCCTGGTGATTTCCAGGAGGGCAGGGTCAGCCTCAGCAATGTATTTGAGGCAGTTGGGGCTGTCAAAGCTGGAAAATTGAGCGAAGAGGAGCTTGGCGAACTGGAACTGGCCGCTTGCCCCGGCTGTGGTTCCTGTTCCGGCATGTTTACGGCTAATTCCATGAACTGTATGACGGAGGCCCTGGGCATGGCCCTGCCCGGCAATGGGACAGCCCCGGCTGTGATGGCCCGGCGTCTCAGGCTGGCCAAGGAAACAGGGATGAAAATCATCGAACTATTAGAGAACGATATCAGACCTTCAGCCATTATGACTCCCCAGGCGTTTCGCAATGCACTTGCCGTGGATATGGCCCTGGGCTGCTCGACCAATACTATCTTGCACCTCCCGGCCATCGCAGCTGAACTGGGTGTTTCCTGGGAGATGCAGGAGATCAACGTTATCAGTGAAAATACTGCCCAACTCTGCTCTCTCAGCCCGGGGGGATCCCATTTTGTGGCAGATCTGGATAGGGCCGGCGGGGTCCAGTCTATCCTTAAGGAACTATATGGGGGCGGCCTAATCGATGGCGAGTTGCCTGCTGTGACAGGCGCCAAATTAAAAGATGGTTTTAAATCTGCTCCCGCTCCTGATGGGACCATCATTCGTACTCTCAGGGATCCCTATAAGCGTGAAGGAGGGCTTGCCGTTCTCTTTGGCAACCTGGCCCCTGAAGGCGCAGTAGTCAAACAGGGTGCGGTAGCAC
>DUNV01000126.1 GCA_012839215.1 Bacillota bacterium
AACATTAGGACGGTGGCGACATGGCTGGGCAAGGAAAAAGCCCTAAAGCTCTTTATTGCCATGATCTTTATTGTTTACCTTTTTAATGGCATGGGTATTTTGCTAGGTTTTTTACCTGCGTGGGCTTTTCTTGTTTTTCTTTCTGCCCCTCAGGCCTTGCGCTTGGTGAACACCTTCGTCAAGGAAGCTGTCATCCCCCAAAATGCCGATCCCCTGGCTGGACGTCTTAATCTGACCTATGGGGCACTGCTGGTCTTATCTTTGCTGTTGGGATCGTTTCTTGTTTAGTGACTAAGCGGCGGCAGCGGTTTATGTGCTTTGCCTACCTTGAACGGGTTGGGGGTTTTGGATTAAAATGTACCAAAATGCAATGGAAGATCGGGTGCACCAAATATTCGAAACAATAGCCGATAAATATGACCTGGCCAACGGGTTAATCAGCCTTTTCCAACATAAAAGATGGCGTAGGGATGCCCTAAAGAAACTAAATCTGAAAAAGGGAGCAAGGGTCCTGGATCTGTGCTGTGGGACCGGTGATTGGACGATCTCCATTGCCTCGGAAGTTGGCCCTAGAGGCAAGGTGTATGGGATCGATTTTAGCGAAAAAATGTTGGAAAAGGCCAGGCATAAGGTGGGGTGCTCAGGGCTGGATAATGTCACATTGATAAAAGGTAACGTCAGATCGCTGCCTTTTCAAGTTGGCAGCTTTGATTATGCCACAATTGGGTTTGGCCTGCGGAATGTGGCAAATTATTTGCAGACTCTTGAGGAAATAAAACGTATTTTAATAGCTGGCGGGAAAATTGCCATTTTGGAAACCTCCAAACCATCCTGGCCTATTATGAGGCCACTGTACCTTTGTTACCTGCGTTTTGTTGTTCCCCTAATGGGGGCGCTGTTAGTGGGAAGTTTTCAGGAATATTACTGGTTGTACAAGTCTACGTTGGCGTTTCCAGAGAAAGAAAAATTGGTAAAGATGCTGGAGGAAATAGGATTTAAAGATGTCTCTTTTAAAAATTATTGGGGGGGTGTGACAGCGATGCATCTGGGAACCAAGTAACAAGTGGGTGGTATGGGAAAAAACCGAATTCCTGGGATTGCTGGTCGAAAATTATTTAAAAATCGGGTGCACAAGTAATGAATGATATCAAGCCGGAGAAAAAAATAAAAAAAGTAAAAGTAGAAAAAACTTTTCTTCAAAAATGCGCGGGGCAGACGAGATGCAAGGCCGTAGTTCCCGGGGCGGGTTATCTGTTGGTTTCTTTTCTGGGTAGCATGGGGGCTATTCTGGCAATTGCCTATCTTTGTATCGAGGCAAGGCTTTTTGCTTTCATTGTTCCTTTTGGGGCATCATCCGTTTTAGTTTTTGGGGATCACCTATCAGAATTTTCCCAACCCCGAAATCTGGTGGCAGGGCATGTGCTTTCGGCTTTTGTGGGAGTCGCCGTCCTCAATGTTTTAGGATTTACCTGTATTTCGCTGGCTTTGGCGGTAGGGCTATCTACTGTGGTCATGCTGATCACGAGGACGATGCATCCTCCGGCCGGGGCAACTTCGCTCTTGGGGGTTATTTCATCAAATGGTAGTTATTTATGGCCAATTATTCCTATCGCTTCCGGGGCATTAATAATTGTGCTGATTGCCCTGCTAGTGAATAACCTTGATAAAAGAAGGAGTTACCCACTTTATTGGTATTAAATGATTTATGGTATTAAATGATTTAAGGGGGAGAGTAATAATGGATCACAAAGGCAAAAAAGAAGTTTTTAAGGTGGCGGCAGTTCAGGCGGCTCCCGTGTTTTTGGATCAGGAAGCCTGTACAAAGAAGGCTTGCGATTATATTGCAATGGCGGCTGGGGAAGGTGCGGAGCTAATAGCTCTTCCCGAAACATTTATTCCTGGTGGCCCGTACTGGGCGTGGCATAAAAACATGAAGGAAGGTCTTGCTTTTTCCCAAAAATTCTTTGAAAATTCTGTCGAAATTCCCAGTGAGACTACGAAGAAAATCGGGGAAACTGCCCGCAAAAATAATGTTTATGTGGTCGCCGGTATTAGCGAAAGGGAGGGGAAAACGCTTTACAATACTCTTCTATATTATAATAACCAGGGGGAAATTATTGGCAAGCACCGGAAACTGAAGCCCACCGGTTCGGAAAAACTAGTCTGGGGAGAGGGGGACGGAAGCACTCATCGGATTTATGAGACGCCTTTTGGTAATTTGGGCGGGTTGATTTGCGGGGAACATACCATGGCACTTCCCGGTTATACCCTTGCTGCCATGGGGGAACAGATTCATATTGCCTCCTGGGTTGGCTTTGGAACCTGGGATATTTCCCTTACAGAAATTTGTTCAAAATATCACGCCATCGCCTATAACACTTTTGTTATTTGTACCCAATCTGTCGTCAGCGAGGAAATTCTTGAGACAGTGGGGATAGAAGGCGTCAGCGTGGGAAATGCCTGGTCGGCGATCATCGAATCAGGAACTGGCAAGCTTTTGGGCGGCCCGTTGCCACATGATCAGGAGGGTATCGTTACAGCAGAAATAGATCTGAAAAAAGCAATAAAATATTATTTCTTCCATGAGACAACGGGTCATTATTGGCCAAAACAGTTTCGCGTCTATATGGATCGGGAGGAATATAAACCCCTGAATTATTTATCGAGGGCCGGGGCCCCCGAGGATTTGCATCAACACCCCCAAAACAATGCGGAACCCCAGGGCTCTCCCCAAAAACCCCATGGTGAAAACGAATAGGAGAATCTTAATAGCAGCCCGCCTAAAATCTAGGCGGGCTGCCTTGGGTTTGCCGGGAAACAATCAGGGCAGTACCCCGGACAGGTGTTGCCGGTATGGCTTGCGTAACAGTATGGTGAAGGTATAATATAATGTAGCTATAAAGGGATGGCAGGGGAAGGGAATATGGCGAGCGGAACAGGCGTGATTAAGACCGGATGTTCCGCGGGGGAGGAGATTTATGGTGTGGCGG
>DUNV01000127.1 GCA_012839215.1 Bacillota bacterium
GAGCGTAGGAAAATACCTTCGGGGCCTTCTTCAGCAAGGCGCGGGCAAACAGCACAGTGACAATAACGATGCTCGCTGTTAAACTCATATTAAGAATTTTTGGCAGCAGCGTGTACATCCACATTAGAACTCACCCTTCTTTCTTCAACAAAGCGCTGAAGTTCTTATAGCTCGGCAAATTTTGTTTCCATGGTGCCCAATTTATAATTTTTCGTATTTCCTCTCCCAGGTCTAATACTATTAAACTACACCCCATAGTTTAATCCTGTTAGACCCAAAAGTCAACCGCCAATCCATGTTGATCAACAAACCCAAAAACCGAGGCCTTCTTTCAATATATTTATAATACGCCCATTTGTTTCGTTTTCGCCAATCAGTTGTTATTCCTCATTACCATGATGCTATTTCCGGAATAACTACAAGAAGTTTGCCCCGCCCCTTGACAAGACAGTCTAATCATTGTAAACTGGGCGTGCCTGGTCTAAAACATATAAACCTGAAAGGAGCTGCCTCTTCAATCATGCAAAAAAAATATAATCTTGCCAAAATGGAAACCAAATTTGCGGAGATCATTTGGGCCCATGAACCGATCCCTTCCGGGGAGTTAGTAAAACTGTGCGCAGCAGAACTGCGCTGGAAAAAGTCCACAACCTATACCATGCTTAAACGTCTGCAGGATAAAGGGGTTTTTGAAAATAGGGGCGGCGTGGTCGCGGCCCTTGTAAAAAAGAATGAATTTTATGCCGGGCAAAGCAAGCAGTATGTCGAAGATACCTTTGGTGGTTCCCTGCCAAGATTTCTGACGGCATTCACAAGTGTCAAACGGCTAACCGTTCAGGAGATCGATGAACTGCAAAGGCTTATTGATGAACATATCGACGAACAAAAGGAGGCCTAGCCATGGAAACACTGTTTTTGCAAGTTCTAAAAATGAGCGTTACGTCCTCTTATGTAATTTTGTTTGTGATCCTGGCCCGGCTGCTGCTTAGAAAAGCACCGAGGATTTTTTCTTATGCCCTGTGGCCCGTGGCGCTATTCAGACTTGTTTGTCCCTTTTCCTTTGAAAGCTTTTTTAGTTTTATCCCCGCTGTTCTTACTTCCCCCAGCACAAATATTATGCCTCAGGAGGCACCTTATGCCCTGGTACCACAGGCCCAGGGTGGCATGATTGCAGCCGGCCAGACAGCACAAACGGCTCACGGCCTTTGGTCAGCCTTCCCAGCCGCCGGCGTTGCCGCCAGCCCTCTGCAAGCGTGGATCACTTGGGGTGAAGCGATATGGCTGCTCGGCCTGGTCCTCTTGCTTACATATAGTATTTATACAGCCACCCGGCTCTACCGGCAATTAGGATCAGCAGAACCGATTATTGGCAATATCCATGAGATGAAAGGACTGAAAACACCCTTCGTTTTTGGCCTCCTCAGGCCCAAAATTTACCTGCCAGCAGGCTTGGCCGAAAAGGAAAAAGGTTATATCATTAAACATGAACAGACACATATTCAAAGATTTGACCATCTGATCAAGCCCCTGGCCTTTTTGGTGCTCTGCGTGCACTGGTTTAATCCTTTGGTTTGGCTTGCC
>DUNV01000128.1 GCA_012839215.1 Bacillota bacterium
GGCTCCTAAAAGGTGTGGCCCAGCCCATGGCCGAGGATTTCTCCACCAAAAAGGACAGCGTAGAACACAAGACACCCAAGGTAAAATTCACTTTTATGGCCAGAGTCCATGACGGCCAGTGGAAACACACAGCGGATGAAGACAGTGAGGATTTCACCGGGGCAGGTGATTGGTTCAAGAAAGTGCCTGGCGATACCACTCCGGTAGTGGAAGCTAACAAGACTGCCCTCATTGCCGCCATTAGCGATGCTGAAGAATTATTGGGTGACGCAATTGTCGGTACTGACATTGGAGAATACCCACAAGCGGTCTATGATGAATTCAGCGCCGTCATTGACGCTGCTCAGACCGTAGTGGATGATGAAAACGCTACCCAAGCACAGGTGGATGCAGCACTGGACACCTTGGCAGCAGCGGTATCTGCCTTTGAAGCGTCGGTAATTGCTGAGTAAAGGGGGGTAAAACCATGGAGATTACATTAAAAATTAACGGCCAGGATAAAACCTACACCTCTGGCTCTATCAGCGCCCGAATGGTGAGAACAACCATTGCCGTATCTCAGGAGATAAACTTTGAAAATATCTCCCCCAAGGAACTGGACAAATTAATGGATTACATTGTGGGGCTATTTGGCGGTCAGTTTTCCCGTGATGAACTCTATGACGGCCTGGCTTCCAAAGACTTAATTCCCACCATCACCAGGTGCATCAACGAAGTGGTGGGAGCTATGGGAGAAGCCACCGCGGGAAAAAACGAATAACGGGGAACGCCATGGAGCCCCAGGAATTCATCGACCTGCTGTACCTGACCCTTTTAGAACAGGGCTGGACGTTGGGCGATATTGATTCCATGGATATTGTGTATTACCTGCAGTTACTTAATCGAAAACAAGGAACAGAAAAGGTCTACATTGACAGCGTGTTGTAACAGCCTTGTCCACTTTCCCCTTTCCAGATCCTTCGGCAAATTCCTATGGCAGGTCACAACATAATTATGCTATAATAAAGGCATAATATTGATGAGGGAGTTGATATTGTGCCTGAAATTCGACCGATAAAGGATTTAAGGGATACAACCAAGATTTCCGAGCTTTGCCATGCTAAAAAGGAGCCCATTTTTATAACAAAAAACGGCTACGGGGATTTAGTCATCATGAGCATAGACACCTATGAAAGAAAGCTGGCCAAGGTAGACCTTTATGCAAAATTAGCCGAAGCGGAAAGGCAGATTGAAAATGGCGAACCTCTTCTTGATGCCGAGGACGTTTTTACCGAATTGAGAAGAAAATATGTCAACAAGTAACTACCGGGTAAAACTAACCCCTAAGGCCCGTGAGGATTTGGATAAAATATACAGCTATATCACCGGGGAGCTATACGCCCCTGAAGCCGCAAATAGTCTGTTAGAAAAAATAGAAGCCGGTATTATGAGACTCAGCGATTTCCCATTTGCGTGCAGCCATGTGGAGGATGAATTTTTAAGAGGCAAGGGTTACCGCAAACTAATCATAGATAATTACATCGCCTTTTACATTGTAAATGAAGAAGAAAAGCAGGTGGTTGTCATGCGGGTTTTATATGGCAGAAGAAAATATGAAGATATATTGTAGTATCGGCAATTGTCTGCCCCAAAAGACGGTGGCAGCGGGAGTGCTGAAGTGAACAAATAGCTCAAGAATTACTGGCTAAACACAGGAAGGCCTTTGAAAAATTAACAAAATAAAAAGTTGAGATTAATCAGCAGCATCTGGTAAACAGGTGCTATTTTTTATGCCTCAAAGGTGGTGAAATAATGGCAAAAGAAATCGGGCAGCTAAACGTCAAGATTGCCTTAGATTCTACCGGCTTTCAAAACGGCATCGGAGCCTTAAACCGGGAAATGAAAAA
>DUNV01000129.1 GCA_012839215.1 Bacillota bacterium
AAACCTTAGATCAAAATACATATTCGACAAGGTGTCCGGATACTACCGGAAATGCTGTCCGGATAATTCCGGTACACCTGTCCGGATGCCTCCGGATTCGCCGTCCGGATGTGCCGGAATATGCATTTGTGGCCTTCAACTCGGCCCTGGTCAGCTTTATGAACTCCATGATGGTGCTTTGCCAGTCCTTGCTCTCGGTTAATGCGATCGTGCCCCTCTATGAGAAGGCCAAACCAATTCTTGAGACCCTGCCTGAATATGACGAGGCCAAAAGCGATGCCGGTGAATTGACCGGAGCCATAGAAGTCAGCCACGTGTCCTTCCGTTACAAGGAGGACGGCCCTCTAGTTTTGGATGACGTTTCCATACTGGTTCGGGAAGGCGAATACATTGGTATCGTGGGTCCCTCGGGCAGTGGCAAATCCACGCTGCTGCGGATCCTGCTGGGTTTTGAAAAACCCTATGCGGGACAGGTTTTCTACAACGGTCAGGCTTTGGCCAAGCTGGACATTCGGTCTGTGCGCAGGCAGTTGGGAGTGGTGCTGCAAAACGGCCGGTTGATAGCCGGAGATATCTTTACCAACATTGTAGGCGCCAATTACAATTTGACCATGGATGATGCCTGGGAAGCCGCCGGGATGGCGGGTATTGACCAGGGATATTCAGGATATGCCCATGGGTATGTATACGGTGGTCAGTGAAGGGGGTACCACCCTGTCCGGAGGGCAAAGACAGAGGCTTTTGATCGCCAGGGCCATCGTCAACAGGCCTAGAATAATTTATTTTGATGAGGCCACCAGCGCCCTGGACAACCGGACCCAGGACATTGTCAGCGAAAGTCTTGATCGGCTAAAGGCAACCCGGATCATCATAGCCCACCGTCTCAGTACGGTTATGAACTGTGACAGAATACTGGTGATGGATAAGGGCAAGATTGTGGAGAGCGGTACCTATAATGAATTGATGGAACAGGACGGTGTCTTTGCAGAGTTAGCCAGGCGACAGCTTGCCTAGGGCTAATTAAGTTTTACCGGACGGTGGCCCGGCAAAGAGAGCGCAAAAAAACACCAGGGTTAACCCTGGTGTTTATTGCATCTGGGAATAGTTATCAAAATAACTTCCTTAAAGCCGAAATCAGGGGACAAGCAATACACCACACCCAGGCTTTGCAATCTTTACCACATGAATAACTCAATCCTCCGGAAACCAGAGCTAGCTCTTTCTCATCTAATTCCGATGATTTAGGTAGGGTTTTCTGGAGCGCTTTTTCAGCAATCGTTTTTAATTCCTCGATAGTAGTATGAAAACCTTCCCTGGCAGCAATTCTTACTAGAGCAACTTCTCTTTCGCTACTGGCGAGAATACTCTTAATTTCTTCTCCCAGCAGTTTATCGTCCTGGCAACGTTTAAAAAAATCATATGCTTCTTTTTCTGACATAGTAAAAAACCTCCTCTTTTAAAATAACTATCACTAACCGGTATGCTCCATTGACCAATTCCAGCACCATTGCATTCATTAAAGGATTGCAGTTTCATTTCCACACCTGCTCTGATTCAGATCCTTTTTATTGGTAAATACGAACTTGATTAGAAAGTATTACACACAAATTTAAGAAAGAATCAGCAAGGCTGCTTGCCGGCCAGCATTACATAGTATTCTTTATTTATGAATTATCGTAAAATGTGTAATGAAAACGCGGCTCGCCCGTATTAACTAATTGGATATCAAAATTAAGAGGGGGACCCCGGCAGGGGGAGATTTTGGAAGGTATAAAGAACCGGTTTTTTTACCGCTTTTTTTTTATCGCTCAATTGGAAAAAACAGCTGTATGGTTTGGTTATTTTAATACGTTTTTTTGTAATAAAAGCCCGGTTGAAACGTATTACCTTATGTAAACCAAATATTAGGGGAAGGGGCAACAAATGAACGTATTTGAATCCTTTACAGGGAATGAAATAAATCAAATAGCCCAGTTAAAGCGTTTATTCGAATGTATTAATGGCGATAGGGCTTTGCGGATGGCAGTAACAAAAAACGAAATAACTCCTGCTCAAAATGAAAGACTCAGAAAAATAGGGGTCACCTTAGACCTGCCGGATATAGCTTTCCTGTGGGAAGCATCGTATGAAGGTTATGCCTACATGATTGCTATGGAGAAAAACCGCGAAGAGCAGCTTGACACTGGCATTCTGGAGGTTGTTGACCGTTATCCGCTCCTGGAGTTGTGGGGAAAGTACCTGCAAAGGATTTATTCCAGCAGGTGTTTATGTAAATGGGATTCTTTGCCAGTCCCGCAGAATAAAAAATTTGCCGCCTGGAGAAAAAGACGTATAGCATCAGTAAAGAGCGAGTTGGGCTATTTTGGTTATCAAATAAGCCACCCTGTCTTTGCCTTTGAACTAAGCGAGGGCTGCAGTGTAGGCTGCTGGTTCTGCTCCTTTGCAACCAAAAAATTGAAAGCAATTCTGGACTATAATACCAGTCGAGATTATTTCCGTCGCATTGTACAGCATTGTATCGACCTGTTTGGTAAAGAGCAGGCGGCCATGGCTCTGCCCTATTATTGCACCGAGCCCCATGACAACCCCAATTATATTGATTTTCTCAATGATTATGAAGAACTCACAGGGGCAGTTCTGTGTACGTCCACAGCCGTGGGCGATGATATTTCATGGGTTCGTCAGTTGCTGGACTATTATAAAAGGGGCCCTTACCCCTGGCCCCGTTTAAGTGTGCTGTCACTGGATATGCTGAATAAAATTCATGATGCCTTTAGCCCGATGGAACTTATAGATATAGAACTACTGATGCAGATGAGGGAGAATCCAAGGCAAAAGGTTGCCGGCGGGCGCATCCTGAAGGAGATTGACGGTCTTAAAGGGGAGAAAGACATAACAAATAAGCATGAACTTAGAGTCCCCCAGGGGTCAATAGCGTGCGCCAGCGGCTTTCACATAAATCTGGTAAATCGCAGCATACAGCTTTTCAGTCCCTGCTATATCAGTAAAAAATGGCCTTATGGCTACAGGGTATTTGATGAATCCAGATATAAAGATGAAAATGATTTCCCGGAAGTCATACAAGCAATGGTAGAACGCAGTATGCCCCTGTCACCTCCAATGAACAAGCCCTTGCGTTTTAGGGATGACATAGTATGTCGTCCCACGGAGGATGGATTTGATCTGTTAACTCCCAACCAGATCCATCACTTCAAGGGGAGGGAAAAATGCGGGCCCCTGGGAGAGCTTATAGCCGCAGGGGATAGTACCTATGCTCAGCTAACTGAAAAACTGGTGAAAGAACACAGCATAAATCCCATAGTATTAAACACGGTGGTACAAAGGCTTTTTGATGGCGGTTTCCTTGACGAAGTTTATTCAAGGAAAGGCATATTCCCTCTCCTTGAATGAAATAAAGGAGGGAAATAAATGAGCATTGAGGAATTAAACAAATTTTTGGAAATGGTTACAACGAATGAAGAGGCAGCCAAAAGGATGAAAGAGATAGGTGAAGATGTAGATGCCTTAATCGCCTATGGCAAGGAACTGGGCTATGAGTTTGACAGGCAGGACATTAAGGAAGTGAGAAAAAAGGTAATAGAGCTCAACAGGGTAAGGATAAAAAAGAATCTGGAAAAGGCTGCCGCCGCTGCGGCTA
>DUNV01000130.1 GCA_012839215.1 Bacillota bacterium
CAGAAAAACCATCCGCACCCTTTAAATATTTTTTAACGAGGTGACCGATTTCAGGGTTTTCGATATCCCGATCCGAGGGTAGGTCTGCCACAAATCCCCCACAGATATCGATCATCAGGCGGGTAGCCTCCGCCATCTCCTTGCCCTCATGAATTTTGGAGGCATTGGCCAGGACCGTGTCGATGAAATAGGTCCCGGAGGGCTCCTTTTTCCCTTCATAGGAAGAGGCCAGGCAGCACCCATAAAGGGTTTCAGCCCGGTGGATCATATCAATGGCTTTTTGCTTATGATGACTGGCTTTGGCGGTACCGTTATATTCCATCAGGCAAAGCGCTGTACCGACCATGCAATCAATCTTTCCTGCCTTGCAACCGCCATGGCTTTGACGGTGATAGGATGAAAAACGTAAAACCATTTCAGTAGCAAATTCAATCTCGCCACACATGAAAACCCTTTCCCAGGGTACAAAGACATCATCAAAGATAAGTAGGGGGCAGTACTTGGAATAATAGGCGTTACCGATATCACAGCCATCAATTTCGCGCATATCCAAAGAAGATCGCCCCACCACGTGAATTAGGCCGGGGGTATCCGCAGGAACAGCAAAGGAAAGGGAATAGTCTTCATCCCCCTCACGAAGCGCCCGGGTGGGCAGGACAATAATTTCATGCGAGGAAAGGGAACCGGTTTGGTGAGCCTTGGCACCCCTGACGATAATGCCATCCTCGCGGCGCTCCACTACATGTATATACATATCCTTGTCTTCCTGGTTGCTGGGGCCCTTGGAGCGATCACCTTTTACATCCGTTACACCCGCGTTGCAGGTCAGATCATTTTTCTGAACGTATTCCAAAAATTTCAGGAAATTCTTATTGTATGAAGTCCCGTGTTTCTGATCGATATCATAAGTAACTATGGCCAGTGTGGAAAGGCAGTCCAAACCCGTGCAGCGCTGATGGCAGGTCCCCACGTAGCCACCCAGGACACGGTTTACCTTCACCCTGGCAACGAGATCCTCGATCGATTCCGGTGGCAAACAAAAACGGTTGACCGGCTCATTGATCAAAGGACTCTGGGTAACAACCAGATCCCGGTATTCGTCCTTTTCGGCAATTTCGTAGGTCGAGGCAGTTGCCTCAATGCCCGCCCGCAGTCTGGGGTTGTCCACCACGTTTGTAATCTTTTCGCCAAACATGTAGACAGTGGGTTTCATCTTGCGCAAAGACTCAATATACTCTTCCCTCGTTTTTAAAGCCATAACATTTTCCTCCTAATAACTTTTTATATAAACAAGATTTTCTTGTGTCCCCCCTATTTTAGGCAACCTTTGAGCAGGCCGGCTACATCGCTTGGTTTTTTGGCAATGAGAGCCCCTGCCATATCCAGGGCCTTGATTTTGCCCTGCACCGTCCCCTGCCCTCTTCTACTGATGATTGCCCCGGCATGACCCATCCTGCGTCCTGAAGGAGCGGTACGCCCGGCGATATATGCGATAACCGGTTTTGCCATCTCTTTGATAAAATCTGCCGCCTCTTCCTCAGAGCTTCCCCCTATCTCGCCGACGATAATTACTGCCTCTGTCTGGGGATCAGCTTCAAATTCCTGCAGGATTTTTATCATCCGCGAACCCACCACGGGATCGCCTCCTACACCGATCACGGTGCTTTGCCCCAGCCCGGCTTCATTTAAAATCCCGGCAAGTTCATAGGACAATGTGCCACTGCGGGAGATGATACCCATTTTACCTTCAGTAAACATATTCCCAGGCATGATCCCCAGCTTACCAATACCCGGGCTGATAATACCGGGAGTATTGGGGCCCAGGAGCCAGACGCCTTTTTTTTCAGCAGCACTTTTCATCTGCAGCACATCATGGAGGGGCACATGTTCGGGGATGGCCACGATCAATTTGATACCGGCATCAATGGCCTCTAGGACAGCATTGCGCAGGAAGACCCCGGGAACAAACATTACAGAGGCATTAGCCCCATGTTTTTCCACCGCTTCATAAACATCATCATAGACGGGCAGGCCATGGACAATTTCACCGCCCCTGCCGGGTGTTATTCCGGCAACAAGCCTGGTCCCATATTCCAGCATCCAGTTGGTCTGGACGCTGCCGATGCGGCCGGTGATGCCCTGCACGATTGCCCTGGTGTTTCTGTCGAGCAGAATGCTCATTACATCATCCCCTTGCCCGATGTTTTCGCTTGAACTTTACGTGCATCTATCAATTCTAAAAGGCTTTCCACCGCATCCTCTGTTTTTACCGAGTTTATGACGGTAATACCACCCTCCCTAAGCGTTTCCCAGCATTCTTCCTGTTTATTGCCCAGTGCTTTTACGACAATGGGGGGTGTGCCCCTTTCCCTGATAAAGCGCACGATACCCTTGGCCCCTTTTTCTATGGGATTGACCCCGCCGTAAATATTGATGACTACACCGGTTACATTGCCGTTTTTGCAAACTAGTCTCAGCGTATTATACATCAGTTCCTCAGTGATTCCCCCGCCGGTTTCCAAAAAATTTGCCGGCGGAAATCCCCTATCCTCAAGCATATCCATCGTAGCCATGGCTAGTCCCGCCCCACTGCCGACCACACCGATGGAACCATCAAGCTTGATATAGGTTACGCCGATCCCGCGGGCCTCTTTTTCCAACTGGTCGCGCTCCTCCCAGAATTTTTTCTCGAACTTCTGCCGGGAAAGTGCGTTGTCATCTACCTCCACCTTGGCATCAAGAGCGACAATCTGGTTATCCGGAAGTATAACAAGGGGATTTATTTCTGCCATCAAAAGATCGTATGCAAAGAAAAGATGTAATAATTTTTCAGCAATCCCCGTCAGCCCTTCCAAAACTTTACCATGGAAGCCGCCCCGGCGGATAAAACGCCTCAACTGGTAGACAGGGGGAAGGCTGAGGGGATCCACGGGCAGGCGGTAAACTTTTTCAGGCCTGCCGGCAACGATCTGTTCTATATTAACACCGCCCTCGGGAGAAAAAAGGAAAATTATCTCCCCGGTGTTGATATCAACCACCAGGCCCATATATATTTCTTCAACAATATCCAGCCGCTCTTCCACGAGCAATTTTTCGATGGAGAATTCCTCCATGTTCATTTTGAACAACCTTCCTGCCTCCGAGTGGACGTGGAAGGAATTGTCAACAAATTTAATGCCTCCGGCTTTGCCCCTTCCCTCTGCAGGCACCTGGACTTTTAGGACGATGTCTCCACCGAGCTGTTCTGCAGCCTCTACTGCCTCCAGGGCGTTCGTTACTACCTTACCCTGTGGGATAGGTATACCATTGGCAGCAAACAGTTTTTTGCCCTGGTATTCCAAGAGTTTCATGATATTTCCTCCTTAATGCCCGCTAACTTGTCAGGCTTATTCGCTTCTATGTCTACAAGGATATCAAAACCAAATTTCATTTTACCATAAAAAAGGGCAAAATAAACTAGTTTTTTGTATTATTTTGAAAGAATACTCTATAATTGCCACGATATTTTTCTTCCCAAAATAAAAAAGATGCTTTTTAAGGCATCTTTTTAATAATCCCGATGCTTACCCTATGATTTTATCAGATAATCTGTGCGTTGATAATCCCCCAGGCAGTATTACCTTAAAGAATAATTACGATTATCCCGCCGCTTCCCTCATTGATAATTTTTTCCAACGTTTCCTGAAGTTTATTTTGGGCACTCTGCGGCATGTTGCCAAGCTTACCGGAAATTCCGTCCCTGACAAGTTCATACAGCGATTTCCCCAGCAGATTGGATTCCCAAAGTTTTTGCGGGTTTTCAGCGTACTCCTCCATGAGATAGTTAACGAGCTCTTCGCTTTGTTTTTCAGTACCAACAATAGGTGTAAATTCGGATTTGATATCCACCTTGATCATATGCAATGAAGGGGCACTGGCCTGAAGTCTTACGCCAAAGCGGCCCCCTTGGCGGATAATTTCCGGTTCTTCCAGGCTTATTTCTTCCAAGAGCGGGGGCATGATGCCATAACCATTTTCTTTTACTTCCTCCAAAGCCTGGGCAACTTTATCATACTCCCTCTTGGCATGGGAATAATCCCTCACGATTTTGAGCAGATCGGCCTGATCTTCAATTTCTGTGCCACAGATTTCCGAGAGTACTTTATCATACAGCTCCTGGGGGGCAGTTATTTCTATAAAAGCCGAGCCACTGCCCAGTTCGATATTTTTTACTTGGGCGTTTTCGATCAGATCGTTTTTTTCCAGCGCGATGATTGATGTTTCCACATCCCGGATTTTTTCTGCGCTGAGCACATGTTCCCTTATAACTGCGGTAAACTCCTTTACGACCCAGTGGGCTGGTTCTAGTACTTCGATCCAGGAAGGCAGATTTATGCTGATTTCCTGAACAGGAAATTCAAAGAGGACTTCTCTGAAAATCAGGTTGATATCATTTTCATTTAGTTCCAGGCAATTGAGGGCTACAACCGGCACCTCATATTCCCTGGCAAGTTCATTTTTGAGTTCAATAGTACTCTGGGAATAGGGTTTGGATGAATTGAGAATGATGACAAATGGTTTGCCAATCTCCCTTAGTTCTGCAATGACACGCTGTTCTGCCATAATGTAGTTTTCCCGATCCAGATCGGTAATCGTCCCATCGGTTGTCACGACAAACCCAATGGTGGAATGCTCATTTATGACCTTTTGCGTTCCAATCTCGGCAGCCTCCTCGAAAGGGATAGGATGCTCAAACCATGGGGTAGAAACCATGCGCTGGCTTCCCTCATCATCGTATCCAACCGCTCCGGGAACAGTATAGCCAACGCAATCCACTAGTCTAACCCGCATGGTGATATTTTCTGCCAAAGTTATTTCAATAGCCTCATCGGGGATAAATTTGGGTTCGGTGGTCATAATGGTTTTGCCAGCACTTCCTTGCGGAAGTTCATCCTTGGTTCTTTCCAAAACATGGGGGTTATCTATATTGGGGAGAACGAGTATCTCCATAAACTTTTTTATAAAGGTTGATTTACCCGTTCTGACCGGACCAACCACACCTAAATAGATATCCCCTCCAGTCCGTTCCACAATATCTTGAAAAAGGTCGAATTTCACGGTTTCTCCCCTCCTGTATCAATTCCGGCACGACTAGAAACGTTTCAATGATATATTTATATGAAGATGAGGGGACAATATTACTCAAAATAAAGAAAAAGCTGTATAGATCCTTTATACTATACAACCCGTCTGGTTTTTGTATGGCCATCACCCGGAGAGCCAACCATTTTGGGCAGCCCTCCGTTCCCGTTCAGTCAAAAGCCAGATCCTCCATTTCTACCGTTTTTTCCCGCCCCATAAGGTTTTTACTGGCCACTCGGGGATCGATCCCCTGGAAGAGTATATTATAGACCTCCGTAGTGATAGGCATATTTACCCTATACTGCAAGGATAGCTGGTGGGCTGCACGGGTTGCCTTGATCCCTTCGGCAACCATCTTCATGGAAGAGGTAATTTCCTGCAGGTTTTTCCCTTTTCCCAGCATGAGGCCAACGTAGCGGTTCCTGCTATGGGAGCTTGTACATGTCACAAAAAGATCGCCTACCCCGGTAAGCCCGCTGAAAGTTCTGCTCCTGGCACCCATAGCCACGCCCAGGCGGGTCATCTCCGCCAGTCCTCTGGTGATAATGGCGGCCATGGTATTATCACCGTAACCCAGCCCCACACATAAACCGGCAGCAATGGCAATAACATTTTTGAGGGCCCCCCCTAGCTCCACCCCGGTTATATCCGGATTTGTATAGACCCTGAAATAGTTTGACATAAAAAGATCCTGTACAATTTTTGCTGCTTCCTCTTTTTCAGAGGCAACAACAGAGGCAGTGGGGATAAGGCGCCCGACCTCCTCAGCATGGTTTGGGCCGGAAAGGACAGCAATTTCACACCCGTTCGTTATTTTGTCACCGATAACCTGGGATAACCGCCTAAAGGTTTTTTCCTCCAGGCCCTTGGCAACGTTAACAATAATTGCACCATCATTAATATGCCGGCTGATCATGCCACATACAGTTTCCACGGCATGGGAGGGTACCGCCAGGACTAAAAGCTCCCGGCCGCGCACCGCATCTGCAAGATTGTTGGTCAGAACAACATTTTCAGGAAGCAGAACCCCGGGAAGATATTCCTTGTTTTCCCTCATTTGTCTTATCTTCTGCAAAAGATCGTTTCGGCGCAGCCACAGTGTCACGGGCATACCCTTATGCCCTAATAAAGCACAAAGCGCTGTTCCCCAACTGCCGGCCCCGATAATACTGATTTTCATGTGTATTTACCTGCCTTTAGGGGCGATATCCACTTTTTCGCCTATTTTTAGTTCTTTACCCCGCAACAATCTTTTAATATTAGGAATATGGCGCCAAATGATCAACACAGTTATAGATAAACCAAAGATTAGATATTCCCTTGGGTAATCAAATAATGGAACGCAAAAGGGCATAAGGATCGCTCCTGTTATGGAGGCCACAGAGACATAGCGTGCTACAAGAATAATAACGATGATAATGCCAAAAACGATCAAGGCGGCGATGGGCATAATGCCAAAAAAAATGCCTAAGGCTGTCGCAGCGCCACGCCCTCCTTTAAAAGAAAAATAGAGCGGCCAATTATGTCCAAGAAGAACCCCGTAGGCGCAAAAAATAGTCACCCAGGGACTGGGTAAAAGCCATTTGGCCAGAAGCACAGCAAGTAATCCCTTGCCCAGATCCAGAGCAAAAACGATCAAGGCATATTTAATACCCAGGACCCGGGAAATATTCGTTGCCCCTGTATTGCCGCTGCCCATTTTTCTAATATCCACATTTTTTACCCTTTTGGCGATCAGGTATCCGAAAGAAACGGAGCCAAGCAGGTATGAAAAAATTACTAAAATAACGCTCATGATCCTTTCGCCCCTTTTTTGCTGCGCCCCCGCACAGTCAAGCGCAAAGGTGAGCCTTGAAAGCCAAAAGCCTCACGCAAACGATTTTCTAAATATCTTAGGTAGGAGAAATGGATGGACTTGGGATCGTTGGCAAAAAGGATAAAAGTCGGTGGTTTAACCGCCGGCTGCGTCCAGTAATAGATGCGAGCCTTCCTTTTCCCGGAGGTGGGCAAGGGATTCATACTCAGGGCATCCGAAAGAAGATGGTTAAGCAAAGGCGTAGAAATACGTCTGGTGTATTCCCCATAAACTACCCCAAAGAGTGAAAATAGTCTTTTTAGGCGGCGGGGTTCATGAATAGATGTAAAAACCACCGGGGCATAGTTAAAAAATTTGAGATTCTCACGCACATTATCCACCTGGGTCACTGCAGCGTTTTCCCTGCCCGCACCCTTGAAAAGATCCCATTTATTTAGGGCTATAATTACTGCTCTACCACTATCTTGGATATAACCAGCAATTTTTTGATCCTGCTCCGTTACCCCTTCAGTAGCCTCCAGCAATAGTAGGGCTATATCTGCGTTGTCAATAGCCTTTAGGGCACGGAGAACGCTATAGTATTCCACATCCTCCCTGACCCTGCTTTTTCTTCTTATGCCGGCTGTATCGACAAAGGTAAATGCCTTTTCGTCCTGCACCAGGGTTATATCCACCGCATCCCGCGTCGTACCGGGAATAGTGCTGACAATATTTCTATCCTCGCCGAGCAGCGCATTTATAAAGGAGGATTTCCCCACATTGGGGCGCCCGACCACAGCTATGCGGATCGTTTCCATAGCCGTTTCCGGACGCTTTTCCCGCGCAGGGAAAAAGGAAACAACGCGATCGAGAAAATCGCCGATGTTTAGACCATGCGCTGCTGAAACCGGGATGGGCTCCCCAAAGCCGAGCCGGTAAAAATCCTCCAGACCCACCATCTTCCCCTCCGTTTTATTGGCAGCCAGGATGACAGGTCTGCCCTGGCGGTGGAGTAACATGGCAATCTCCTCATCGAGCGCCGTCAACCCCTCCCGCCCATCAGTCAAAAAAACGATAACATTTGCCTCTTCCATAGCCAGCAGGGCCTGGTTTTGCACAAGGCGTTCCAGCTCCATGGTTTCGGAAAAAGTAATACCCCCGGTATCGATAACGAAAAATTCCGTACCCAGCCAGGTTGCACGCCCATGAATACGATCCCTCGTAACCCCGGGCATTTTTTCCTCTATCGCCTTTCTTTCCCCGATCAACCGGTTAAATAGTGTAGATTTTCCCACGTTGGGGCGGCCAACGATAGCCACCATCGGTATGGTCAATGTTTTTACCACTTACTTTCTCGCAATCTTACCTGCTATCAGTTTTTTGCGGAGATGCAGGGGGCCATCTACAGGGATCATTTGCACCTGAAGCCTATCGGAAACTTCCTCCACAGCTAAATTATCCAGAAAAAAACTGCTACCCTCTCTCAACATAGAGCGATGAAAAAAAAGTGCCTCTCCCAGGTCCTTTTGGATGGATAACACCCGGAGGAGATCGCTCCCTACCAATAGGCCCGTTACCGTTACATTTCCTCCCCAAAAATGATGGGGAATGACATAGAGGTGGGTTTTTAGAAAGGAAATTTTCTTGAGTTCCGCAACTAGGCCTTCCAAAAGTGGTTTTGCCGCCTCCGCCGTAATTAAAGAAATTTCCCTATAATTTATCACCTTGGGTGCCCCTGTTTTTTTCCACTGATCAAGCTCATTTAAAAAGAGGCGGGCCAGGCCCACCCCGTTTTCCCGCTGGGGGTAGCCTCTATAGTGCTGATGGGAAGGAAAGGGACAGCCGGCAAGCAAATAGAACTCATCGGCTAGATAAACAAAAGGTACCCCGTTCCTCCGGCAAAATTTTTCCTGCCATGCCGAATATATTTCTATAATTGTGCGGGCCTCTTCAGGTGTAACTGCCCGCAAAGGCGCTAACCCCCGGCGGTATTTGGTTAAACCAACCGGGACGAGAGCAACAGTTTGGAGATATGGAAAAAGTTCTGAAAGGTCGTTAATCGTTTTTTCCAGAATGGCCCCATCATTATAGCCCGGGCATATTACCACCTGGCCGTGCATCCTGATGCCCGCCCGGGCCAGCTGCCAGAGCAGCTCCAGAATGCCACCGGCATTTTTGGAACCCATCATTCTTTTCCGAACCGTGGGATCCGTGGCATGAATTGAAACATAAAGAGGTGACAGTTTTCGTCGTATTATCCTTTTAATATCCAACTGCCCCATATTAGTTAGTGAAATATAATTCCCATCAAAAAAGGAAAGCCGGTAATCATCATCTTTTTCATAAAGTGAAGGGCGCAAGTTCGGAGGCTGCTGATCGACAAAACAGAAAATACAATGGTTTTGGCAATTCCTTAAGGGCCCGATCACCGGCGAAGAAAAATTAATCCCGGTATCCTCATCATAATCTTTATACAAGGTTAACCTTTTGATAGCACCGCTATTTTTTTTTACTTTTAGGGAGACCCTTTTTTCGGCACAAAGGTAATAATAATCGAGAATATCGTAAAAACGTGAACCGTTGATGCTAATTAGCCTGTCGCCTGCCTCCAGGCCGGCTTTTCCGGCCGGGGATCCAGGTGTAACACCGGAAATAAGCGAACCTTTGTCCATAACTATTTATCCTTGTCATAATGGCATGATTCAACTGCATAGGCTCTATTTGCGAAATGTTCGCGGCAAACGGCAACCATTCCCAGGGCCTTGCCTGCTGAAAAACATTATCCTATATTTCTTTGCTTTTTGTCAAGTTTTGCCTTGCCCTATAAATATCCTTAACCTTTTGTTTTCCGCAGTATGTATCTGGCTCTTTCCACGGTTTCCCCGACCTTATCCAGGGATTGCCTGGCCCCTAGCAATAAAAAAAACCTCCCCAAGGTTACCAGTCCGGCCCTCCTGGAAAGGTAACCCCCCAGACGCAGTAGGATGTTTAGGCAGGGGATGGTACAAACTAAAAGAATACTTCCCGGATCGACTCCAAGCAGTTGGCAAAACTCCGGCAGTATCTTTTCCACAAGGGCACCGGCATTTTTGCAACCCATGACATAAATTTCATGGCCCTCCTTGTCCTTGCCTATCATGTTTATGGAACCTATCTGCCCATGTTCCAGCTGATCGAACATGGGGCAGGAGAAAAGTTTCCGTGCCGATAGTGGCCCGTTTTTTTGCAATAGGCCAAGATGTATTGCTGCAGCAAGAACGGAGGAATGGGTACCGCCATAACAGTGGTATATTACTTTCATAGGAAGCCCCTTCAGTGCCTGACAAGAAAATAAACCCCATTTTCCAAATCATGAACAACCCCTCCCATCACGCGGGCCAAAGTTGTGGCAATCCTATCTTGTTCTTCATCAGTTTTGGAGATAAAAACGGGAGCACCCCCGCCTGATACCTTTTCGGGTTTAGTCGTTATGATGGCCAGGATATACTTTTCAAACTCCAACTCTTTCCCTCCCAATCAGTCGGCCGCCTTTTTACCAAGCGTGGTTTTTAGGGGTGTGGAAAGGGCGCTTTCCAGAACAGGAACCCTTTTAACGGCCTCTATTAAAACAGAAATGTCCTTTTCCATGGGGACAATGACGAGGCCGACGCGCCCGGTATCCAGGCTTCGCCGCACCAGCGGGGTAAATTCCGCCGAGTCCACATCTTTATAAACCCCCAGCAAGGCCGCGGCATCATGGGCAATGGCCTTTCTTTGACCGTTATTGGCCAGGGTGGCCCGGCCATTATCATTGAGCGGTTCAACGATGATCCCCAGGCCCCTTTTCAGATAGGTTTCCCTTGATTGTTGTAGAGCAAGGTTCATAAACTGAATATTATCAACGAAGAGTTTGGCGCCCTCAAAGTGTACCCTTCCCGCCCTGACCAGGGCAATATCCCCAATATTTTTCCCTTTCATCAGGGTTTTAGAAATAATAAAGGTAGCCACTCCCATCAGCAGCCCATAATAAATATTACCGATAAAGGTAGCGCCACTAATTAGCAGGGCCGCGAGCATAACCAGATAGTTTCTCGCCTCAAAAACTCTAGCAATGCCTTCGATATAATCCGGCCCCCTGGGGACTAGGTTAGTACGATCCAGGCCCTCGAGCATATCCCTTTCCATGCCCCGCACCTCACGAAATTGGGTCGCTGCCAGGGCAAGAAAGGTTACCGCCGTAAATTCTTTTTCCAGAAGTGCGGGTATGGCCACGGCACCGATCACGGCTGCGATAAAACCAAGGGCGAGGTGGATGACAACACCGTGAGGGTAACTGGGGTATAGTCTATAATCCCGTTTCAGCATATCATAGCGAATTAAAGAGCCGATGATTATCCCTGTTGTCATGGCCTGTACGAATCCGGGCAGTTTGGATCGCCCCCCCCCGTTGATGATTCAACTGCATAAACCCAAGGTATGGAAAAGGTACCTATTCATTTCCTTCCCCTTTATTTTCCTCACCCGTTTTGTTTCCTCCTAGTTCGGCAAACTCTTTCTTGAAAAAATGATTTATTTTGGCGCGGAGTTCCTCAGTGTTTTCTGTGCTGACCAGCAGATAAACCCCAAGGATCAGACCAGCGATCAAAACCAGCCAAAGCACACTTCTTAGAGCTGTTACCCCGGCCTTTTCCTGCATTTGCCGCCCCTCAGGGCCCACAAAATAAGTAGAGACACCATCGGCAAACATGGCAATGGATTCTTCCGCCCCCTCTTTGGAATTCTCATGGCTCCCGACCTCAACTAGCAGGGCAAGCGGTGTCATATCCTGATTGTAATTTCCTTTGGCCATAAAGATTCCTTTGATTAGATGGGGGTGCACATCATCCGTAATTTTTTTTAGGCTTTCTGCGTAGGAGCGATTGACCTCCATGTTTTGGTTTTGCCGCCCGACAACAAACTGTATCTGTACTATTTCCTTGTTATCGGAACTTGCCAGGTATTCCTCCGCGGGCACAGCATCCCTGTGTACATCGTAAAGGACATCCACCCCTTCCGCCAGGAGATCCTCGACCGTCCGCCTCGACCGGTAGTAGGCGCCGGCATCATGGGGTATATGTGTTTCTTCGTTATGGATAACATTTAGGCCATGACTTTCCAGCGCTTCGACAAAAGATACCCCCACATCCATAACCCCGCCCCCCTCAGGCTTGCTTTCTGTTCCATCCGAGGGGACGTAGGATTCATCACCGTGGGAATGGTAAACGCCGATAGTGGGAGGAGCCACCTGCTCCTGTTTTCCTCCGCCGGCGACCCCCACCTGCATAAAAGTTTCCTTGAGCCATTCCGAGGGGGGAATTACTTTTAATTCAACCCTTTCCTGATAATCAGCCCAGGCCACATTTCCCTCAATACTTTCTACCCGGTAAAGATCGTTCCTAGCATCGATGTACTCGTCACCGGGTGTAATAATGCGGGCGGTACGCATGATCGTCTCGCCATTTTCCCTATTTTTCATGGTAATAAAGCTAAGGCTGAGTTCATCCAGCTCATCGGGGATACCCTCAGCCAAAAGGATATTGCCGCTGGAGGGGGGAAAAAATATTAGCAGCGCCATAAAAAGCAAAGCGGGCCAAAATACACGTGCCTTTATCATCAAATAGCCTCCCTTTGACAGTAATACGAATAATTACCACCCAAAGAAAATCTAATTTACTGCAAAAACAGACGGCTAAGCCTGTTGATCATTCATTTTTTTCGGGTTGTTCCGGGTTTTGCCCTTCCCCTTGACTGCGATCTTTTCCTGACAGTTTCAGCATGAGTTTTTCAGCGGTTTCGCCGAATATTTCCGCCAGGCCAAGGGCAATAAAACCGGAAATAATAATGGCATCAAAAACACCTGCCCCGCCGATTACACCCGATGGGGCCGCACCAGCTGCAATATTTTCGATCTGGGCAATGCCATCGTTGAGGATGAGGGACATCGTTCCGGCTATAAAGGCCCCCCTCCTGCTTCTTCCTGCCAGGTAGCCGACGAGGCCTGCAATAAGGGCGACTAGGTAAAAGGGATCCAAAAAAAAGTTATATGTGGGCTCATACGGCATTATTTTAAAGACGAGGAAAACGATAGCCGTAGTGATCAAGACAGCCAGCAGGGATCTATTAACTTCCTTTCTTTCAGCATTGCTCCATAGATAGCCCACCAGAACGAGGGGAACGATTCCGCCTCCCGGGTTGATGCTCAGGTTGCCACCTAGTGGGATATCCGGCAGGAAACCTCCAATGATGATCGCCAATAAAAACAAGAGCGCGGCGCGATCGCTGAGACGCAGGCGATCAAGGGCCCGCTGGGCAAAGCCCAGGTAGACGAGGATTGCTGCCGCCGTAAGAATGACAATGCCAATATTCATCTGTCTTGCTCCTTCCAAATTTACTTATCCTGTCCTAGAATTACCCCCCTTATGAAAATTTATGCGATTTTATGGCTTTACCTGGGGAATAAAAAAAGCTGCCGAGTTGAATTCGGCAGCAAAAAGGAGTAAACCCCCTGAGCAATTTTCCATTTATTTTTCCTTGTTAAAAAGATCCCCAAAAACATCCCCAAGGGTAACACTGCCATCTGCCCCATTATCTTTTTGGGAAGAATGGGATGAGAAATCCCTCGGTGCAGGGCGGGCTTCCTTAATACTTAGGCTGATTCTTTTGCTTTCCAGGTTTATATCCAATATTTTGGCTTCTATCTCTTCCCCTTCCTGCAAGATCTCGGATGGATGCTTGACATGAAAATCGGCCATTTGTGAAATATGGACAAGACCTTCCACGCCTGGAGTCAGCTCTACAAATGCCCCAAAGGTGACAATTCTCGTAACCTTACCCTTCACTATCTCATTGACTGAAAAGTTTTCCCCGACAAGAGACCATGGGTTTGGCTGGGCCTGTCTGATACTGAGGCTAATTTTTTCTTTTTCCGGGATGACATCCAGAATTTTTACTTGGACTTCCTCTCCTACCTTTAATACATCCCGGGGATGTCCCACCCTTTGCCAGGAAACCTCAGAAATATGCACTAGGCCATCAATGCCTCCCACATCGACAAATGCCCCGAAATCTGTCAGGCGCTTAACCGTCCCGTTTATAACAGAATCTTTTTCCAGGCTGGCAATGGTCTCCTTTTTGATTTTCTCAATCTCTTCTTCGATAGTATGTTTTCTGGAAAGGATGACTTTGTCTCTTTCCCAGTTAAGTTCAATAACTTTAAAGGAAAACTCTTCACCTAAAAATTTGTTGAAATCGGGAATATAGCGAACATCCACCAAAGAGCCGGGCATAAAACCCTCTATCCCACTACCGAGGTTGATAATAATACCGGCGGGAACCACCTCTTTGACGTTTCCCTGCATATTCTTTCCGTTTTCTAAGGCATCCTCGAGCTCCTTCCAGCGTCTTTCCCTTTCCAGCCGCTTGGCGGAGACGATGATGTTATCATCCTGCTCGTTTATTTTTAGTATTAACAAATCAATGCTATCCCCCGGGGAAAATTTTTCCTGCAAGGTTGCCCCCTCTTCCAAAAATATCTCCCCCTTGGGAAGTGTAGCTTCTGCCTTGGAGCCAATGTCCACAAGGATCTGTTCATCCTCAACCAGAACGATTTTCCCATTGACGACATCGCCAATACGGTAGTTCCTTATTTCTGTGTTTTCTGGACTTTGCTCTTCAGTTTTTGCCTCTAGATTCCCATTTTCCATTTTCACCAAAACCTCCTTTATCGTCCACTCCGGGGTTGAAGCGCCAGCAGTCACCCCAACAGTTTGAACCCCTGCAAACCATTCTTCTAAGATATCCTCGGCACCGGATATTTGGTATGTTTTTGTTTTTTCAAGACATACCTGTGTTAATTTTGCTGTATTTGAACTTCTAGGGTCCCCTATGACCAGCATTAAATCCACCCTGGAGGAAAGCTCCTGGGCTTTTTCCTGCCTAAGCCTTGTGGCATGGCAAATTGTGTTTTTGATCTCGAGATGCGGGCAAAGATCCTTGATTTCCTGGGCAAGACTAAAAAAATTGCTTTCCCTTTGCGTAGTCTGGGAAAGTAAAAGAATATTTCCTGAGAGATCCTGACCTTCAAGTTTACTTCTGATTTGCCCGATATCCGATGGCTCAATGATCTGTGCCCTGTTTCCGGACCAGTCAAGCAATGCCTGCACCTCGGGATGGGCACTATCGCCGAAAATGAGGATCTTGTACCCTTTCTGGGAATAAAGGTGAACCATTTGCTGGACCTTGCCTACGTACTGGCAGGTTGCATCGACAACTTCTATTTTTTTGTCATTTTGCAGAAGCCCCAGGGTAGCAGGGCCGATTCCATGGGCGCGAATAATAACAGCCCCCCCTTCCAGCTCTTCCGGCCGATGAACAACCTTCACCCTTCTGGCTGCCAGAAAATCGGCCACCTTTTGGTTATGCACCAGGGGCCCAAAAGTATTAACCTCCTTTCCCCCGGCAACCTCGTTTAAGGTGAGCTCCAGGGCACGCTCAACGCCCTTACAAAAACCTGCATATTCCGCCAAAAAAACCTGCAAATAAAGGCCCCCCTAACAACCAGACCATAATCTGGACATTTCCCCAAAGATTTTGGAACTGGCATCCTCCAAAGTTTTCCTATCTATTTTGCCCTCTCTATGAAAATATATCAAAGGGCCAATTTTAATTTTAACCGGCCTAAAACATTTTTCCGGCCACTTAATAACTACAGGCAAAACTGGCCTATTACTTTTTAAGGCAAGAAAAGCAGGCCCATGAAAAAAACTACCCAATTTCCCTGTTTTTATCCTTGTTCCTTCAGGGAAAAGGCCGACAATCTGGCCGCTTGCCAGTAGCTCAAGGGCATGGGAAAGGGAACGCCTGTCCACGCTACCCCTCTTGACGGGGAAGGCCCCCAGTAGCGGTAGTGCCCAAGCCATGATATAATTTTTAAACAATTCCTCCTTGGCCATAAAGTGTATTTTTCTACCCGGCACCAAATTACCTACGAGCGGGGGATCTAGGTTACTGGTATGGTTTGCGCAGATAATAAAGGAACCGTCGGGCGGAATATCTTTTAATAAATGGGAAGGCCTTCGGCCGAAAAAGATTATAAAATAAACATTAAAAAGAAAGCGGATTATGGTATAAAACACTTTTTCAGACCCCATCAGTTGTCCTATTCTTCAGGCACCGTGTATCGAATTTGCTGGATTTATCCTTAATAAAATTTAGGATTTTTTCTATTACTTCTTCCTGGGAATAGTGTGTTGTGTCAATAACCACCGCGTCCCTGGCTATCGTTAGCGGGGAGACATCCCGTTTTTCATCAATGCTATCCCGCATGGCAATTTCCTTCATGACATCATTAAAAGGAAGAACTACCCCCGCCGCTTTCATTTCCTTCCAGCGCCTGCGGGAACGTTCTTCCAGGCTGGCAAAAATATAAAATTTTATATTCGCGTTTTCCAGTACCTTTGTTCCAATGTCACGGCCTTCCATAACAATGCCGCTGCTTTTTTTCGCCACTCTTTTTTGCAAAAGGACGAGTTCATGTCGCAATTCGGGAGATTTGGAAACGATGGAGACATGCTTGTTGATTTCGGGGGAACGAATTTCCGGGGTTATATCCTTGCCATCGAGGAAGATACGGTTGCCTAAGATTTCATCATAACCGATTTCCAGGTTGCACTTTCGTGCTATTTCGGCCAGAAGTGTTCCATTGTGTAGACAAATCCCTTCTCTTAGGGCTTTAAGGGTAATAGAGCGGTACATAGCTCCCGTATCCAGATATTTCAACCCCAACCGGCGCGCCACTTCCTTTGCCACGCTGCTTTTACCTGCACCGGCAGGGCCATCGATGGCAATTTGCACTGGGTTACTCCACTCCCTACAGCCAAAAAATCCTTCCAATGGGGGGATCTTCTGGGCAAATTACTGCAAAAAATAAATTGACCGGATACTACCTACTATCCAGTCATAATAATATAATATTACTTTCTTTTTGACAAGACCTAATCGGATCTTAGGGAATAATCCAGGCAAGAAGTTCCCTTTCTCCAAATGTAGCTATTTCATACCCAGGGAGCGGCTGGGAAAGGCTGCCCTCAACCTTTTTTACGCGCACAACAGCCGGGGTTCCGCCGGCAACGCTCCCAAATACCTCCAGCATATCCCCCGGGTTTACAGCAAGCCGGAGGGGTTCATCTGTTAGTTCACCCGAAACTTTGCCATTTTGCAAAATGATCAGTGTCTGAGCGTTTCCCGGCGGATAAACTGCCTCTATTAGGACAGCATACCTGTTTTCCTCAACGATACTTCTTCCAAAGGCCTCTTGGACCTCTTCTATCAGGGGCCTTCCCTCGAATTGATCTGTAGTACTGAAAAGCTGGCGAATAGTATTCTGTGTCATCAAAGCCTGGACAACAAAAAGAAAGACAATAAACAATAAGGTCCCTCTAAAAAGAAATTTTTCTATTCTGCTGACAAATCGCTGTAACCAGCGATCGAAGTCCATATAAAAAAGCCTCCTCGCAATATAATAATATGCAAAAAAGGAGGCTTTCATACCGCAATGTTTTTTAACGGGTATTTTCTTTAAGTTTTAGAAAAATATTTTGTTGCAGCAACTCGTTGATTTTAAAAAGAAGTTTTTCCGTTTCCTTATTGCTAAGGCTGATATTTTTTGGTTCTATGATCTCAATACGCCGGAACTCCTCCCGCAAAACGAAATAAAGCATGTCTTCCAGGCAATCGGCCCGGACGAGCATCTCCAGCGGGGCAAAGGAAACTTCCTCTTCAAATTCTTCATCATAGATATTATACAGTTCGCCCAGTTCGATATCCTCAACAAATAAACCCTGCAAAGGAATATTGCGCCACAGTGAAACCTGTTGATCACGAACCTCCAGGGCCACATCTTCAGTTTTTTTGCCACCAAAAAATAAACGTGCCGGCCTGGGTTTTCCTTTGTAATCGAAACGAATCTTAAATTTTAGCATAGAACCGGTTTCCCCCGGGGCATCCTTTGGCACACGTTCAATTTTTTCGTTGTTTTCCCATGGATGCGTTTCAGATTTTAACATTTGGTTTCTTACTCCTAAACAATTATAAATATTTTGTCCGTTTTTAGATATTTAATTCGGCGGAGGAGAAGGCTTTCCTGCATATGGCTAAAAAATTATTCAGGCGCCAGACAGTAGAGTCTGTCGACTTCCCCCTTTTTTAAACGACGATAGGATCCAGGTTTGAGCCCCCCAAGGGTTAAGAAGCCTAGCGAAACCCTTTTTAGAAAAATAACCGGGTGGCCCACTGCCTTGCACATCAGCCTGACTTGCCGTTTTTTCCCCTCGGCAAGAACTATTTCTAGTTTCGCCTGCTGGGTGCTTTTTCCGGCAGACAAAAGTTTTACCCGGGCAGGTAAAAAGGTTTTCCCATCTAAAACAAGGCCCTTTCTAAGAGTTTGGAGTTCGCTCCGGGAAGGAATGCCCCGCACCAGGGCATGGTAAGTTTTATTGATCTGAAAACGGGGATGGGTCAGATAATGGGCCAGTTGGCCATCGTTTGTCATGATCAGCAGGCCTTCTGTATCCAGGTCAAGCCTGCCAACGGGAAATAGCCCCTTTTGCAGCTGCGGGGGAAACAGATCCATGACCGTGGGCCTACCAAAGGGATCCTTTACTGTCGAGAGGTAGCCGCCGGGCTTGTACAATAGAAAATAATGTTTTCGTGCCGGGCCGGAAATCGGGATACCATCAACTTCCACCCGATCCTCCCTGGGATCGATTTTCTTACCCATTTCCTGAACAATTTCGCCGTTGACGCGCACACGTCCCTCCCCGATCATTTTTTCGGCCGATCGCCGGGAGGCCAAACCGGCGGAGGCCAGGAACTTTTGTAGCCTCACACTAACATTTATCTGTTGCATACCCTTATTATACTCTTTTATGAGGAAAAAACCAATCTACTGATGAAGATAGCCACAAGAATCCCCACTGTATCCGCAAAAAGTCCTACCGTCAAAGCGTGGCGAGTTTTTTTAATCCCAACGGCACCAAAATAAACTGCCAATACAAAAAGGGTGGTATCGGTACTGCCCTGCATAGTGGCAGCCATGCGCCCCAAAAGCGAATCCGGGCCATTGGACCTCATAATTTCGGTGGCAATAGCCAAAGCACTGCTACCAGAAACTGGGCGCATAATGGCCAGGGGCAGGACCTCCAGGGGGATCCCCACTGTTCTAAGCAGGGGGGCCAACGCGTTTCCAAGTATCTCCAGGGCGCCACTATCCCTGAACAACCCGATGGCCACAATCATCCCCACCAAAAAAGGGATAAGCCTTACTGACATGGCAAAACCCTCCTGTGCTCCCTCGACGAACATTTCAAAGACCTTGATACCCCGCAAATAGGCATAAAAAATGGCCGAAAAAATTATACAGGGTACGGCCCATGTAGAGATATTGGTTAGAAGATCATAAAGATTCACAGCACACCCCTTAATATTAGCACATAAAATGAGATTTGCTTTTCGTTGCGGGTTGCAAAAGCAGCCCTTTGGGAAACAGCAAATCTAAGGTAAAGCTAATTACCGCCTTTCATTTTTCTTATGATGATTATATAGGCGAAAAAAGCGATCTAACAGAATTGCTGCCACGGTGGCAGAAAGGGAGGCAATAAATGTAGTACCGATAATATCTGTCGGGTTTTGCGCACCCGTGGCGGCGCGGAGCGCGACAACTGTGGTAGGAATCAATGTCAACCCGGCTGTATTGATGGCCAGGAAGGTGCACATATCATCGGTTGCCGTTTCCGGCCTGGTATTCATTTTCTGCATTTCCTCCATAGCTTTGATGCCAAACGGGGTTGCTGCATTACCCATGCCCAGGAAATTGGTACTCATATTCATGAGCATGGCATTCATTGCTTTACTTTCCGCGGGGACGCCAGGGAAAAGCCAGCGGGCCAGGGGTTTTAGAAAAAAGATAATAACATGGATAAAGCCGGATTTTTCAATAATTTTCATCATGCCCAGCCAAAAGGCCATGATACTTATTAGGCCAAGGGCGATGACGACGGCCTGCTCGGCGGAAGAGAAAATACTCTGCGTTATCAGACTGCTGCGGCCATTTAACCCGGCGACAATGATGGCAACAAGTATCATTCCCGCCCATAGTAGATTTACCACTGTTTATCCTCCTTCGAACAGCTTTTTAAGCTTTCCCCAGAAGTTAATTTTTTTGATCTCACTCCCAGCAAGCAGGTCTATTGAGCCGGCAATTTCCCCCTCATAGTAAATTTCCAGTTCTCCAATCCTTTCACGTTCCCTAATGGGCGCCCGAAGGGGTTCCTCTATAAGAAAACGATAGGTTATCTTATCCATTTCCTCTTCGCTCTGCAGGGGGTAGGAAAAAGACTTGCTTGCCAGTGCCTCGACTTTTCCCGTTACACCTTCCTCGACTGCCACTGACTTGAGGTACTGCCCGCTTTTAACCACAGGATAAAGCTCAAAGCAGTCAAAACCATAATCCAATAGTGCTATGGCATCTTCCCACATTTGGGGGGCATTCAGGACAATGGCAATAAGCCTTCGGCCGCCCCTCATGGCGGAACCGGCAAAACAGCGACCCGCAGGTGTCGTCCAACCAGTTTTGATCCCTTCGGCGCCTTGGTAAAAATCCAGCAGTTTGTTTTGGTTATAAAGGTGCCGATCCCAGGGGTGGCCGGGCCAGGAAATAGTTATCTGCGGGGTGGCAATAATTTTTTGAAAGTTTTTGATTCCCATGGCATGGGCCGAGATGATAGCCAGATCATAGGCAGTGGTAAAGTGTTCTGGGTGATGCAGCCCGTGGGGATTGCGAAAGGATGTTTTCCCCGCACCAAGTTCGCCAGCCCTTTGTATCATTTCTGCAGCGAAAGCACTAACACTTCCACTGATATGTTCCGCAATAGCTACCGCGGCATCATTTCCCGATCTAAGCATCAGGCCGTAAAGCAATTCCTCCAGGGTTTTTTTTTCACCAGATTCCAGCCAGATGGATGAACCCCCTGTCGCAGCCGCCTTTTCACTAATCGTCGTCACATCGCCCAATTTTCCTCTCTCTAAGGCGATGATGGCTGTCATTATCTTTGTTGTACTGGCCATGGGCTTTTGCAGATGGGGGTTTTTGGCATAAAGGATTCTTCCGCTGTTCCAATCAAGCAGTACAGCGGCTTCAGCGGAAATAGGCCCCATTTCAGCACCAGCAACACCAGGGAAGAAAACAGAAAACAAAAAAACGATCGCCAAAAACCATAACGGAAATTTTCTCAACGTCCGCCCCCCTCTTCATAAATAACTTTATTCCCATAGAAACCTATTTATGAACAAAAGAAAACGGTTTTCGTCCCAGGAAGGGGATTAAAACCGTAGTTCATCATCAATAGTTGGAAATAAACTTTTTTCCAGGGGAGGTCGGTATTCCATTAATCCTTGTTAGATTTTGATTCCCCGCTAATCATTTCCTTCACCTGTTGAACAATCCGTGGAGCAAGCTCAACAATTCTATCCAGAATGGCATTCCTATCTGCTGGTAGAAGGCGTATTTCCTCCGGTCCTGTCACAAGGAAAGCGACAGGTTGGATAGAAACCCCTCCTCCGCTGCCCCCGCCAAAAGGGAAAAGCCCTTGATCGTTTTCTTCAGCAGGCTTGTCATTTTCGCTTTCTGCATCAAATTCACTGCCCCCGGCAACGAAACCAAAGGTCACCCGGGAAACTGGGACAATAATATGCCCATCGGGGGTTTCTATAGCATCGCCGATAACCTTATTAACATCCACCATTTCCTTTAAATTTTCCATGGCTGTTTTCATGAGACCTTGGATTGGATGCTCCGGCATTTTTTAACCACCTCCCCGCTACAAGGTATGCTGCCAGAAAGATACCGATATACAACAATCGTCCGATACTGGTTTTAAATACAAGATACAGATCAAAATAAAGAACCCTCGTTGTAAAAGATGGATAAACAAGAATACTGGGGCGTTTTTCAAAATAATAATATTCCTGCAAGTAACGGCTTACTAGCCTGGATGTGCCCATCAACCCTCCGGCAAGAAGTGCAGTATTAGCCGGATCCCCACTGCCGACTTTTATTTTAAATGTCAGGGATTTCCAGTTTAAGATCTTTAGTTGTTGATTTAAAAAAGAAAGGCCGGTCCGTAAATATGCAATTTCCCTAAAAAGTGGGAACCAGGATGTTAATTTTTGTCTGGCTAAAGAAAACTTTTTTAGAGTAAATCTTTTATGCCCGGTAAAAAATAAAAATCCCACCCCCAGGGAGATACTTTTATTTTTCCGCCAATTATCCATTTTTATACGGATTGTTAAAGGCACAACTACAATAGCCGTGGCAAGGCCAATGGACAGAAAGAGAAGGTATAAGGAGAGGGCCGGTTTCACTGATAGGCACCTGCTTTTATTGTCTTCCCCCTTAGTCTCTCCATTTCCAAAAAAAACTACAACTCCTCTTCCCCCCTGTTTTCCATTTCCAGTTCTTCGAGATCCTTCAGACCAAAATAGTGGAGAAATTCCGGCGTGGTGACATACAGGAGCGGTCGCCCTAGCCCTTCTTTCCTCCCGGATACCCTGATTAGCTGTCTTTTTAGTAAATTGTCTAGAACACCATCCACCTTTACACCGCGAATGGTTTCTATCTCGATTCTTGTCACAGGTTGCCTAAAAGCAATGATCGATAGGGTTTCCAATGCTGCCTGGGAAAGTGGGGCTTCAGGCCGATCTTCGGAAAATAGCACTTCCAAATGGGCTGCTGCTCCCGGTTTGGTTCCCAGTTGGTACCCCTCAGCACTTTCAAGCAGGGTCAGACCTCGATCATTTTTTTCAAGGGCCATCCCAAGCCTTTCCAGGACATTTCTAACCTCTCTTCCGGGTTGAGCCTGGCAAACTAAAGCCAGCTGCTTAATGGAAAGGGGTTCCTGTGACAGAAATAAGGCAGCTTCCAGCAGGGCCTCGGCAGAAAGGTTCCCTTTATCTACCATAACAACTACCCCCTTTTCACCTTTTCCGTTAAAGAAATCTCTATACTATCAAAAAGCTTTTTCTGATCTAAAAATATTTTTCCCCTTCTGGCAAGTTCGAGTATGGCAAAAAAGGTAGCCACTATTTCCTTTTTGCCTCCCCGGCCAAGGAGTTTTTCCAGGAAAAATTTCCTTGCATTCATTTTTTTTATAGCCCTAAAAACAGATTTTATTTTTTCTAGCAGGGTATTCTCTTCAAAAAAGGTAAAAACAATATTTTTTTCTTCCTCTTTTTTCTTTTTTTCCAACAAGGCCTGGTAAATCCCCCGCAGCATCTCCCGATTATATGACGGGTAAAGAGAAACCTGCCTATGGGTAACAACAACTGCAGGCAGGCCGAAAGGGCGCAAATATATTTTTTTAAGTGCGGTTTCCCGCAGTTTTAACCTTCTGGATATTTCCTTAAAACGGCTGTACTCCAGCATGCGGTGAACGAGTTCCTCTTTGGAACCAAAGAAAAAAAACTCCTCTTCGTTTAACCCATCTTCTTGCGGCAATTTAGGAAGTAACATCCTTGATTTAAGAAAGAGCAAGTTTGCCGACATGACCAGAAAACTCCCGGCAAGATCTGCCTCAAGTTTTTCCATCGATCGCAGGTAGGCAAGGTATTCCTCTGTTATTCCCGCCAGTGAAATATCCCAAATGTTTATTTCTTCTTTTTTGATGAGATGGTAGAGCAATTCAAATGGGCCCTCAAAAACTGGAAGCCTGATAGTATAAATTTCACTCCCGGCATCTTCCCGCTGGGAAAGCCCCTTTTCAGGCCTGTCTACCCCATTTTCATTTGGGATCATTTTTCCCCCACCCTGAAATTAATGGAAATCTAGACAAGCTTCATGACCTGCCGAACTTCCTCCATGGTTTCCCTGGCTACCGCACGTGCTTTTTTGCCTCCTTCGGCCAGCACCTCCTTGATCAATAACGGGTTATTTTCAAATTCCTTACGTCTATGATAGATGGGATCAAGAAAGTTTTGCAGATGTGTAGCCACGGATTTTTTACACTCCACGCAGCCAATACTACCTTCCTTGCAACTTTCTTCCACCTCACCAAGATTATCCTGATTAAAGATACGGTGATAGGCAAAGACACTGCAAATATGCGGGTTTCCCGGATCATCTTTTTTGATCCTTCCCGGATCGGTGATCATCATTCTAACCTTGGCAGGAATTTCCTTTGGGGGAGTAGAGATTTCGATAACGTTATTATAGCTTTTGCTCATTTTTCTGTTGTCAAGTCCGGGAACCACTTTATAAACGTTGAGCAGCGTTTCCGGTTCCGGAAAAATTTTTTTCTGGTAAAGATGATTAAAACGCCGGGCGATTTCCCGTGTCAATTCGATATGCGGGGCCTGATCTTCCCCTACGGGCACTGCATTTGCCCTGTAAACAAGAATATCTGCCGCCTGCAAAAGCGGGTAACCAAGGAAACCATAGGTAAAGAGGTTCCTTCCCTTGATTTGCTGCAACTGCTCTTTATAGGTCGGCACCCTTTCCAACCAGGAAAGTGGTGTCAGCATGGAAAGCAGAAGATGTAATTCGGCATGTTCCTTGACATCAGATTGTTTAAAAACCACTGCCTTTTGTGGATCAATGCCGCAACTAAGCCAGTCAATGACCATTTCGCGCACATTATCCCTAATCCTTAGTGGGTTTTCGTAATCCGTCGTCAGGGCATGCCAATCCACGACACAATAGTAACAATCATAGTCATCCTGCATCTTGACCCAATTTTCCAGTGCACCGAAAAGGTTACCCAGGTGGAGTCTCCCGGTTGGCCGCATACCACTCAATATGATTCCCTTTTTATCCGACAACTTGGTTTCATCCTTTCAAAAAAGTTCAGGTAAAAAGTACAGCAATAAAATAAAAAAGTTTAATTATTGCCGAAGCAACGGGGACAAGAACGAACGATATTATTCCCAGAAAGAGCAGCAGAATCAAAATAAAAGGTCCATATGGTTCAATGCTATAATAAATCCTTAGGGCTGAATCCGGTAGGAATGAGGTAAGTATTTTTGAACCATCCAGCGGGGGCAGGGGGATAATATTAAAAACTGCCAAATATACATTGTAAAGCAATAGGTTTTCCATGATTAGGGTATAAATAGTACCGGGTCTGTTGAAGAAAGCCAGCAGGAATGCCGAGGCGAGGCCCAGCAAAAGATTCATCCCCGGCCCTGCCAGGGAAACCCAAAAAAGTCCTTTACGGTAATCGCTAAAATTGCGTGGATCGATGGGCACAGGTTTCGCCCAGCCAAAACGTACCACCCAAAGCATGAGCAGGCCAATGGGATCCAGATGGGCCAAGGGGTTTAGCGTTAGGCGGCCGGCCAGTTTGGCAGTTGGGTCTCCCCAAGCATAAGCCATCCTACCGTGGGCATATTCATGGAAGGTAATAGCAATAAGCAAAGCCGGGATACGATATAATAAATCACCGGAAAAAAAGGTCATCGTTTTCTCCTTAAACTATATGGAGGCAAATAATATTTCCCCATGAGGGATAGTAGCCTTGTTTTTAAGTATGCGCTGGATTTCCTGCCTTTCCCTCCTTTTAAGACGCATGATGTGGCACATATAGTGCAAATCATGCTCGGATAGCTCCGAAAAAAGCAGGGACAGGTAAGTTAATAAAATATCGCTTGTCCGCATGGCATTTTCTTTCTCCACTTGATGCAAAAATCCTTCCAGATGTTTTAGACGATGAACGAGTCCCGCATTTAATTCAATCCGAGGGAATAATTGCTTGAAAAGCCCTAGCTCGGCAAGACGCAAAATTATTTTTATGGGTGAGGGTTCTCTGAAAAGCCTGCGAACCTCCCGATAAAGGCTTTCCCTGCTAGCCCTGCCCAGGATGCGGTGGGCGATTCCCTGTCGTAAAAGATTACCTGTTTCCTTCCCAAGTGAAAAACCCAACCTTTGTTCCAAGCGAATGAGGCGCAGAATCCTGAGAGGTTTATCTACCAGACTAAGCTGATAAAGCACCTTAAGGCTTTTTTCCCCCAGATCGGCCAGCCCCCCAAAAAAATCATAAAGCTGGCCGAAGTTTTCCTTGTTCAGCGAGCAGGCCAGCGTATCAATGGTAAAATCCCTTTCAAATAAATTTTTCTTTAACAAATTATCTTCGGCGGATGTTTTTGATTCCATGATAAAGGGGTTAAATTCCGCTCGGGCCGAGGCCATCGTAAAAACAAAACCCTTTGGCAGGATTAGTGTCGCTGTTTCTAATTTTTCATAAACAGACAGTTTGCCAGGTAAGAGCCCCGTCAATTTTTGGGCAAAATTAACGGCGGAACCAACGACGATCAAATCTAATTGCCGATTTTCCCTGCCAAGGAGAAGATCCAGCAGAAAGCCCCCGGCGCAATAAATATGCTGGGAATTTCTATGGGCCTCTAATGATAGAAAATACAAAGTCCCCTGCATTTCCGGGGTAAGGTTGCTGTTAATCAGGGGTATAAGGTTAGTCATAAAAGTTGTGGGCCTTTACAAAATTTTTTATGTTAAATTTTCTTAATACCATTGTACCATATAATTACAGAAAGGGGAACTATTTGTTCCCCTGATCTTCAATTTCCTTGATATCTGCATCCTTCGGCTGTAAAAAACTTGGCCTCATATCTCTCAAGGGAAGTGGTTTGCGGAACAAAACATCCATCAGTGAATGCCAATTGAATGGGATAAGGGGATACAGGTAGGGTACTCCAAAAGAACGGGTTCTTCCCAGATAAATCAATAATATGAGCAGACCTGCCAGGAAACCCGGCAGTTTAAATAGGCCTGTTAGGATGAGCAAAAACAGGTTTGTCAACCTGTTGGCAAGACCTAGTTCCCAGCTTGGGGTGGAAAAGACCCCGATGGCAACGATGCTGATATATAGCAAGATCTCTGGGGCGAAGAAACCGACCTTTACAGCAATATCCCCAATTAACAGTGCCCCAACGAGCCCCAGGGCAGTGGCAAGGGGGGATGGCGTATGGATACTGGCCAGACGAATCAGATCAAGGCCAATATTGGCCATAATAAATTGCACAAAAAGGGGAACGTGGGCAGCTTCTTTCGGACCAATAAATTTGAGGAAATCCGGAAGCATAGATTGGTGTTCGGCAAGCAAAAGCCAAAGTGGAATTAAAAAGACGGATAAAAAGACTCCCAGAAGGCGTACCAAACGTATATAGGCCCCAACGATGGCATTATGGCGAAATTCCTCAGCGTGTTGAATATGGTGAAATAGCGTCACTGGGGCAATGATGACCGAGGGCGAGGTATCTACAATAATACAGATATGCCCCTCGAAGAGGTGGGCAGCGGCCACATCCGGCCTTTCCGTATAACGTACATTGGGAAAGGGGTTCCAGCGTGTGTTCGTTATAAATTCCTCCACAGATTTTTCTGCCATCGGCAATCCATCAATATCTATGGCGGCAAATCTGTCTTTAATTATCTCTAGAATATGGGGATTGGCAATATCCTCGATATAAACAAGTGCAACTTCAGAAAGTGAACGCTTGCCAATTTTAAATATTTCCGTACGCAGTTTGGGATCCCTAACCCTCCTGCGGATCAGTGTGGCATTAAAAAGCAGGGTTTCTACGAAACCATCCCGAGAGCCCCTCGTAATCTTTTCGATGTCCGGTTCCTCAGGCCCCCTGGCCGGGTATTGCCTGATATCGATGATGAGCGCCTCTTTTTCCCCGTCCATAAAAAAGATGAGTGGCCCGGAAAGGAATTGCTGCACTGCCTCCTCCAGATTGTCCACCGTGGAAACTTCCCCATAGGGAAGGAAGAGCGTAACAATCTTTTGCATCGTGTGAGGAACAATTTCTTCCCGCTTGGCAACGAAAAGCGATTTCATGATATGGATAATTTCGCTGGAGTTGGCGAAACCATCCAGGAAAAGAAAAAGTGCCCTTTTTTGCCCAATCATGAATTCCCGTAGAAGAATATCGAAGCAAAGATCGATACCCAGTTCACGGCGTAAATATTCTATGTTCTGATCCAGCTTGGGATAAATATACGTTTTCTTTTCATCTTCGGCGGGCATATTTTCACCTTTATCCTTTGGGATTAAAAACCAGGGCCATAAAAAAGCCGAAAAGAATTGCTGCCGTTATCCCCGTCGATGTCAATTCAAACATACCGGTCAGCACCCCCATTACCCCATGCCGGGCCGCTTCGGACATTGCTCCCTTGACGAGGGAGTTTCCAAAACTGGAAATTGGCAGCAGGGCACCTGCACCGGCAAAGTCTATTAGCCTGTCATAAACCCCAAACCCCCCCAGGATACCCCCGGCGACGACAAAACCGGATAAAACATGCCCCGGCGTAAGTGGCGTCAGATCAAAAAGCAACTGTCCAATGACGCAAATGAGGCCCCCGACTAGAAAGGCCATAAAATAACTGCCCATAGATAATAATCATCCTTTTTCTAAATTTCCAAAGCGACTGCATGGGCGATGGCGGGTATGCTCTCCCCCTGCTGATAGGTAGTTGTGCTGTGCAGCGCACCGGTAGCCACGAATAAAACCCTGCCCAGCCTTTTTTCCAGCATATCCTTGTATACTTTTCCTAAAAAGAAAAGTGCGCAGCATGCACATCCGCTTGCCCCGGCATGGACTTTCTGATGGGGATAATATAGCTGTATACCACAATCTGTGTAATTAAGCAGGTTGAGGCCCTTTCTGGCCAGGATGTCTTCATTTAGTTGCTTTCCAACCTCCCCTAAATCCCCGGTTAGGATAAGTTGATAATAATCTGCATCCCTCCCCAGATCAGTTAGGTGACGGTAAATAGTATCTGCTGCGGCCGGAGCCATGGCCATGCCCATGTTGTAAGGATCCTTTATTTCGGGATCGACCACCTTCCCGATAGTAATGGATTCAATGCGAGGCCCTTCCTCCAGGGAAGAACCTAGGACAACCGCCCCGGCACCGGTAACGGTCTGCTGGGAGTAGCCAGGCCTTTGAAAACCATATTCCGTAGGATAGCGGTATTGCCTTTCCGAACTACAGTTATGGCTGGAGGTGGCCACGAGGATCCGCCCGGCAAAATTTCCTTCGAGGAGCATGGCCCCGAGGGAAAGTCCTTCCACAAGTGAAGAACAGGCACCATAAATGCCCAGGAAAGGTAGGGCCAGTTTCCTGGCACAAAAGGAGGAACTAATAATTTGGTTCAAGAGGTCACCTGCAATAAAAAAGTCAATATCATCGGGACTCAGGCCCAGCTTACCCAGGGCCAGAAAACAAGTTTCCTCCAGCATACGGCGTTCAGCCTTTTCAAAGCTGCCCTCTTTGAGGAGGTTATCCGGGTAGATACGATCGTAGTGCTCCGCGAGCGGGCCGGAACCCTCCTTGGGGCCGGCAACTGTTGCTGCAGCTGCCAATACCGCTTTTTTTTCCATGATCATGCTCTGGTTTCCAGCCCTTTTGCCTACCGGCCTAATTTTTTCAGTTACGGTTTCCGCCAAGGGAACGTGCCCCCCTTGCCGACATCCTGTTTTTTTAATATGTTCATAATAAACAGCTCCCCATGTTGTATCAATTTTAGACTGGTTTTACCCTAATGTATTAGGGCAGAAATAATCCCCACGACGAAAGCTGTCACCACGCCAAAGACGATCACAGATCCGGCCAGAGCAAACATTTTTGATCCCGTTCCCAGAACAAGGCCTTCCCTTTTAAATTCTATGGCCATGGAGGTTATGGAGTTGGCAAATCCGGTCACAGGTACAGCCAGGCCCGCCCCGACTATTCGGGCCATTTTATCAAAAACGCCCAACCCCGTCAGCATGGCAGCAATAAAAATAATGGTGGTTATGGTAGGATTTCCAGCCAATTCTTTCGGCATCCCCTGACTGATAAAAAGATTTAGAATAAATTGCCCCAAAAGACATACTGCCCCTCCACCAAGGAAGGCACTAATAATATTTTTACTGAGCGGGGGGCGTGGTTTTTTTTGCCTGTTCCACTCGTTTAGCCACTTCTTATCTAATAGTAATTCCTTATTTGGGTTCTGTTCCATTCTAGACATTTTCTCACCTCTTACAAAAATGTGCAGTATCGATCAGGACCTAGGCGTCAACATCGTGAAGATTAATCACCTAGAATAAACCGCGGGGGATTCTGCCCATTATCAATGTATTACTTTAGGGCCCCTGCCCGCGGCTATTTTAATTCCCTACAAATTACCTATTATCCCTGACTCCGAAAGCCATTTTTACATTTGCCTTATACTCTACCACTTCGCCATTTTGCACATTTGCTGTTAAATTAAGTACTTCTACCCCCGTGATATGATCTACAGTAGTAGATGCGTTTTTAACAGCATTTTGGATGGCATCCTCCCATCCTGTCGTCGATTCACCGATTAATTCAATTATCTTGGCAACCTGCATTAATCGCCCGCCTTTCCAATTTAAGATCATGTTGGGAACGTGTTTAGCTTTCCTCTATTTTTGAAGTTTATACAGTTATATGGCTAGTTATACTGATAATACCCAAGGAAATTAAGGCTGATCACCGGGCGGGAGCGTTTGGGAGCTTCCTCTTCACGGGGAGACCAGGAGTAGCTGAGCAGAAAAGTAAACATGGCCAACAAAAGGAGGGTAAGCAATAGAAACAGGATGAGTGAACGCGTATTTTTTGGCAATTTTTTCCCCTTAAATAAACTACAGCAGCATGATTGTTTTTCCTGTCGATAGTATCCCCCACTTTTCTAATTTAATGAGATAAATTGCTACTATCTACTGCCCATAACCATATGAAAAAACCTGCCGAACCATTTCGTTATTTTTTGTAAAAGCGGTAAGCGCACTATTATCTGGAGGTATAGATCCCCGGGTTCCCCCCCTCTCTTCCCACTGCCACCCATCCCCTTTAAACGTATCTTCTGGCCACTTTTTAGGTTGGGAGGAACCTTTATAGATATCTTTTTTAATCCTTTCCACTTTCGCCAGGTGTAGAATATTTTTCCGCCACGCTCGGCTTCTACCGGGTTCAAGAAAAGAAGATCATAAAAATCTTTGCCTTTTTCGGCAAGCCCTATACAAAAAGATTTTTCCAGCCTGTGCCTCAAAAAATTATTTTATAAATTATTTAACAGTCCACCCGGGGAAAAAACTGTTCCCCTATTTGGGGGAACAGAGCGTTTAAAAACAAAAGTTTGGTACCTGGGGCCATAAAAATCCCTAAAGATCTCCTCAAAGTTTCTAAAACCAAACCTCCTGGACATCTCCTCCAGGATTTGGTTGATATCTGAGCCGCTGAAAATATCCTCCTCCGAATGGCTTTCCCTGTACCTCTGTGAGGCAGCTGATCCAAAATTATGTTGAAAAGCATCATATTCCCTTCTTTTGGTCCGGTTGGAAAGCACAGCATAGGCCTCATTGATTCTTTTCATTTTTTCAGCAGTTCCCGGATTTTCCCTGTTTTTATCAGGGTGATATTTAAAGGCCAGCTTGCGGTAAGCCTCTTTTATTTGCTCCTGGGTTGCCCCGTTATCTAATCCTAAAATCTGATAGTAATCTTTGTCCATCATCTTCTGCCTAACTTTCCAGGGAAAGGTACTTAAGTTTGGCCAGCACCCCCCGCTCCAAGCGTGAAACATACGATTGAGACAGGTGCAGGGTTTCCGCAACCTCTGCCTGGGTTTTACCCAGGATATGGCGCAGGACAATGACCTGTCTTTCGCGGTGGGAAAGGTTTGCCAACTGCTCCTTTAGAAAAAGGGCGCTGTCAATGTCATTTGTGGTTAGAACCCTGTCACTTTCCAGGCCTGGTTGATTGGCCCCATCGGGCCCCCCATCGAGGGATACAGGAGGGTGCTGCAGCTCCATTAACCAGACTATTTCTTCCCTTTCCAATCCCATCCTTCCGGCAAGTTCCTCCAAGCGGGGAGACCTCCCAAGCTCCTGTTCCATCTTATTTTGAGTTTTCAGCAACTGTGTAAAGTGATCATAATGGGAGCGTGAAACCTTAACTAAAAGTCCGTTTTCCCTCAAATAGGACCTTATTTCACCAAGGATAAAGAAAGCAGCGTAGGTTGAAAAAGTTGTACCCCTATCGGGATCAAATCCTTGCAGGGCCTTTAATAGGCCTAGGCAACCCTCTTGGAATAGATCATCGAAATCCTCCCTGCCCCGATAGACTTTTTTAACCATAGAATAAACGAGGGGGAGATTCTGAGAAAAAAGCTCATCCCGAGCCTCAAGATCGCCTTTTTTGTTTTTATGAAACAATTCGTCTCCAGGTTGTTTGTTTTTTAAATGTGGCATTTCATCTTTTCCCCTCTAGTGATCATGCCCGGCGATCTTGCCAATATTTTTGCTCATGGTAATGACTGTGCCCTCGCCCTTGCGGGACTGCACTTTGAGAGCATCCATAAAATTTTCCATAATGGTAAAACCCATTCCCGAGCGCTCGAGTTCTGGCTTATCAGTATATAAGGGTTCCTTCGCCTTGGCAATATCCTCTATTCCCTTCCCCCGATCAGCTACTTCTACTATCAGGTTGTTATTTTCCGCCATTACTTTCACTATAATAACGCTATCCGCATCATCATAGGCATGCAAAATACAGTTCGTCACCGCCTCGGAAACGGCGGTTTTCAATTCATTCAACTCCTCTAAGGTGGGATCGAGACGAGCCGCAAATGCAGCAACCACAACACGGACAAATCTTTCATTCTCCGATCTTGCCGGTATTTCCAGATGCATATAATCCATTTCTCCACTGGCAAAAGGCCAGCACGCACCTCCCTTTTTCAAATTGCCACATTATTTTTCCAGGGCATTTTTTTCGTCCCCAACAAGCGGAATGATTTTGGGAATACCCCCCATTTGCAATATTTTTTGAATATGCGGGCTGGCACTACAGATTACCATTTTCCCATCATTTGCCCTCACCTGTTTATACCTGCCCAAAATGGCACCGATACCGGAACTGTCCATAAATGTGACACTTTTCATATTCAAGATTAGGTCTTGCACCTTGTTTCCCATCAGCTCTTTTTCTACGGCACCCCTGAAGATCTGGGCGCTATGATGATCGAGCTCCCCTTTCAGCCGGACGACTAACTTTTCCTTCCTCCTGAACAATTGTACCTGCAATAAATTTTCTCCCCTTCACTGGCTACTACTGGAAAATAATTCTGCATTTAAGATTAATTTCCTGCAAAAAAATAAAGCCCCAAAGGGCTTATTAATTTTTTAGCGGCCAAAGCGTATCCAAAGACCCAGATAACGTTTAAAAAGAAGGCCAAAGGAGGCTTTCTCTACATCTTTTGAAACAATCAGGTCAACTTCCTTTAATATTTTATTGCCACTTATAATCTGCATACTTCCCACCCTATCCCCCTTTCGTAGGGGGGCATTAAGTCTTTTGGGATGGATCATTTCCGTTGCATAATCCCCTTTTTCCTCTTTGCCAGCCAGAAGGCCGACCATTTCCGCTGTGATGATTTCTATTTCCTGCAGGTTACCCTTTTCGATAGGGAGTGTTGCCACGATCTCATTTTTTTTTGCCAGTTGGATGCTTTTAAAATTGGCAAAACCAAAATCCAATAGTTGGCGGGCTTCCAGATAGCGAATATCGCTGGTCGGGGCATTGAAGGCAATAGCTATAAAGCGCATTCCATTTCTTTCGGCTGTTGCAACAATGCTGTGCAGCGACTCGTCCGTATAACCAGTTTTTACCCCATCGCAGCCTTGGTAAAAACGCACCAGCCTGTTCGTATTACTAAGGTATACCTTCCCACTTTTTATTTTGCCCTCAAGAAAATTTTCATCCATCCAGATGGTGCTCCACTTAAAGAAAATTGGATGTGATCCAAGAAGTTCTCTGGTCATGAGGGCGGTATCATAAGCTGTTGTATAATGATCCTCATCGTGTAGGCCGGTCGGGTTGATAAAATGGGTATTTTCCATTCCCAGTTCCTTGGCCCTGCGATTCATCAGATCCACAAAACCTTCCACACTGCCGGCAAGATATTCCGCCAGGGCCACAGCGGCATCATTCCCCGAGCCAACAGCGATGCCAATCAAAAGAGATTCGACATCCACCACATCCCCAACATCCAAAAATATTGTTGAACCGCCGAAGCCAGCTGCTGTTTTGGTAATGGGGACCTGATCTTGCAGGGTAATGTCACCCCGCTCCAAGGCTTCTAGTGCTAAAAGCATGGTCATGATCTTTGTCACGCTGGCAGGAAAAACTTTTTCCTGATCGTTTTGGGAGAAAATGATTTCCCCGGTAGAATTATCCATCAACAGGGCTGCCTTGGATTGCAGCATGAATTCCTGGGCACCTGCGCCATCGGTAAGAGGCAGAAGAACAATTCCCAGCATGAGCAGCACAAAAAGGATAGTTTTCTGACACAAAATTTTCGTATGGTATCTTTTCATCTTCAGGATCCCTCCTGAAAATATTATTCCCCGCAGCTGCCAATTTATCATTAATCCGCTAGCTGGGGAAAGGAGGGACAATACCATGGATCATCTCAGGCGGTTCAACCTGATCATCGGCAATTAAAAAAGCGTTGCCCAGCTCCTTCAGGGAGGCGGAAAGGATCTCTTCCTTATTCCCATGGAGAAAGGCTAGCACTTCGCCTTCTTCAACGCTGTCCCCAACTTTACGGGTTAAAACTATACCGACAGTGGGGTCAATTGTTTCCCCCTTTACTGATCTACCCGCCCCGAGGAAGGAGGCCACCTTTCCCACTCTTAGAGCATCCATTTCTTTTAGATAGCCGCCCCGGGGAGCCCTGAGGGTTTCTAGATATGAAGCCCTGGGGAAAAGATCCTCCTTTTCCAGATAGCCGGGATCCCCCCCCTGAAGGGTAACCATTTGCTTAAATTTTTCCAGGGCAAACCCGCTTTTAAGCAACCGGGACAGTTCCTCTTGCCCATCTTCCGGGTTGCGTACCTTGCCCACGAGGGCCAGCATCAGGCCACCAAGAAAAAGGCTGAGCTGTTCAACATCACTTGGGCCCTCGCCTCTCAAAACACTAAGGGCTTCCTTAACTTCCAAAATATTGCCTACGGCAAAGCCCAGGGGCTGGCTCATATCTGTCACGACAGAAACAACACGCCTGCCCATCTCTTTTCCGATGCGCACCATACTTTCGGCCAGTTGAAATGCCTGCTCCTTGCTATGCATAAAAGCCCCCCGGCCAGTTTTTACATCGAGCAAGATGGCACCGGCCCCGGCAGCAATTTTCTTGCTCATGATGGATGCGGCAATAAGCGAAATGTTTTCGATAGTACCGGTGACATCCCTAAGGGCATACAACTTTCCATCGGCAGGTGTTATGAGGTCCGTCTGGGCCATAATGGCAAGATTGTTGTCACGGACTAATTCAGTGAACTCCTTGATGGACAGGTTTGCGCTAAATCCGGGGATGCTTTCCAGCTTATCGATAGTTCCTCCTGTAAAGCCTAGGCCCCTGCCCGATATCTTGGCCACGGGGACCCCCGCGGCGGCGATCAGCGGTGCCAGAACAAGTGTAACCTTATCCCCCACTCCCCCACTGCTATGTTTGTCCGCCACAATTTTTCCCAGTGAGGAAAAATCAAGCATCTCACCCGTTTCGGCAAGGGAGAGTGTAAAGGCACTCGTTTCCTTGTTGTTCAGCCCTTGAAAATAGATAGCCATCAAAAGGGCGGACATTTGATAGTCGGGAACCTTACCCCGGTTGTATTCACGGATAATAAATTGTATTTCCTCAGGCGCAAGGCTTTCCCCATCCCTTTTTTTATGAATTAAATCCAAAAATCTCATCTCGCACCCTCTCCTCCAAATAGTGTTTCGGCAAAACTTTGACCAAACAATGTCGACGGGCACTTCAGAAGCTCACAGACAGTTGCCCCCAGATCGGCAAAAGATTGCCTTATGCCCAGCGAGGTGGGAACAATATTGGGACTAAAAAGGAGGAGCGGAACATATTCTCTGGTATGATCAGTGCCCGGAAATGTGGGATCACAGCCGTGATCGGCGGAAATCACCAACAGATCCCGAGGCGTTAAAAATTGCAAAACCTCCCCCAAAAAATCGTCGAACTCTTCCATGGCAACAGCGAAACCGGATACGTCATTCCTGTGGCCATAAAGCATATCAAAATCGACCAGCGTGGCCCACATAAGCCCACGAAAATCCTCCTGCAATCCTTGACGGAGCACATTAATAATTTCCGTGTTGCCCGAAGCCGGGATATGGCGGGTAACACCCTGCCCGGCAAAAACATCCTTTACCTTTCCCACAGCTAGGACTTGGTAGCCTGAATTGGCAAGTTGGTCCAAGAGTGTCGGGCCCGGTGGCGGAAGAGAAAAATCCCGCCTTCCGGCTGTCCGGTAAAAAAGGCCGGGCTCTCCCTTAAAAGGCCTGGCAATAACCCTACCGGTTGCATGTTCCCCTGTCAGGACCTTTGTGCGGGCCAGCATGCACCATTTATAAAGAGTTTGTGGTGGAACCACCTCTTCATGGGCAGCAATCTGAAAAACGCTATCTGCCGAAGTGTAAACGATAGGGTAACCTGTTTTTAAATGTTCCTCACCCAAAACCTGAATAATCTCTGTTCCCGACGCGCTAATGTTCCCCAGCACTTTTCTGCCTATTTCCTTCTCAAATAGGGTTATTATCCCTTCAGGAAAACCCCGGGGATAAAGTGGAAAAGGTTTTTCCAGGACAATTCCGGCCAGCTCCCAGTGCCCGGTTGTTGTATCCTTTCCCGGGGAGGACGATGCCGCCTTGCCATAGGCGCCCCTTGGCCGTCCCTTCCTTTGGAAATTGGGTAGGGTGATCAGTTTGTCCAAACCTAAAGAAATCAGATTGGGTATCTGCCAATTTTCTGTTGCCATAGCAATGTGGCCCAAGGTGTTGCTTCCCTGGTCACCATATTTATCCGCATCCGGCAAAGCCCCGACTCCAGCACCATCCATTATCATAACAAAGACCCGCTCGATCAAAACAGGATTGCCTCCTTCCTAGGCACGGGGATGGGTTTGATTGTAAACATCCTTGATTTTGCGTCTGGCTACATGGGTATAAATCTGCGTTGTAGCGATGTCAGCGTGACCCAACATCTCCTGCACAGAACGAAGATCTGCGCCATTTTCCAGTAGGTGTGTGGCGAAAGAATGGCGCAGTGTGTGGGGAGTTATATCCGTTTGAATCCCGGCCTTGTGAGCATACTTTTTTAAAATTTTCCAGAAACCCTGCCTAGTCAACCTTGTACCCTGCTGGTTAACAAAAAGTGCTTTCTCCTCTCTAGCCTTCAACATTTTCAGTCTACTGTTCCTAAGGTATTCTTGAACACTGCGAATGGCTACTGATCCCATAGGAATAATCCTTTCCTTATTCCCTTTTCCATGGCATTTTACGAAACCCATCTTCATATTGACACTGCTCACATCCAAAGAGACGAGTTCGGAAACTCTCATCCCGGTGGCATAAAGTAATTCCAGCATGGCGCTATCCCGGAGCCCGGCGGTATTCCCCGGATCCGGTTGATCCAACAAAAGTTCAATTTCACTGAGAGAAAGAACTACGGGAAGTTTCTTTTCCGCTTTGGGAGTTTCCAGTTCCATCGCTGGATTCACGGTGGTGATTTGCTCCCTGAGAAGAAATTGGTAGAAAGAACGGATTGCGGCTAAATTTCTTGTCAGTGTAGATGAAGCAAGCCCCCTTTCCCTTTGTTCGGCCAAAAAATCAATAATGACAGCCCGGGTGATGCTTTCCACCTTGCTGATCCCTTTTTTCCGCAAAAAAAGAAAAAACTTGCGCAAGTCCCGCTGGTAAGATTCAAGGGTATTGCTGGCAAGCCCTCTTTCAACGGACAAAAAGTAGATAAATTCCTTTAATAACCTTTCCATCCAGGGTTATCCCCTTTAGTATAATTGCAGCAATTTTTATAAGTTATTCCACATAATGCCTCACAATTCCTCTTTAGTAAAATATCAAAAGATAAATGATACAACTTGACGCATAAATATTGGCGATATATATGCTTCTACCAAACCGGCGGCAAGAATTAAAACCGCCGATAAAAACATATAAATACAATATTCCCTGAAATGTAATTTTAGCTGCGCCTTCTTTTTATATGACACTTTTTCACTATAATTCATGTAGGAATAAGCTGTTGCTACAGCTACCACTAGGAGAAGTGCCGGAACTAAAATTATATGATGGGGCAGAAGTGCCAGGGAAAGAATCAAACCCTTCAGGGCAAAACTATAAACTAAAAAACCGCTGGTAAAACCCAGGGCAAGACCCCTCAACAGGAGGGCAAGAAGAACAAAGGGAAATCCTAAACGCAAAAAACCAAATAGCCAGGCCAGGATCAAAAAGGAAATGTTTTTCCGGTAAGACGCCTTGAGAATATAGTAAGGATCCAGCCCCCTATCGGGATAAAACCTAAGATCCTGAAAAAACATGTCCAAAGAGATCTGCATTTTTTGAAGGCATTCGGCCCCCAGAAACCTGACGAAAAGCGTGCCCATAGTAATGCCTGCGATAAAAGAGGAAATCGTTAGGATGCTCAACCCTAGATTACCCCTAAAATATCGTTGTATAATTCTACGCAAAAATCGCAAGATAAATCGCCTCTTTTTAAAATTGTATTACTGTGGGCCAAGCTTTAGAAGGTAAAAGATGGTTTAAGTAACTTTCCTGTAAAAAATGCAGCAGCGTTTATAGCAGTAAAAAATTCGGGATCCTGTTTCACGTTTCTGCCCATCGTTTCAAGCCCCTTAAAATGTTCCAGCTCTTGCAAAGGGGGTTGTTTTATTAGTACTAGTCTATGTTTTTTAGGGAGCCCCGCCTCCTTAAGCTGGCGAAAAAGAAATCGCCTCTTGTTTTTACTATAGATGGGGAGGGGGAGGCAGGCTCTAGTTAAAGCAATCTCTTCCAATGATGTGATGGAATGATGACTGAGACCATAGTGCCTCGATCTTTTATCGGCAAAACTGATTCTGGGGATAAAAACGGGTACCCCTTTCAAATTGTTGACCCGATCGATATGCTCACCCTGCTCAATGCCGCTAAATCCATACCTGGTTGCCGTACCTACCACCCCTGGGCCGGGAACGAGCAGGATAACATCTGCCGCCAGTTCCTCCTTCGCCGCCATCAGGGCCGAATATACGTTGACCGTCTCCAGATCTCCCCCAAATGCATGGCCACAGGTAATCGTTCCAGCCAGCAGGTGATCGCTTTCCAGCCTGGAAATAGCTTTACTTAAATGAAGCGGCAAGGAAGCAGTATCTGTCATGATATAAACGATGCGTTTTGTGGGAAATTTTCTGGAAAAGGATAAAACAAAAGGTGCAACCATACTGTGAAGTTCACCAATAACTACCGGAGTGTTCCCTAGCCCAGGATATTTGCTAAGCGCCCTATCCGGGTGCTTTTCTGCTAAAATTTCTTCATATGTCTTGACCCTGAGCTGCAGGGGTGTGTAGCGAAGCTTGATAATATGACCTTGGGCCTGCAAAAGGGCAGTGCCCCCTCCCGTTTTTGAGGCAGGCCCGGGAAGCACAAAATGATAACCGCCACTCCCAAGCCCCAATTTCACCGCGGTTGTATTTAGATGAACACCTTGCCCAACCTCTATTTTCCCAGACAGGCACGTATAATTTAAGGCCTTTTCCCGGGCACTTCTCCCTGGAAGACTAACCTCTAAACATTGCATTCCCTTCCTTTCCCAGCAAATTTTATGCACAGTCCCCTTTTCCAGGCTGATCAATGACTTTTCCCACCCCTCAAAAACATTTTTTCCATGATGCTGTTCAAAGAATATTTTTCACAAAACAAATGTAAAGCAAGTAAAAATAAATTTAACAAGATGACAACTTTAAATGATAAAACGAAAAGACTGGCAAAGCCTAAAAATCCCCCCAACAGGTAAGCTCCCGCATCACCCAGCATAATTAACCTTTTTTCCTCCCAGGGAAGGTAAATGGCCAGGCCTACCCAGATGGGGGCCAACAA
>DUNV01000131.1 GCA_012839215.1 Bacillota bacterium
GGATACGCAGGTGGAAAAGGATGTGGTTTGCAGGCAGTCAGTTGTTCTGGAGAGCCGGATTTCCGAGGGGGCTCTTGTGGGGCCCTTTGCCCATATCCGCCCGGGGAGTGTTATTGGGCCGGGGGTAAAAATTGGTGATTTTGTGGAGATAAAAAATAGTACAATTGGCCGGGGGAGCAAGATCCCCCACCTCAGTTATGTTGGGGATGCCCGCATGGGAGCCGCAGTCAACATGGGTGCTGGTTGTATTGTCGTTAATTACGATGGCATGAAGAAGCACCCAACCATAGTGGAAGATGGCGCATTTGTCGGTTGCAATAGCAACCTGGTGGCCCCCCTGACTGTTGGCGAGGGGGCCTTTATCGCGGCTGGTTCGACGGTTAGCAGGGACGTGCCACCGGGTGCTTTGGCCATCTCTCGCAGTCGGCAGGAAAACAAGGATGGTCTTGCCAAAAGATTTCTAAGAAAAAAAGAAGGGAACTAGAAGGAGAAAGCAATTCCAGTAGAGAAACCAGCCTCTTGGTGATCTTCTCCAAAAAAGATGTGAGAGAACCGTTATAGGAGGGTTTAGCCTTGACATCGAATAGAGAAATAAAAATTTTTTCTGGAGTTTCAAACACTTCATTGGCTGAGGACGTTGCTGAATATATTGGAATCCCCCTGGGTCTTTCCGAGGTTACCAGGTTTAGCGATGGAGAGAGTGCTGTCTCTATCGGGGAAAGCGTCAGGGGCAAGGATGTTTTTATTATTCAATCCCTCTGTAATCCTGTTAATGACCATCTTTTTGAACTGCTTATTTTTATCGATGCTTTGAAAAGGGCTTCTGCCGGGAGAATCAATGCCGTTATTCCCTATTATGGCTATGCCCGCCAGGATCGGAAAATGAAGGCGCGCGATCCCATTACCGCAAAGCTCGTTGCCGATCTTCTCTCGTCGGCAGGGGCGCAAAGAGTCATGTGTATGGATCTCCATGCCGGGCAGATTCAGGGTTTCTTTGATATTCCCTTCGATCACCTCGTCGGTATTCCCATTTTGGCCCGTTACCTGAAACAAAAGGAGATCCAAAAGGGTGTCGTTGTTTCTCCGGATCTGGGCGGGGTAACGAGGGCACGCGATTTGGCCGGCCGGCTGGGTATGCCTTTGGCCATAGTTGATAAAAGGCGTCCGGAACCCAATGTAGCAGAAGTCATGAATATTATCGGCGATGTGGAAGGAAAAGAAGCAATCATGATCGATGATCTAATTGATACTGCGGGGACGATCACCCTTGGAGCCGAGGAATTGCTGAGGAGGGGGGCTATTTCTGTCTATGCCTGTTGCACACACCCTGTCCTTTCGGGGCCGGCCAGGGAACGTATTCAGAACTCAGCAATTCGCGAGCTGGTCGTTAGCGATACCATTCCCCTGCAGAATTCTCTTAAAATGGATAAGATCACCGTTTTATCCGTTGCCAGTCTGATTGGCGATGCCATCAAGCGGGTGCATGGAGAAATGTCGGTCAGCGAACTTTTTGAATAAAATCGCAGGAGCAATCTATGGCCTAACTGTTGAAACTCTGGTATTATTAGGTGGGTTTCCGGTGTAGAATAGGTATAGAATAATAGATAACTAACTACTGTTTGGTATGTCTGTTACTTTTAGGAGGTGTTTCCTACCGGCAGTGCCGGGAAGCTATGGAAAGAATAAAGATTCAAGCTTTGCCTAGAGCCAAAGACTCTAAAGGAAGCAAAAAAACCTTACGGAAAAAGGGTTACGTTCCGGCAGTCGTTTACGGCCGCGGGAGTGAACCTGAACTTGTATCCCTCGATGGGCAGTTTCTGCGCAAGGTTCTTGGCAGTTCTGCGGGTTCCAACGTTTTAATGGATTTAGAGATCGAAGGGGTAAGTGAATCCTCAGGCGGGGCTGTCATGATCAAGGAATTGCAGAGGCATCCCATACAAAAGGACATGTTTATTCATGCCGATCTAATCCGTATTTCCCTGGATGAAAAGTTAGAGGTTGAGATACCCCTTAACCTGGTGGGGGAACCGGAAGGGGTGCAGGATGGTGGTATTTTACAGATCCAACTGAGAGAAATCAGGGTTAGATGCCTTCCCGGCAACATTCCCCAATCTATTGATTTTTCTGTGGAGGAAATGAAAGTCGGTGACGTGATTGCCGTTGCTGATTTAACATTGCCGGAAGGAGTGGAACTCGTCGAGGAACCCGATGAAATTGTTGCCTCGGTGACGATTCCACAAGTGGTTGAAGAACCTGAGGAAGTGGAAGAGGAAGCAATTGTGGCTGAAACCGAAGGAGAGGCTGAAGCGGAAACAGGGGAAACTGAGGAAGCTGATCAGGAATAGCTGTCATCAAAGGCAGCAACCACTGATGAAGGAGAATCACCTTGTTCCTTTTAGTTGGTTTGGGAAATCCGGGTATCAGGTATGTGCATACCCGTCATAATGCCGGTTTCCTGGTTATTGATGAGCTGGCCTCGCGGCTGGGGGTCCGGTTAAAGGAGATCAAATTTGAATCATATTTTACGCGGACTACTTTGGCGCAGGCAGATTTGCTACTGGCCAAGCCCCTGACCTATATGAACAGAAGCGGTGTGGCAGTGGCAGGTCTTTTTCGATATTTCGCCATCGACGTGAAAAACTTGCTGCTAATTTATGATGATATGGATCTTCCCTTGGGGAAAATACGTTTGCGACCAGGCGGAGGAAGCGGGGGTCACAGGGGTATTGGCTCGGTCATCTATCATCTTGGCTGTGAACAATTTCCACGCCTACGCCTGGGAATAGACCGTGGTAAAGGAAAGGATGCCGCCGATAGGAAGGAGCAGGTTGTCTCCTATGTGCTTTCCCCGTTTAGGCCGGAAGAGGAGGATATTTTTTTAGATACTGTGCAGAAAGCAGCCGATGCTGTGGAAACCTTTTTACAAAAAGGAATCGAGGAGGCCATGAATAAGTTTAACGCCGGAAAGCTGGGTGGCCCATAACATAAACAACAATATTTTAGTACTGCTGATAGTGAAGGGGCTGGATTCCAGCCTCTTTTTCCTGCCTTTATTTACCTTTTATAATTAACCGGTATAATTTTCTTTTGGCACTGCTAGAATATAGGATGACTTATATTATCAGCGGGACCCAGCGTAAGAAGGGGTGCAGGATGAAGGTTACCTATATATGTGATCTGTGTGGATTTCCGCAGGAGACAGTGGAGATCGGGGAGGTCGATTTGGAAAAATTGGGGCTGCACACGTTGACGCCCGAAGAGAGGGAAGATATAATAAAGTACAATGAAAAACAGGGTTTGCTCCTTTATACGATCTGTTCTGATTGTTTTTCCCAGAAAATATTTGCGGAAGATGAAGAAAGTTATCTTTTTTGATTGTGAAAAAAGGTACATGGTGCAAGGGAACTTTTCACCCTCTCCATCAGCTTCTTTCCTACCAAAGGATATCTTTTTGAAGGGGAGGTTTTTTGAATATTGCCACATTATTTATTAGAAAAATGGCATGATGATCCCTCTTTTCTTGCTTTACAAAAACCCCTTTCCGGACCTAGCGCCAGGCTTGTTACCGGTATGGAAGGATCGCAACGAAGTTTTTTTATTGCCGCACTTTATGTTTCTTCCTCATTTGCCTCGTTGGTCCTCACCGCAAACATGGCCCGGGCCGAGAAGATCTATGAGGAAGTTGGCAGCTTTGTTCCTGCAGAAGAGTTATACCTCTTTCCGGCCAGGGATTTTTTTTATGCCGGCGAGGTGCTGACAACCAGCAAGGAAATACCCCAACAGAGGATTAGGGTTCTGGAAAGACTGGCCCTGGGAAAAAAAATTCTCGTTATCGCGCCTGTCGCGGCCCTTTTGGGCAAGTTGATTCCCAAGGAGCAATGGGAGGCGAAGAGCATTGTACTTCGGCCGGGAGCAAGGGTGGAGTGGGAGGCCTTTTTAAAACAGTTGATCGGGCAGGGTTATGAAAGGTGCGATCTGGTGGAAACCGAGGGCTCATTCAGTGTCCGTGGGGATATTATCGATATTTTCCCTTACTATACACAGCTGCCGGTGCGCATCTCCTTTTTTGATGAGGAGGTAGAATCCCTGCGTTATTTTGACCCTGAAAGCCAGCGTTCCCGGGAGGTCCTTCCCGAGCTGGCTGTTTTTCCAGCCCGGGAAGTGGTTCTCACTTCTGAGGCTGCAAGGAGGGGGAAAAACACCTTATTAAAAGAACTGGGGAAGGTTGCCGGGCGATTAAAAGGAAAAGGCCAGGAGGAAGCCGCCGATAGGCTGGGATCAAGGGTGGAAAGCCAGCTTGCCAAATTGGAAAGCGATGGAACATACGAAGGGATTGAACAATATCTCACTTACTTCTACCCCAGGCCTGCCGGGTTATTAGATTACTTCCCCGCGGGTGGGACGCTTTTCTGGGATGAACCGGCCAGTACCCTTGACGAGGCCGAATCCTTGCGTAGGGAGCTGCATGAATACCAGTCAGGCCTGCTCATCCAGGGGGATATCCTGCCAGGGCAGGTAGAAATATGTTGGAGCCCAAAGGAAATATTTGAAAGAATTACCCTCCATGTTTTGGCCATGAGTGCCTTTACGAGTCGGGTTCCGCTGGTAAGGTTGAGCGGTACTATTAATATTCCTGCACGCCCCCTGCCCTCTTTTATGGGGCGCCTGGATCTGCTCAAGCAAGAGGTTAAGGGTTGGTGGAGTGAAGGGCACGAAGTTTTTGTCATGTGCGAAGGGGAGGCGCGGCAAAAGGAAATAGGGAGGTTATTAAGGGATCACGATTTCCCTGTTTATTTTGCCGGCCCGGACAAGGAAATGTTGCTAGAGCTGGCCAAAGCGGAAATGGAAGCAGCACTGGAGCAGAATCCGGAAGTTTATTTAAAGCAGAACCGGGCAAAGGTTATGGACCAGGAAAAAAAACATCTATCGATTGTTCACCCCCCAAAAAAGGTAAGGCAGCGAAAAATGGAAAAGCGCCTGATGATCGTTCGGGGGAACCTGGAAAATGGGTTTCTTTTTCCCTCTCTTAACCTTGTTATTTTAGTGGACAAGGAAATTATCCCCAGACGCAGGAAACAGAAAACGTGGGCCAGATCAAGGGGAAAGGCCGCGCTAAGAGATTTTCAAGAGCTGAAAACAGGGGATCTCGTCGTTCATGAACAGCATGGTATCGGCCGCTATATGGGCATGCAAACCCTCGATGTGGATGGCATCACCAGGGATTACCTATATATCAAATATGCCGGGGAGGACCGGCTTTATCTGCCCGTAGAACAGATGGACACCCTGCAGCGTTATACCGGGGGGGAAGGCAGGGCCCCACGGGTTCATGCCTTGGGAGGCCAGGAATGGTCCCGGGTGAAAAACAGGGTGAGGGCCTCAGTGCAGGAGCTGGCCCGGGAACTGCTTACGCTATATGCTGCCCGGGAGGCGACAAAGGGTTTTGCTTTTTCCCCTGATCAGGCCTGGCAAAAGGATTTTGAGGGTCGTTTTATCTATGAGGAGACTCCCGATCAGCTCCGGGCAATCGAGGAAGTGAAAGGGGATATGCAGAAACCCATGCCCATGGATCGGCTTCTTTGCGGGGACGTGGGCTATGGTAAAACAGAAGTGGCTATCCGCGCTGCTTTCAAGGCGGTTCTGGATGGGAAACAGGTTGCTTTTTTAGTCCCCACAACGATTTTGGCCCAACAACATTATGAGAACTTTTTAGAGCGTTTCGAGGGTTTCCCGGTCAAGATAGATTTGCTGAGCCGTTTTCGCGGGGCCAAAGAGCAGAAAGAGGTAATCAAGGCGCTAAAAGCGGGTGTTGTGGATATTGTTATTGGAACACACCGCCTTATTTCCAAGGATATAGGTTTTAAGGATCTGGGGCTTCTGATTATTGACGAGGAACACCGCTTTGGTGTACGGCACAAGGAAAGGCTAAAAATGCTTCGCCAGGACGTAGATGTTCTTAGCATGACCGCTACCCCTATTCCACGTACGATGCATATGGCCTTGTCGGGTGCCCGGGACCTTAGCGTTATCGATACACCGCCAGAAAACCGCTATCCGGTGCAAACCTACATCGCTGAATATTCCCATAACATGATCAAGGAGGCTATCCAGCGGGAATTGAACCGGGGCGGGCAAGTGTATTTCATCTATAACCGTGTCCAGACGATTGAAAAATGGGCGGAGAAACTGCGGGAACTTATCCCCGGGGCGCGTATTGCTATGGGGCATGGGCAAATGCCCGAACATCAACTGGAAAAGATTATGCACGGCTTTATGCAGGGGGATTACGATGTTCTTATTTGCACGACTATTGTGGAGGCCGGTCTGGATATTCCCAATGTCAACACCATGATCGTCTATGATGCCGATTTTTTCGGATTGGCCCAGCTCTACCAGCTGCGTGGCCGGGTGGGACGTTCTAACCGTTTGGCCTATTGTTACCTCACCTATCGGAAAGACAAGGTCATGACTGAGGATGCCGTCAAAAGGTTGCAGGCCATCAAGGAATTTACCCAGCTTGGATCCGGTTTTAAGATTGCCCTGCGTGATATGGAGATCAGGGGGGCGGGGAATATTCTTGGCCCGGAACAGCATGGGTTTATGATGGCTGTGGGTTATGAACTCTATTGTTCTCTGTTGGAACAGGCCATTGAAACGATGAAAGGCAGAAGCGAGCCTATTGTCAGGGAGATTCAACCCCGGATTAATTTGCATGTCAATGCTTTCCTGCCTTCGGCATATGTGCCCAATCAACAGCAAAAAATTGAACTCTACCGACGCATTGCCGTGTTGGAAAATAAGGAAGAACTAAAAGATATGATCAGCGAACTGAGGGATCGCTACGGGCGTTTACAGCCGCCCGTGGAAAATCTGCTCCTGGTAATGCGTCTTAGACAGCTTGCCAGGGAAAAAAACATTGAAAGCATCGAACAGCAAAAAGAGCAGACATTGCTCCGCTTTCGCGGCGATAAAAATTTCGATATCGAGAAACTTTGGGGGATGGTTAACACCCACCGCCGCAACATTTCACTAAAGATGGGAAAACAAATTACTTTGCGTCTCAAAAACCTCCCCCGGGAAGAAAAAAAATATCTCAACTTTATCATCGCGGTTTTGGAGGAAGTAATCTAGCATGTTTACTTGCCTATTTGTTTTAATTCCACCCCCAGGTTTACTGTTCCTACCTTTTTTATTATCGCTCCCGGGGTTACTTGTCACTGCCATCAACCATCCTGCTGCAGTCCCTTCATAATTTTCCTGTCTATGCCTGCCTTTCCTTCATTTTAAGCATTTCTATCTGCTGTTTAAGGGCGCAAGTGTGTGTGGCGAAAGATTCTTGCCTCCAAAGGACTTTAGCAATGCCAGGATTTGCCGATAAATATTCTGAAGAAATGTATACAGTTAGGAAATGGGGCGATAGTCTTCAGAATCAAACAAAGCACGACAACTGGAAGGCCGTTTGCAATTTTATGTAAACGGCCGCAGATGTTAAGGAGGTAGGATAATGACGAGAACAATTACCCGCCGGGTATTGCCTGTTATATTTTTTCTACTGGCCATTTTTCTGTGGCAGGGCTTTGGGGCTGCCACGCCTGCAGGGGCCCAGGCCATAATCAGCGTCGATAAGGTCACCAATGCCAAGGTCGGGAGTACGGTAGAAGTGGCTGTTAATATTGCGAACCCTTCCGGCATGTCCGGTTTTCAGTTTGATTTGGTATATGATCCACAGATAGCTGTTGTGACCAATATAACAGCCGGGAGTGGGCTTCCGGACGGCACATTCCTGGAAAATTTAAAAAATGCTGACAGGGGGAACATTAAGATTGTATGGCTAAAAAACTCAAACTTTCCTGATCCCGGTATTGGCGGTGAGCTTTGCCGCCTTGTCATGCGGGTTCTTTCTACCGGAAGCACTGATCTAAAAATTAAAAACCTAGAAATGGTTGATTGCAGCGGAAACAATATTGCCTGTACTTCGCGTGATGGGAGGGTTGCTTCCGGGGGATCATCCTCATCAAGCGGGGGAATTTCCGACGAATCATCACCGGGCAGCTTGAGTATTGGCACTACATCACTCCTTCCCTACGCTTTTAGGGGTACCTATTATAACTGTTTTCTAACGGCATCTGGTGGAACAGGGGGCTATACTTGGGAAAAAATAGGCGGCAGCTTTCCGCCAGGCTTATCCATGAGTGGCCGGGAAATTTTTGGTACTCCTAAGAGCGATGGCAAATATGATTTTAAACTAAGGGTATCCGACGCGGATGGATATGTAGAAAAATCCTTTACCCTCTGGGTTATAGATAAAGGCTCCCAGGCACCCCATTTTTATGCCGATTCTAGGACTTCTTCTGGTTCCTCCGAGCGGGTGACTTTTAAATATTTGAAAGTAACGCAGGGTGGCATGGAACTGAGCCTCAGTCCAGAAAATATGCCCCACGTTATGGTTGTGGATAGTAGTGTCAACTGGGTAAACCTGCAGGTCGGTTTAAACGCCGCCGGAGATACCCTTTTTATCAATAATGTCAGGCAAAGCCCCTCCGGAATGAAAGCAATTCCATTGATTAAAGGTACAAATGAGATTGTCCTATATGTGATATCTTCAGGAGAAACCTCGATCAAATATTTTCTAACGATCTATAAAATACCGGCATAGGGGTGATCTTTTGATGAAAGCAAAAATTTTAGGCAAGCAGCATGCAACCAAAATTTTGCTTCTATTTTTGTTGGCGGTAGCACCTGCTGTTTTACTTGCAGTTTTCCCTGGCAAGGCAAGCTGTTTAGAGGAGCCCATGGAAATCGGGACAAATGTTTTCGACTTAGGTATTGATGAGGCTGCGGTGGAGGTATCCATTGTCGGCAGTGGGGCGTTTCCGGCTGCTGGGAAACTTGAGTTAACTTATAGCCCGGAGACCGTTGCCATCAAAGAGATTTTGCCGGGCGATAGGTTGAAAAATGTTCCACTCCTTGCATCAAAAATAATGGAGCC
>DUNV01000132.1 GCA_012839215.1 Bacillota bacterium
AAAGCAATGTGAGCAAAATATCCCCTACTTGCTGCAGATCCCTTTCTATCCTATAATAACAAAGTCACTTTTTTGCCGGGAGATACAGCCATGCAGCTCCTCTTGCATAGAAGGAGGGCGAAAATGATTAAAGACAAGCTGACAGTGGTCCTTGTTTGCATATTATTGTTATTTAGCAGCAACGCTGTGGATGCCGCCGCTCACAATCAGCACCATAAAAAGAACGATAGAATTAAAGCAATTAAAGCAGAACTGGAAACCGGGGGTGCTAGGGAGGAAGAAAGGGCTGTGCTTACCCAGGAGGAGATGGAGCTGTTAGCCCGTCTAGTTCATGCCGAGGCCGGCAGTGAGCCATTTTTAGGAAAAGTTGGGGTTGCAGCAACTGTATTAAACAGGTTGGAAGATGCCGAGTATCCGGATACCGTCCGGGAAATTATTTACCAACAAAATCATGGCTTTCAATACTGTCCCGTCCGCAATGGGCGGATTAATCTGCCGGCTGATCATATTTCTTTGCAGGCAGTAAGGAGGGCCGTGGGTGGTAGGGATCCTACCAGGGGAGCGCTTTCTTTTTATAATCCAGCCAAATCGGGTAATTCCTGGATAAGAACAAGGACCTATTGCAGGCAAATCGGTAACCATATTTTTGTCAGGTAATGAATGGAATAGCGCTGGAATGGTGCTATGTTACACGTATCTACCCGGAAAATGCCTGGGCACTTTCCGGGTAGGCTATTTTCCGCAAATTTTTCCCAGCAGGGCTAGACTGGAGAGCATTTTACCTGTTCCCAGGGAGACGTTATCGAGGCAATTTTCCGCTAAAAAAATGGGCATTCCGGTTTCCTTGATCAGTAAACTCCTGAAACCATTCAATAGTACCCCCCCGCCCGTTATGGTGATTCCATTATCAAGGATGTCGGGTATCAGGGATACTGGCATCTCTTCGAGCGTCCTTATTACAGTTTTTACAATGGTGGAAAGCTGCTCAGAAAGGAGCTTTCCTATGTCTGAATAGTTTAAAGTCAATTGGCGGGGCAGGCGGGTAACAAGATCGTTTCCTAAAACTACCAACCGATCATGCTGTAATGGGGGAATGGCCAGGCCAACTTTCAATTTAATAGATTCGGCAGTTCTTTCCCCGATCGCAAAATTAAACTTTCTCCTAATAAAGTTTATAATGGTCTCATTTAATCTATCACCGCCAAGACGCAGGGAGTTTTCGCAGACAATTCCCCCCAGCGAAATAACAGCCACCTCGGTGGTCCCTCCACCGAGATCAACGATCATATTGGCCGCGTTATCCTCGATAGGCACATTCATACCCAGTGCCCCGGCAATGGAATTTTCCACAAGGTGGACCTCTTTTGCCCCCGCTTGTTTAACAGCCTCTAAAACAGCATGTTTCTCCGTCTCCGTTATTCCCAGCGGGATGCCGACAACAGCGCGCAAGGGTAAGATGTTAGAATGGCGGCGGAAAATCTTTGAAAAAAAATGTTGCAACATGATCCTTGTTGTATGAAAATTGGAAATGACACCATCCCGGATTGGTTTAACAATGGTGATATCCTCGGGTGTTCTCCCGATCATCTTTTCGGCA
>DUNV01000133.1 GCA_012839215.1 Bacillota bacterium
GGTCAAGGATTGTGGAATTCTGGGGGAACCATATTTCAAGGCCGAGATAACCCGTGAAGAGGTTGCCGGGGCAGTCGGGTTGACACACCCGGAGGTCCAACGGATTCCCTCTGAGGGGGAAGCGTTGGGAACGATGATCGAAGGGGCTATCAAGATAGCGAAGGATTTATACAGGGAAGGGAAATTTGATGGGGTACTCAGCCTGGGCGGTGCAATGGGAACAGGATTGGGATCTGCTGTCATGCGTGCCCTTCCTTTTGGTGTGCCCAAGGTCATGATTTCCACTGTTGCTGCTGTGGGGGATGTTGTCAGCGCTGCAGTGGGCACCAAGGATATCCTTATGTATCACTCGGTGACGGATGTGGCCGGTCTAAACCGCCTAACCAGAAAGGTTTTTACGAATGCCGCTGCTGCAGTGGTAGGCATGGTTAATACACCCCAGGAGGAAAAGGATAACAAAAAACTAGTGGCCATTTCGACACTGGGGACAACCGAGAAGGCCGCCAGTGGACTACGGGATAGACTTGCCACGAGGGGATTCGAAACGGTTACCTTCCATACAACGGGTGTGGGGGGAACTGCCCTGGAAGGATTGTTAGGCAAAGATGAGGATGTCGTAGACGGCGGTGTTATTGAGATTTCCCTCCATGAATGGATCGACCGCATTGCCGGTGGCCTTTACCAGGCCCAGCCCGATCGCTATGAAAATGCCGGTAAGAAAGGCCTGCCCCAGGTTTATGTTCCCGGTTCAGCCGATTTTATTGTTCATGGGCCCGGACAGGAGAAATTCAAGGGGCGCGTTTCCCATCCCCACAACGCTGCCATTACCTTATACCGAACCTCCAGAGAGGAATTTGCCGAGCTGGGCAGGGTGCTGGCCGAAAAGGTCAATAAAAGCCTTGGCCCCGTCGCCATCGTTATCCCCATGAAGGGGTTCTGTGTGCACGATCGTGAGGGTGGACCCCTTTATGATCCGGATGCCAACATGGGTTTTGTGGAAGCTGTTGAAGCCAATGTCAATGATGATATTGTCGTAAAGAGGGTTGATGCCTATGTATTAGATGAGGATTTTATGGATGCAGTCATTGACACATTTTTGGAAATTAGCCAAGAAGAGGTACCCAAGGCAGGGTAGCAGTAGATTTCCTTCCGGCGAATGAAGGCAAGAGAATTAATTTATCCCTATACAAAAGAAGGAGGTTTTATGAAAAGTGATCGACCTAAGAGAATATATCAAGAGATGTGAAGATATCGGGCAATTGAAAAGGATTACGGCAGAAGTTGACTGGGATATGGAGATCTCACATATTTCCAAGATGAATGAGGAAAAGGGTGGCCCGGCACTGCTCTTTGAAAATGTGAAGGGCTACAGCTCGCCGGTTTTTACCGGGGCATTTGCCACCACTGAGCGCCTTTCCCTGGTCCTGGGCATGAAGCCCACCCACTCTTTTGTTGAGCTGTGCAAGGAATGGATGAGGCTTTCCCTGGGCAAGGTTATTCCGGCTGTTGAAGTGAAAAGCGGCCCGGTAATGGAAAATATTGATGATATAGATAACATTAGACTGGATAAATTCCCCGTGCCCAAGTTTTACCCCCTAGACGGTGGACGCTATATTGGCACGACGGTTTTTCTGGTCATCGAGGATCCCGATTCCGGTAAAGTCAACTTGGGGACCTACCGCATGCAGATGCTAGATAACAACCGTTGCGGGGTGCAAATGCTTCCCGGTAAGCGCGGCACAAGGATTTTGGCAAAATATAAAAAACTTGGCAAAAAAATGAAGGCAGCAGCTGTTATCGGTTGCGATCCCCTACTCTTCATGGCCGGTGCGCTGCAGCAGGAGGGTGTTAACCAGTATGATGTTGTGGGAACGATGAGGGGGGCCCCGGCAGAGTACATCATTAGTGATTTAACCGGGCTGCCCATTCCCGCCAATGCAGAAATAGTCCTCGAAGGGGAGATCGATCCGGAAAACTTCCAGCCCGAAGGCCCCTTTGGCGAATACACCGGCTTTTATACCGATGAGCTCAACAAGGTTATTAAAAAGCCCTGCCTCGAAGTAAAACGTGTCCTGCATCGCAATAACCCGGTTCTCTGGTCTACCTCCGTGGGAAGACCTGTAACGGATATCCATATGCTTCTGGCCTTTACCAGAAATGCGACGCTGTGGACCGATTTGACAAATATGAAGATTCCCGGCATCCAGGCCGTTTACACTCCTCCCGAGGCGGCCGGACGCTTTTGGGCTATCGCCTCCGTCAAACAAGCATACCCGGGACATGCCAACCAGGTGGCTACAGCTATTATCTCCACCACGACGGGTAGTTACGGCATCAAGGGAGTGATTGTTGTCGATGATGATATTCGCCCGGACGATATCGGCAGGGTGATTTGGGCTCTCTCAGTGCGCTATAACCCGGCCCGGGATACGGAAATTATCAAGAGAGGCCGTTCTACACCGCTCGATCCGGCCCTTGATATTGATTCGGATAAGCTGATTACCTCCCGTATCCTCATCGATGCCACGACTCCCTTCGAATGGGGTGACAGGGGGCCCAAACAAGTGAAGCTCGACGATGAAACACAGAAAAAAGTGGAGGCACGCTGGGAAGAATATGGTTTTTAAGTTAAATGGATGATATGAAAGGAGTTTGAAAGAAATGATGCTCAAAAATGTTGCAGCGGCAGTAGAAAAGGCCAAAAAAATTAAACTCGTCGTCTTTGATGTTCATGGGGTACTTTCGGACAATAACGTCCTTTATGATAGCGAGGGAAATAGGATCAGGCAATTTTGCCATGAAGACGGTTTTGGTATGAATGCCATGATGTTGATGGGTATTGAGGTGGCTGTGATCACCAGGAAATCGAAATCGGTTGCCGCCAGAATGAAAGATATTGGGGTAAAAAGGTTCTATCAGGAGAAGGAAAAAGTCAAAAAATATGAACAATTGCTGGAAGAATTGGGCATTACTGATGAAGAAGCCTGCTATGTTGGGGACGAAGTGATAGATTGTGGCGTGATGCAAAGGGTAGGATTTGCTGTGGCCCCATCCGATGCTAAAAAGTTGGCCTGGGAAGTTGCCGACTGGGTAACAGAAAAAGCCGGCGGAAGGGGTGTCGCCAGGGAATTGGCAGAATTCCTACTGGAAGCCCAGGGCAAATGGCAGCCCTTCTGCGAAAAAGTCATGGCCAAGGGCTGGTAAAATATATAAAAAGTTTGCTACAAAGGAGGATTAATACGTGTACAAGGACAACCGCGAATACATTAAAGCCTTAGAAGCTGCGGGGGAATTGGTGACCATTAACCAGGAAGTTGACTGGGATATGGAAGCCGGGGCCATCGTGCGCAAGGTCTGTGAGGAAAGTGGCCCATCTCCTTTAATGAATAAGATCAAGGATTACCCTGGGCACCGCTACTTTGGTGCCCCCCTGGCCAGCTACCGCAAACTGGCTATTGCCCTTGGGCTTCCGCCCGATAGCGCCATTCCGGAAATTGCCAAGGTTTATTTGGAAAGGACTAACAAGACACCAATTAAACCGGTCCTGATCGATAAGGACAAGGCACCTGTCAAAGAAAATATCTTTATTGGCGATAAGGCCGATATGCTCGATCTTCTCCCGGCACCAATCGTACACGAGGGTGATGGTGGCCGCTATCTTTGCACCTGGCACTTTATCGTGACCAAGGATCCCGATAATGGGGATGTCAATTGGGGGATGTACCGCCAGATGGTTTATGATGGCAAAACACTGACTGGTCCCCTGCTGCCTTTCTCCGACGGCGGAAAGGTTTTTCACGGGAAATATAAGCAGATGGGAAAACCAATGCCTTTTGCCACGGTAATAGGACCGGATCCCATTTCAGCCATTGCGGCCTCGGCCCCGGCACCCATGCCCGAGACAGATTTTGCCGGTATGCTCATGGGCAAGCCTATCGAACTGGTCAAGTGCGAGACTGTTGATCTTGAAGTTCCGGCCAATGCAGAGATCGTTATCGAAGGAGAAATTCTTCCTGATGTTTCCCTGGAAGAGGGACCCTTTGGGGAATACACGGGTTACCGTACCTCTCCCCGGGATATGAGGCAGGTTTACCGTGTTAAGGCCATTACACACCGTAACAATCCCATTACTACTATCTCCAATATGGGCATACCCACCGATGAGGGCCAGCTCCTGCGTTCCTTCTCCCTGGGGCTGGAAATGGACAAACTGCTCCGTAGCCAGGGTATCCCCATCACGGGTGTCTTTATGATGCCAGAGTCGACTCACCACCTGGTCATCGTCGGTGTTAAACCAATCTATACAAATATAGCTGCACAGATAGCCCAGACAGTATTTGGCAGCAAGCTGGGACCCTGGTTCCATATGGTTGTCGTTGTGGATGACGAGTGTGATATCTATAATTTTAATGAGGTTTTGCATGCCTGGACGACAAAGTGCCATCCGATCAATGGGATTCATGTCTGGCAGGGAGTGGGAACACCCCTTTATCCCTTCCTTAGCGCTGCCGAACGCATCAAGTCCGTGGGGCCAAAAGTGTGCTTTGATTGCACCTTCCCGCTGGATTGGGATCCGCTCAGCGAAGTTCCCAGCCTTGTTTCCTTTAAGACTGTCTACCCGAAAGAAATACAGGAAAAGGTATTGGCCAACTGGAAAAATTACGGGTTTAAATCCTCATAGTAAGCCCAAAGTCTATAGTGGAGGGAGCTGAAGAAATGTTTAAATATGACACTTATATTGAGAGTCTCACAGATCTGCCTGAAGGAGAGGAAATTAAATTATCTGTGAGGGATTTGACGCCGGGGAAACAACGGTACGCCTATAAGCACGTTATGGCCATTGTTTCCGCAGATCCGGAAAGATATCCCGATAAAATGCAGGTCAGGTTTGGAAGGGGGCAGCTCCACGGCCAGCCTTATTCCATGCAGGTTATTAAAGAAGTAAACATCGTTCCCGAACGCTATCTCTAGGGCAGAGCAATTCTGCCACCTAGCGAAAAACCGGCAGGGGAAATAGCTGGATTTTTCTTCTGCCGGTTTTTCCCACCTTTTTTGTTGGGAAAGAGATGTGAAGGAGGTTGAAATGATGAGGATAGCAGTTGGGATTTCTGGCGCAACGGGAGCTATCTATGGTATTAGAATCCTGGAGACATTATACCGCCTCGGCGTACAGGTCCATCTTGTCATCTCCGATGCTGCGAAAAAGACCATTGAGATGGAGACCAACTATACGATTAGACAGGTCGAGGATATGGCCACCGAGGTGCATGATAACAGCAACGTAGGTGCCTCCATCGCCAGCGGTTCTTTCATGACTCATGGAATGATCGTCGCACCCTGTTCTATCAAAAGCCTTTCGGCCATCGCTAATTCATTTAATACAAACCTGTTGGTCAGGGCTGCCGATGTGGTATTAAAAGAGAAAAAGAAACTAGTCCTGATTGTCAGGGAAACTCCCCTGCACCTGGGTCATTTGCGCCTGATGTCCAATGTGGCAGAAATTGGCGGGGTCATTTTGCCCCCCATGCCGGCCTTTTATAATTTGCCCGAGACCATTGATGATATTATCAACCAAACCGTGGGAAAGGCACTGGATCAGTTTGATATCAAACACGATTTATTTAACCGCTGGCACGGCTCTGAGTACCTCCAAACGATAAAGAAGAAAAGGGAAAAAAATGCAATTTAGTTTGATTACCTTTTAAGCTGCCCTTGAATACTTTCCCGTAGGGGCAGAACTGTTTATAAGCCCTCCGCATCTTGCTGCCCATCCCGGGGCAGCATTTTTTTGCCTGTCGCCAGGATCACCGGGTAAGCTTTTCCCATATTTTCTGCTGGATAAAAAGATCCATAATGTCGCTATCCAGTTTTCCGTCTTTGGCCATAAGACCCATGATTCTAAGGGCGCTATCCACCGGCATGCCTTTCTTGTAGGGGCGGTCGCTGGCCGTAAGGGCATCGTAGATATCGGCTATGGCCAGGATACGTGCCTCCAGCGGAATCTCATCCCCTTTTAGCCCGCGGGGATAGCCCTTTCCGTCGAGGTGTTCATGGTGCATGCAGGCCAGCACAGGCGCCTGGGCGAGTTTTTGGGTAAAGGGTAGCTTGGCGAGCATTTTCTCGGTGATGACCACGTGATCTTCCATGATTTTGCGTTCTTCTTCTGTCAACGTCCCTTTGGCAACGGTGATGGAGGCAAGTTCTTCGGGTGTAAGTAATGGATAGGTATGATCATCTTCCCCCGTAAATGTTATATCGCCAAGGGCCCTAAGTTTTTCTTTAAGTTGATCATCAATAAAGGTGGCAGGGTTATCAGCTTTGGCGATCAGTTCCCGGGCCGATTCGAGCAGATGTATTTTTGCTGGGTTGCTTTCGGTGCGGTGTTCCTTTTCTGGGATACGGTTATGCAGGGCGCCCAAAAGTTTGGTTACCTGGTTCCCGGAAATAGATTTTTTTAGCTCCTCCCAGAGAAGGGCATTTCTTTCCCTTTGCAGGGCATATTCGATGCGTCCCATGACCAGGGGAAATTGTTCGCCGAGCCGCGTGGCCTTGTTCATCACTTTTAGCGGGGTAGCTACCTTGCCAATGTCGTGGAGCCAGCCGGCCATGGTCAAAACCTTAAGACGGTCATCATCGAAATATTCCCCCGCCAGGGGGCCATCCTGGGCATGATTGATTTCCAGGGCAATCAGCTCGGAAAGATGACTGACCTGCTGGGTATGGGTGGCATTATAAGGTGTTTGGGCATCAATGGCCGTGACCATAACTTGTACAAATGATTCGAAAAGGTTTTCGATTTCCTGAATTAGTTTAAGGTTGGTCAGGGCGATGGCCGCCAGGGAAGAAAGCGACTGGACGATGGCCTGGTGGGCTTGATCGAAGGTTGTGACCTCGCCGGTTTGTTCATCCATGGCATTAAGGAGCTGTAAAACGCCGATTACTTCTCCAAGGTGGTCCTTAAGGGAGATAGCTAGCATGGAACGGGTGTGGTAGCCGGTCAAGGAATCGTATTTACAGGGGCCGGAAAAATCAAACCCTTTGGCCGCATAGACATCGGGGATATTGACCGCCCGACCGGTGGCAGCCACGTAGCCGGAAACATACTCCTTGTTGATGGGCACGGGAGGCAAGTCAACTTCTTCGCCCTTGCCTCCCTGGAAAGTGTTCATGGTTTCATTATGTATAATTTTCATCCTGAGGTGAATACCTTCGACGAGGTAGAGGGTGCCGGCATCGGCATTGGTCACCCGGCGTGCTTCGTGCAATATCATTTCCAGAAGCCTGTTGCTATCTTTTTCGGCCGAAAGGGCTATACCGATGGAAACAAGATTTTCCAGTTGTCTAGCGGTTTCATCGGTGTGAGCGGCCTTTTTCATGGATTCCACCTTCCTAACGCGAACTGAATATTCAATTAAAATGTTGCAGTATCAGCACCTTGTTTAGGTATTAACCACATAAACAGTATAGCAGAATTTACCTGCCTGTAAATAGTGGCAGGATTAGAAAGCCACCTGGGCGAATAGGCATTGGTGGGAAGTTGTTAGGGGGGAAATGTTTAGAACAATGTTCGGGAGCAAGGGTGCCTCCAAATGGACCATTTATCTTGTTAGTTTTTTTGCCATTCTGATAGTCCCTGCTTTTCTGTTCTGGTTTAGCCCTGCCGGGTGGCAGGCTTTGCCTTTAAATTCCGGGCCGGGCGAAAATTGTGTGGAAAACGGGATTGAGGAGGGGGAGGCCACTGTCCCGGTGGGATTGCCGGCCCCTCCGGAGGAACCCCTTTTTCAACGGGCGGTTGTGGCTGCTGTGGGGGATATCATGATCCACAAAACCCAATTTATGCGCGCCCATAACCCGGAGGATGGCAGTTTTAATTTTGGGCCAAGTTTTGAGGTGATTACCCCTTATTTGCAGCAGGCTGACCTAATCGTGGGCAATCTGGAGACCACTTTTGGAGGAGAGGAGAGAGGCTATAGCGCTTACCCCCGTTTTAACAGTCCAGACGAGGCCGCCCAGGCGCTGCGGGGGGCGGGGTTTGATCTTTTATGCACTGTCAATAACCACTGCCTGGATAGCGGTGAGCAGGGTCTTTACCGCACCATTGATGTTGTTGAGGAGGCGGGGATGAAACAATTTGGAACTTACAAGAGCCGCCAGGATAGGGATTGTCCTCTTATTGTGGAGGTGAATGGTATTAGACTGGCTTTCCTGGCTTATACATATGGTACGAACGGTTTGCCCATTCCGGAAGGCAGGGGGTATATTGTCAATCTGCTCGTAGAGGAAAAGATCGAGGCGGATATTGCCAGGGCACGCCAGGGTGGGGCGGATCTAATTATTCTTTACCTCCATTGGGGGGAGGAATACCTTCCGGAACCTACCCCGGAGCAGAAAAGATGGGCCCGGGTTACAGCGGAGGCAGGGGCTGATATCATTCTTGGGAGCCATCCCCATGTCATCCAGCCGATGGAATATATCGATCTCCCAGGTGATGGCGGAAACGGTGGGTTGGGCAGCGGCCAAAATAATGGTGGGGGCAAAGAGGTTTTCGTTGCCTATTCCATGGGGAACTTTCTTTCCAACCAGCACCGGGTTGCCGGGAGTATATCGACAGATGATGTGGAATATGGGCAAATTCTTTACCTGCACCTGGAGAAGAATCTGAATACGGGGGAATCGTTTTTGCGGGATGTAGAGTATGATCTAACTTGGGTAAACCGCAACGATCGTCACCGGATCCTGCCCCTTTGTTGTTTGTTGGATGAGGAAACTTTATCGGAAGATATTATGGCTTTGCCGGCATCCCTTGCCGGGCGACTGGAAAAGGATCGTGAAAGGCTACAGGATCGCCTTGAAAACCCTGGTGCAACACGGGTGCAACACGGGGACGGTTCTCCTGTTGCAAACATTTCAATGTATACAAAAGGACTGCAACAGGAGAACCGTCCCCATGTTGCACTATTCCGTTTCTACCAGAACCGGTTTTATGAGTAGAAATGATGTGGCAGTGCCCACCAGGGAGAAGAATGCGGCAATGGCAAAGGCAACGCGGAAGCTTCCACTAAAATCAGCCAAGTAGCCTCCAATGGCGGGCCCCAGTGCCTGGCCAACGCCGAAAAAGAGCGTTACGAAACCCATGGCGGTGGGGATAAGCCGGGGTTCCACCCGGTCCCCCACGGAGGCTGCAATGATACTGGGAACGCTTCCCAGGCCCAGCCCAAAAAAGATGGCGGAAATATAGTAGCCCGTCAGCGAATGGCAAAAGAAAAAGAGGGAATAGGAGATAGCCAGGAAAGTATAAACAAGGCCAAGGCCCCATTTTCTGCCCAGCATATCAGAAATGATTCCCCACATGGCAGCAGATATAATGCTCAGGCTGCCGGCAAGGGCCCACATGGCACCGGTTTTGGCTCCTGAAAGGCCCACCTCTGTATTTAAAAAGGTATAGAAGAAGGTTGAGTAAATAACGTGGGAAAGGCCATACATGGAATAAACCAGGCCAAGATGCCAGATTTCTTTGCGGCGATAGAGGGAGCGCGGTTCCGGCGGTACACTGGAAACAGTATTTTCTTCTGACGATGGGGGAGCCGGAGATTCTTGGGGGCGATCCCGCAGGAAGATGAAACAGAGGCAGGTGATGATCAGCACCAAAATTCCCATGGTGTACCAGGCTGTTGCCCAACCCCTGGTGTTGACGATGGGGGGAACGATTACCCCTGTCAAAAAAATTCCTACTCCTGGTCCACAGCCAATGATGCCGGTGGCCAGGCCGCGCCGTTTGCTGGCGAACCAGAGGGAACCCAGAGACATGGCCGGCATGTAAACTCCACTGCTGCCCATTCCCGTGATGAAGCGCATGACCAGTGCTGTCTGAAAGGTTGAGGAAGTCCCGGTGAGTGCTAGGCTGAGCGCCGTTATCAGCAGGGAAAAAAGAATAACCCGGCGGGTACCATAACGGGAGGCCAAGTATCCCCCGGCCAGGGCGAAAAGGAGATAGCCAACAAAGTTTGCTGTACCCAATAATCCTGCCTGGGTCCAGTTTAGGCCCAATCCTTCGGTCATCTGTGGGAGGATGATGCTATAGGCCATGCGGCCAAAGCCATGTGAACCGATGACGGCCAGCAGCCCTATAAAAACGACGATCCAGGCATGGCGGGATATACTCTTTTCTTTTTTTGCCTGTTCCATATTATTACCTGCCTTTCCTTTTCTTTTCCGGGTGCAACACGGGTGCAACACGGGGACGGTTCTTCTGTTGCAAACACTTCAATGATGAGAAGCGATGCTTGCAGTGGAAAGGAACGAACCTTTTCCTTCAAGGGATTCTCTGCCTCCGTCCGTAAACGTATTTTTTGAAAGATACGCTAATTATCGGGTTATAATATCTTATATTATGCTTGAAGTATTTTTTTCCTGCTATGCAGCTATTTTAAAAGGCCCAATTAAATTTTTTTGAGGGAAAGGATATTCCTTTTTAGTGGAGAATATCTTTAGGCAATAAGAAGTATCATATAGTTGGTTCTATTTAACTTGGGTTTATTTAACAATAAGGAAATGAGGTGGCTATTTTGTTGAAAGGTTCCAAGACGGAGGCGAACATCCTGACAGCTTTTGCCGGAGAGTCCCAGGCCAGAAATCGCTACAACTATTTTGCCAGTGCAGCCAAAAAGGAAGGGTATGTGCAGATATCGGCGATTTTTGAGGAGACGGCCAACCAGGAGAAGGAGCATGCCAAAAGGCTTTTTAAGCTTCTGGAGGGTGGGGAAGTAGAAGTCAAGGCTGCCTTTCCGGCCGGGGTAATCGGCACGACGATGGAAAATCTCCGGGAAGCGGCGGATGGTGAAAAGTTTGAATGGTCGGATATGTATCCTACCTATGCCAAGGTAGCCAAGGAGGAGGGCTTCGACGAGATTGCGGCTATTTTTACCTCTATTGCCGTAGCGGAAAAACAGCACGAAAAACGCTTTTTGGGCCTCATGGAAAATGTTAAGAATGGTACCGTTTTTAAAAAGGCCGAGAGCATCTCTTGGATTTGCCGCAACTGTGGTTACCGCCATGAGGGGGCAGAGGCGCCGGAAGTTTGCCCGGCTTGCGACCATCCCCAGGCGCATTTTGAGATGCTCGCTGAAAATTGGTAAATGGAAAGCTAGAAACCTGTTATATTAAAGTCCTTAGTTTTGTACCATTATGAAAGTTCCATGTTATTGTCATTCTGGTGTGGATATATGTATTTTTTTTTCTGTTTAAAAAATAACTGGGGAGGCGGGGAGAAGCAATGGCGGAAATAAGACAAGTCTTTAAATGTAATATTTGTGGGAATATTGTTGAGGTTCTGCACGGTGGTAAAGGGCAGCTCGTTTGTTGCAATAAACCCATGGAGCTATTGACTGAAAATACCGTAGATGCTGCTCTGGAGAAACACGTACCGGTAGTGGAAAAAACGGAAAGCGGCGTCAGGGTCAAGGTGGGAAGCGCTGCTCACCCCATGGAAGAAAAACATTATATCGAATGGGTGGAGGTTATTTCCGGGGATAAAATTTATCGAAAATGGCTCAGGCCCGGCGAGGTGCCAGAGGCGGAGTTCGCCATTGATCCAAACGATATTGTTGCCAGGGAATACTGTAACCTTCACGGCCTCTGGAAAAGTAAATAAGGCATCGGGTGCAACATGGGGACGGTTCTTCTGTTGCAAACACTTCAATGCATACAAAA
>DUNV01000134.1 GCA_012839215.1 Bacillota bacterium
AGAAAACCGCAATTATCTGTTGAAGTTAAAAGAAGAGATAGACCCGTTGCCCCTGATAATGGAATTCCGCCGCCTGGACTGGCAAACAGTTCCTGTTTATTCATTTTTGCAGCAAAACAATATTTCTTTTGTCTGTGTTGATGAGCCGCAACTCGGGGAGCTGATGAAACCCGCCGTCGTTAAAACATCGGATATTTTCTATCTGCGCTTTCACGGGCGCAACCGTGCCAAGTGGTGGAACCACAAAAAACCCTATGAAAGATATGATTACCTATACGATCAGGATGAACTACAACAGTGGCTACCTGATCTGGGAAAACTCCTACAAAAAGATGGGACTTTTTTCATCTCCTTCAACAACCACTTCCAAGCCCAAGCAGTTTTGAATGCCCGCATGATGGAAACAATCTTAAAAGGAGTGCTAGCGCAGTGAGGGAGCTTATCCGGAAATATGAAAACAATGAATGGCATGAAAAACTAAAAAAAGAATTAAATCCGGACCAATACTTTTTTGTCACCCATGAAAATTCGGCGATTCTTGGCATCGCAGGTCCCGGCTCCGGCAAAACCAGGGCCCTAACCTACAGGGTTGCCAATTTGTTGTATGAAAATGTTCCCCCGGAAAGAATTCTTTTGGTTACATTTACCAACAAGGCCGCAGAGGAAATGAAAAACCGGGTCAGGGAAATCCTTGGCTATTTGCCCAAAGGGCTTTGGGCCGGAACATTCCACAGTATCGGCGCCAGGATGCTCAGGCGGCATGCCCGCCTCGTAGGAAGGGAAGCAAACTTTTCCATCCTCGATGAAGACGATCGGGAAAGAATGTTAAAATCAATTTTATCCACCCTAATACCCACATTTACAGCCAGGGATAAAAAATTTCTTAAAAAGGGAACCGCTGGGAAAATATTGAGCCTAAGCAGGAACGCCGATATTCACCAGGACGAATATATCAAAGAGAACAATCCCGAATTAGAGGATTATATCCCGGTTTTCCAACAGCTAAACACCCTTTATGAAAAAAGGAAAGAACTAGCTAACGCCTTTGATTTTGATGATCTCCTCGTGCGCTGGTTAGGTCTTTTGGAGGAAAACGAGCACCTCAAAAAATATTACCAGGAACACTTTTCATATATATTAGTAGACGAATATCAAGATACAAATACCATCCAGGACCGGCTTATACTTTTGCTAGGGGAAAAGAGTTCCATCTGCCTTGTCGGCGACGATGCCCAATCAATCTATAGTTTCCGTTCGGCAGAAATAGGAAATATCCTTAACTTTCCGGACCATAAACCCTCCTGCACTGTAGTAAAGCTGGTGCATAACTATCGCAGTATACCGGAAATTCTTGAGCTGGCAAATGCCTCCATAACCCGGAACAAAAATCAGTTTCCCAAAGAGCTCTATACAACCCGCCCATCCGGTGAAAAGCCCCAGGTGTTCCTGGCAAGGGACAACCTTGAGGAAGCACACTTTGTAGCCGATAAAATTTTGGAACTCTATGATAAAGGAGAAGATCTTGGCCAGATGGCCGTCCTTTACCGTAGTTCCTACCTCTCCCAAGAATTAGAAATGGCCTTGCTAAATAGAGCAATTCCCTACCTTACCTTTGGAGGCCTAAAATTTCTCCAGCGGGCACATATCAAAGATATCATTGCCTGGCTCAAGATTATAGAAAATCCCCGGGATGAACTTTCCTGGCAGCGTGTTTCGCTCATGCAAAGCGGAATAGGTGAGGCTACATTTCGGGATGTCTGGGCACTTTTGCGAGCTTTCCCCGACCCCCTGGAGGCAGCCATCCAGGGCAAAGCGTTCCCCAAGCGGGGGAAAAAAGGATGGAAAATACTAGTGGACACATTTCGTCTACTCATAACCGAGGGAAAGGAAAACGTTTCCCGTTTAATCCAAATAATTATGGAAAGCCCTTACCAGGAATACCTTGCCGAAAAATATCCGGAAGATTATGTTGAACGAAACCTGGGTATTGAACGTATGGCAGCTTATGGATCGCGTTTTGCCACGCTGCAGGATTTTCTAGAATCCCTACTACTGGAGGAAACCCTTTTTCTAGAAAATGTAAAAGAAGAAAATCCCGAAAAGGATTATCTGACACTCTCGACCATACACAGCGCCAAAGGCAAAGAATGGAAAACAGTTTTCCTCATCGGCCTCAATGAAGGAAGGTTTCCTTCACCTTTGGGTATGGAAAACATCGACGAAGAAAGGCGCCTGTTTTACGTTGCAGTGACAAGGGCAAAGGATCGGCTTTTCCTAACCTGTGCGGAGGACGACTTTAGAGGTTGGGGAAATTATACCGGAGGCCCCTCCATTTTTCTAAAAGAGCTGCCCCTCGATAGCTATGAATGCCCCGAACCCATAGGTGATCGGGGCTACTACTGATCAATACCATTTAATGGGGGAAATGCTATGATCCCGGCAAATATTTTTCGTGAAAATGGGCTTATAGAAGTCTATGACGATACTAAGGAAATTTATTATAAAAGCATTATTCAGGAAGTCAACAGGGATAATATCGCTATCGGCATCCCCATGGGCAATCGGGGCCAGCTTTATCTGTATAAGGGCGATATTTGCACCTTCCGGATCCTGCATAAAGACGCGCATTATTATTTCAAAAGCAAAATTCTGGGGCGGAAACGCAGCGGCCGCATTTTACTTTATCTGATTGACTGGCCTGAAGAGGTAAAACGCATACAAAAAAGGGCATACTTCCGCTTTCCCTGCTCTATCGAAATCTTCTACTGGATCTTGCCGACCAGTGAAACCGCTAATAAACAGGAGAGCAAACAATCCCCTTTTGAAAAAATTATCGAACCCCTTGGTCCACCCCAAAAGGCCATTATGGCGGATATTAGCGGCGGCGGGTTGCAGATGGTAACAAATCAGAAAATACCCAGAGGGAACGTTCTTGCCCTGCGCATTCCCATGCAAAGTAAAAATGAAAAGAAAACGTTTGAACTCCAGGGGAAAATCGTCTGGGCTAGCACCCAGGACAAGGCGGCAAAAATTTACCGGCAGGCAGCAGAATTTATCAATATCAGGGAGGCGCAAAGAGAAGAAATAATTCGTTTTATCTTTGTTCTCTCCCGCGAAAGGATTAGATCATAAAAAAAGAGAAACCCGGGTTTAAACCCGGGCTTTTTTTAAGAAACGGCATTTTACTTTGATTTCTATTTTGGTTTCGGCATAACTTCTTCAAAGAGCTCCTCGTCATAGCGGCGGCCTTTAGCCAGCAGCTGGCGAAGTTTAATAATATCGGCATCTCTGGAACCAGTTTGCTTGGCAGTATTAAATGCGGTCATACCCATGTCTAACTCACCATATAGCTGTGCGTTGGCAGCCCACCACCAGATGGTCTCCGCCTTGGTTCTTTCCCAACAAAGTTTCTTTTCGGCTCTGAGCATATTCAGTGAAACCCCCACCTGTTGGGGATAAAGGTTGGCAAATGTCCAGACCACTTCGTCGACTGCCTGATCCAGTCTGGAGGTATCCCTTTCCAATGTCTTGACCAATGCCTTGGCTTCCTTGAGCTCGTCACCAGTTTTGTATTCGCCGTATACAATTTGACCATCGTCTACCCACTTATCAGTAATGACTTCTGGGTTTCTGATAAACTCGCCATTTTGCTTGAGAACGGGCTCTACCCTGTGGATATAGTTCTTGCGCAGCATTTTATAGGCACTCATCTGCTCAGCGCAGCCAACGGTATTCCAAATAGCGTCTTCAATAGTCATGGTAACTGACTTAAACTGAACTGCCCCACCCATGGCCGTCGATCCGTGGGCAGGCCCCACTTGGCCGAAACTGGCAGTATCACTGGCAACAGTCAGATCACAGCAACCGCTGATCTCTTCGCCACCACCGATGCTCATACCCTGCACCCGACGGATAAAGGGCTTAGCCGAGGTCCAAACCGCGTTAAAAACATCCCAATATACCTGCATGTATTGCTGGCAATCCAGTGGACGGCCGATCATATGTTCAGAATACTCGGGAACATTACCGCCAGTGCAGAAGAACCTATCGCCTGCGCCGGTAAGAACTACGGCTACCACGCTTGGATCGTGGGATGCCTTATTAAAAGCGACGGCGGTTCCGGCTAACATATCAAGATCGTAGGAGTTCCCCTGCCTTTCATTATCCAGGACTACATAGGCGACATAGAGGCCATCAACCACTTCTTTTGTATGAGGATTAATGAGGGGCCTTTTTTCCATTGTAGTGCGCGGGGGGGCATCCTTTTTGATAAGATCTTCCCTGATAATCGAAAAATCCATAAGGTTTTCTTTCGGTGCTCTCGGAATCCAGTCTAATGCCATATCTTTTTATATCCTCCTTCAAATAACAATTTTGTTTTTTTATTAAACATACTGGAAATATTGAACGCGTTTCGGCCCTTCAAACACCCCCTTATTCCTTTTTCTAAACCTATTCAATTAAAGGGGACAAGAACCAGTAATTTCTTGCCGCCTCTTCTGCCCAAAAATATTAGAGGTCAAAGGAGACTAACCGGGCGTCAAGCAATATGTATGATAAAATTTTACTGATTTGCAGGAACCCCTATAGGGCAAAAAACCGCACTCCCATAGAGTAAAAAGCCGCCTTGAAAGAGCATGCCCACATTTATAGTCCAGTAAATTTCCCAGCCTTATAATGCTTGTCCACTAGAGCAACAAAAAAATGCCGATAAAATAAACATTATTCTATACACACTTAAAAGAATAGCATAGTAATAGTATGTAGTCAAGCTCTTTTTGGCCGCCTGAAAGAATTACGAACGGCGTCTTGCCAACCGATAAAGAGTGCTAATTTTTGAATTTATTGTTGAAATTTGCCACACCCTATGTTAAGCTTTTGACAATCTGGTCCTTTGCGTAAGTATAACATAATTAGACCCATTTCCTGCCCCCGCCCCTATTCGGCCGCAAAATACCCCGGGCTTTTTTTTAATGCTTCAGTATTATTACGTGCTGCCGCACCACAATAAATGAGACATCAGGATCCTTGGCAGAGCCTTTGGATTGGCAAAAAAAGGGGCTCTTTTCATGATGATAAAAACTTTACTCCTTTATATGGAGGCTGCACAATGTACAGACGTTTGGGACAACAACAAAAATATTTTTTTCCGGTCAAACTCAAAAGACAACTCGCAGGGATAGCGCATTATCCCCTGACGCTGGTAGAGGCACCATCAGGCTTTGGCAAAACCACTGCAGTTAAACATTTTTTGCAATGCCTAATAGAAAAAAGCGATGCTCGCGAACACTGGTATACCTGCCTTGGTGAATCGGCCGGTGCCGCGTGGATGGGTATCTGTGAACTGTTTTCCAACGTGGACAGCAAGGTCGCCACAAAAATGAAAAACCTAAAAATGCCCTCCTTGGACACATTATTTTATTTATCATTATATCTTAGGGAAATCAACTGCCAGGCAGAAACATACCTGGTAATTGATAATTACCAGCTCGTCGACAGCGCTATTCAATGGGAAATGCTCAGCGTTTTTTCTTTTCATGGAAACCCCAGGCTACACCTCATCTTCATTGCACAACAGCTGGACATCAGCCGGCAGATCACATTCCATAATGACAACATTTATACCATCGGTTCCGCACCTTTTCTCTTTGACAAGGAAAGCACTGCCAGCCTGTTTCGCCTTGAGGGCATCAGACTTGATGGCAGAGAACTGGAAAACATTCATAAGAGCAGCGGAGGCTGGATATCTGCTATCAGGCTGCAAATCATCTGCTGCAAGGAAGGTGACTCCTTTGATTATGATGCAGACATTAGGCGTCTAGTGGAGATCGCCATCTGGAATAAGCTAACATCCCCTGAAAGGCATTTTTTTCTCTCCCTATCTCTCTTAAACTGTTTCACGGCACGCCAGGCTGCCATCATGGCAGGAAGGGAAAAACTACCGGAAAACTTCAGTAACCTGTTAGATTATAATGAATTCATTCGATTCATTTCCCATAAGCAACAATACGTTATGCATAGCATTTTACGAGACTACCTCCTGAACCGTTTTGAAAGCGATTTATCGGAGAATGAGCAAGGTGTCCTCTTCCACAAAGCCGGCCAGGCCTATAAAGCCATATCGCAATACTGCAAGGCCGCAGATTTCTTTTATCGCGTCAAGGATTTTAATGCGATCCTGTCCTTGCCTTTCAGCCGGGAGTATTTTGAAAACAGCAAGGATATTTACGAGCCCGGGTTTTTCGAAACATTAATAAATGAATGCCCAAAAGAAGCGCTACTCCGACATCCCTACACCCTCTTAATTTTGGGTTATCAGACATTTGCCTGTGTACAATACGAAACGTACTGGAAGATCTGTAAACTGCTCCGCCTGGCGATGCAAAAAGCAACAGGCCTTGCCAGGGAGGAACTGCAAAACATAGAAGGCGAATACTACTTTTTGATCTCCTGGAAACATTATAACGACATCTCCAAATTAAAAAAGGGACTTCAAACTTCCTGGGAAACCCTGAACGGACCCTCTGGTATTATTAAAAACAGCGCTATGTGGCTATATGTCACCCCCTCCATCCTGAATCTTTTTTGGCGTGAACCCGGCAAGTTAGAAGAAACCCTGCTGCAATTCGATGAGCTATCTATAATTTATTGCAACCTGACCCAAAAACAGGGCGCCGGTGCAAAAAGCGTGGCGCGGGCAGAAGCCCTTCTCATGCAGGGCAAGGATAACGAAGCGGAAATTTTCTGCCACAAGGCCCTCTATGATGCGCGCAATTACGAACAGATCAGTATCTGCCTCTGCGCAGAGCTGATCCTGGGCAAAATTGCCATTTTGCGCGGGGATGCAGAAGGTTATTTTAATGCCATAAAAAATATTAAAAACTACGCTAAAAATAATGCCAACCTGTCCATCCTGCGCTTGGCAGAGCACTGTATGTCAATCATCAGTCTCCTGCTGGGCACCGAGGACCATGTTGCCACCTGGCTTTACGATACGGGGAGCATCAATAAAATGCTCTTTGCCTCCGCCATTCCCATTGCACAGGTTCTCCATCTAGAACTTTTGCTTATTAAGAAACGTTATAATGAACTTTTTGGTATTTCCCAAGTTCTAATGCAAAGTACGTTCACAAACCCGGATCGGGATATACAATACCTTCTGCCGCAAATCTATCTATTCATTTTTCTTGCCCTGGCGAAACGAAACAATGGCAAACATCTGGAAGCGCAAAACTACCTCAAGAAAGCCCTCTCCCTGGCATTGCCCGATCGTGCTTTCCTCCCCTTCGCACAGCAATACGGCATAGAGGGCTTTCTAGCCGAACTAAACCTGCGCTTTTATGATCTTACAGAACCGCTGGATCCCTCCATTCCCGCAAAAAAACTTGCAGGCAATGCAGAAAGCAATGCCTTTGCCCCCTTGCTGTCACTCTGCAAACGTCAACAAAAAGGTGTAGACATAATCAGAAAAGCCATCTTCAAAGAAAAATCCCCCCTGACACCCAGAGAGAGGGAAATCGCCTTGTTGGCCCGGGAACGCTTCAGTGCCAAGGAAATTGCAGCAAAATTATACATATCCGTGGCGACAGTAAGAACAACCCTAAGAAATGTTTACAAAAAACTCGATATTCATTCAAGGGCAGAATTAAAATTAAAAGAATTTTGATTAGAGAAACTAAAAATACCACATAATTAGGTATTAAAAGAAAGGCAATTTACTGTACAATTTGTTGCAGAAAGTTGCTTTTTCTTATATTCTAGGTTTTTTTGGGGATAGAAATATTGATGATTGTCATACGGGATGCTGATGTGGATAATGGGAATGAAGCAGCAGCTGAAGCCGCTGCAACAGATGCGTGCCTTGTTTCAGCAGATAAAGGGTTCGGCAAATATTAAAAGCCTGCAGATATCGTCCGCTGGGAATCCTAGAAACAGTCAAAAAATTGGAATATGAATTTACAGCAAAATAGGAGGCAGGGATGCTGGCAGGCAGGGAAAAACCGCAGGTTCTAATCATTGATAATGCCGCTGATAATATCGCCTCGATCAGCGAATCATTAAAGGATAAATATGGAATCAGGGTTGCCACAAATGGGAAAGTTGCCTTGGAGGTGGCGGGTAAAACAATTCCGGACATTATCCTTATGAATGTATCTATACCCATTTTAAACGGCTATGAAACATGCCGCAGGCTAAAAAAGGAT
>DUNV01000010.1 GCA_012839215.1 Bacillota bacterium
ACGTTTGGCTATGAGAAAGAGCGTATCGCCTTTCTGAACGGTATATTTCCTCCCCGGCGGGAAGGGCGGCCCTTGTGGAATGTAGATCACATCACCCGGGAAAATAAGATCGGGATTTTTGATCTGGGGATTGGCAGCAATCAGTGCATCTAGTGCAACACCAAAACGTTTGGCTATAAAGAAAAGTGTGTCCCCCTCCTTGACAATATATTTTTGCTTATGCGGGCAGTATGGTTCCGGTGGATAGGGTGGCTTGGGAGGATGTGGCGGCCTGGGCGGATGTGGTCCGATTCTTTTTACATCGACAACAACTTCGAGCTGGATCGAACGGGTAACCTTGGCAAAAATTTCGATGATGGCTGTCTGTTCCAGCCTTTTCTCACCCAATAATTTGAAAACAATATCTCCAATAATTTTGGCCCTGACATGGATATTGTCGCTGGGGCGTGCCCCCGGTACTTCCTTAACAAAACGGAAAGGAATATCCTCCCTGGTATGCCGGACAAGATCGCCTGGATCCACGAAGAAAATTTGCTTATGCAGCGTCCCGCGGATAACAATCCGGTCCTCCATGGCCTCCGTTTTTAGATCAACTATTTCTCCCATAATATCGAATATCTTGATGGCTTGAATGGGCAATTTTGCCGTGGCCTTGACAGTTTCCCTTAATAAAACGTCGGAAACAACGCTCTCTACCTTGAGAAGTTTTTTCTCAACCTTGATGCCTTCGCCTTTCACATTGACTACAATTTTCAGCTGCAATGTTTCGGTTACCTTTACAAAAATATCCAACACCAGTGTCTGGCGCAGCTCCTTGCTTGGCGGCTTGATCATCTCGAAATCGTCAAGGGTTACTCTGACACGCACAAAAACATCATTTTCCGGCCGTGCCCCCTCGATCTTGATACTCTTGGAAAAGGGAATATCCTCAAAGGCATGGCGGACAAGATCGCCTTCATCTACCAGAAAAACCTGCTTGTGGATGATCCCCTTGACGATAACAGTATCCTTCTTTATTTCTGTGCTGACATCCCTGACAGAAGGAATAATACGGAATATTTTCTTCGCTGTGATGGGAAGTGTTGCTGTGGGGGTTAGGGTATGATAGATTCTTTGTTCACCAACGACGTGATCAACTTTTAATAATTCCTTTTCGACATAGATATCCCTGCCTTTTACGTCAATGACCACCTCGACCTGCTCGGTTTTTGTTACCTTGACAAAAACATCCAGAACGACAACTTGGCGGATCCTTTCATAATGGGAAAGATCAGCATCAACAGAAAGAATATTGACATCAACCTGGACATTATAATCCTTCCTGGCACCGGGAATATCGACGAATATCTGGAAAGGAACATCTTCATCTATATGGCGAACAAGATCGCCCTTATCGACGACAAATAGCTGCTTATGAATATTCCCGCTGACCAGAACTCCGCCCTCGCGTACCTCGGTTTCGGTTTCGTTAATGGAGGCATGCACGTCAAAAACTTTTTGTACTTTGAAAGGCAGTTTAATTTCCGATTCCACAGTTTCCCTGACAGTATCCTCCCCGATAACCCTTTCTACTTTAAGTAGTTTGCGTTCGACGATAAGATCTTTAGACATTATTTTCCCTCCTTTCACTTGCAATAATTAAACTCACTATAATATATACATTGATAACCGCTAATGTTACACTCACCCGGGGTAATTAAATTGTTATGGAAGGATTTCCCGCTCGGTTGTAGAAGTCTTTCAATTGCAAAGATTGTATTTTGCCACGGCAGGTAAGGCTTGCCAATCCGTGCCTGCTATAAAAACATAATTTTAGGAGTACGCCCCTATGGCAGAAAAAAATACTGTTGCCCTGGTCCCGGCCTATAATGAGGAAACCCGCATCTCTTCCGTTTTGGAAGTTATTGTTTCATCGTCCCTTGTAAACGAAATAATCGTCATTGATGATGGCTCCCGCGACGGGACAGCGGGAAAGGCAAGTTCTTTTCCCGTGCAGATCCTGCGTTCAGAAGAGAACAAAGGAAAGGGGGCGGCCTTGCAGTGGGGAATTGATGCGGCCCCAGATGCTGATTACTTTCTTTTTCTTGATGCGGATTTGCTCAACTTTAAACCCAGCCATATAGAAAACCTGCTGGCGCCTTTACTGGAAAACGAGAAAGTGGACATGACCATCGGCGTCTTTCGCTCCGGCAAAAAGGAAAGTGTCAATTTGGCACAACACTATTTTTCCATCCTCAACGGCCAGCGCGCCTTACGTAGGGATTTTATCGATATCCTGCCTGATCTGACCTGGTCCAGGTTTGGGGTGGAAATACTACTGACCAAATACGCACAGCTGGCAGGAAAAATTGTCACCTACCCGGAACTGCAAGGAATCAGCCATGTCACTAAAGAGGAAAAATTGGGTTTTTGGGGAGGAACAAGCTATCGCCTGCAGATGTATAATGAATGCCTTTATTCCCTTTTCCATCATCGCAGGATGATTAGACTTTTTCCCGGCAGGGTTCCTTCCGAAATTCTGAAAACAATAGGCTAAAAATATAGCCGGGAAAAATGAAAATATGATAGCCTGCTTGGAAAATAATCAGGTCAGGAGATAAAAAAGGAGAATAAAAGATGGGGGCAAGGCTAGAAAAGGCAATACATGACTTGGCAAAACTAGAGCCCAGTGCGGTCTGCATGAACAGCGGGGTAATCTTCAACCGTGAGCAGGACAGCTACATATTGCCTTACTTAAACAGGAAATTCCTCGTACATCACAGTAGTGGCAAAATCGAGGCGCCTTGGGGACAAGGGGAAGAAATTCCCCCCCAGTTACACATTCTGCTCCTGCATTACCTCATCCACGCTGATGGAATAGCCCTTAGTGGCAAATGGATAACTCCCAGGGATCACCCGGAAGGCCTGCTGTACGGAGAGGGCGATTGGCTGGAAGATATCCACCCCCTTTTGCACGATTTCGGTAGTCTAAAAAACCATTTTAAGGAAAGCGCCGGCTCCCTGGGTGCCACTGCTACCCACATGGGCAATTATTCCCTGCTCTTTCAACCCCTCCCCAAGGTCCCGCTAGTTTTTGTTTCCTGGAGTGATAGCGAAAAGTTTTCATTTGCCAGTAACGTTCTTTATGACGAGATGGTCCTACACTATTTGCCCAAAGAGGATTGCGCCCTTTTGCCCAGGCTGATCATACAAGAACTGTTATCCTTAGAACCGCCGGAGATCAAATAAAGCACACCATAAATTCTTTTTTCCCCATGCACTTTACTACCATAATTTTTTGCCGATTAAAAAGTTGAAGGATTAATAAATAGATCAATGATAAAAAACGAACAAAATATTTTTTAGGATGGAGCCAAAAATGATGAAAATAAGTACAAATTATGCCACCTTACAAAGTAGGGAACAGCGGGATAAGTATGCGGATAGAGGGATCGCATTACGCGAGCCCATAGATAAGGCAGCAGATAAAATGGCAGATAAGTTAATCACAAAAAAAACCGGGATAAAAATGCGTACGCGTCTAAAAGCCTATCTGGAAGAAATTAAAGATCTTCAGCAGCAACTGTCAAAGCTACAGGATGAGGAAGCATCATTAAAGGAAAAACAGAAACTACTGATTAGAAAACAAGGTGATCAACAAACATTTCCCCCATTAAAGGAATTTGAAACCCTGGAGGCCATACAGAAAACACAAAAGGTAATCAAAGATCAGCTCACCGAAAAATTAGTGGCCAAGGAAAATGTAATGGCAAATTTGGTAGCTATCAGAGAAAAGGAACTAGCCAAAAGTATAATGAGAACTGTTAAGAACTGCCTCATATCCCCCGGTGACTCCTCCATGGCAAGTCAAATCCAATTGCAGCAGGAAAGCATTTTAGGGCTGCTCAAATAAGCTCCGTTTCACAGCACGAATAAAAAAAGGCCTGGTTTTTAAAAAGCAGGCCTTTTTGTTTGTAGACTGTGCCATTGACGGCATAGAAAAAATCAACTTGTTATCTTTTGTAGTATCAATAAAAGTATGATTCCGGGTATACCTAGGATCCCCGTGACAAATGCCGTCAGAATATTGATACCGATGGTCAACCCCCAAAGAGAGCCAATGGCATTAAATATCGCCAGGAGGATCCCTCCCACCAGGGCATTACCCAACAGCTTTAAAAAAATCCGCAGGGGTAAATAAAGAACACGAACCAACAAGTAGAGAAGAAACAAGCCAAAGACAAAAGCAATTACCAGGTTCAGATCTACACCGGCAGCCATTTTTACACCTCTTTATCTACTTTTCTATTATACCAGTGTTCCCGGCGGGCTTTTCTCAACAGATAATCATAATGTTTTTCCGCAGCAATTAAATTAAAAATAGCCTGGTCGATCTGTCCCTCATCGTTAACATAGTTAAAAAAGGAATGGGCGGCCTGCCACCTCTGTTTTGCCTCAATTAATAAAGCATCTTCATCGCTTAACGAGGTCTTGGCATGGTCCCTACTAGTCCACACGGAATTTTTCTCCACGGAATTTCTATCCTTTAATAATTGCCGGCAGATGCCGCCAAAAATTGTTGATATACCTTTGAGCATCCTTATTGCCCCCCCTGGACTGGCCTGCACTAGTATATTCAATCCCTCATAAAAAAATGATAACCTGGCAAAAGTCTGCCTGGCTGCAAGGGAAACCCCAGGGAATAAATATGCAAAATGAAGGACATATTTAGGATAGAACGAACAGAAGGAGCAAACCCCTATGTCTAAGGTAGTAATAGTTGGCGCTGGCCTCGTTGGCTCGACAATAGCCTATGCCTTGATGCTTGGTGGAACAGCCAAGGAAATTGTCCTGCTCGACAGAATCGAGGAGAAGGCCCGCACTGAAGCCATGGATCTCAACCATTGTGCCTCATTTGTGCGTCCGGTAAGGATAAAATCCGGGGGCTATGAGGAGTGCAGCAACGCGGATATTGTCATTGTCACTGCAGGTGCCCCCCAAAAACCCGGTCAGACCCGCCTGGAACTGGTCGATATCAATACCCGCATTATCAAGCAGATTGTGGAAAGCACAATGGCCTACACAAAAGAAATCATCCTGCTCATCGTTACCAACCCTGTCGATGTGATGTCCTATATCGCCTGGAAAATTTCCGGGCTGCCCAGTTCAAAGGTTTTTGGTTCAGGTACAGTTCTGGATACCTCCCGCTTTAGGCACATTCTTAGTTCCCGCTGCCAACTCGATCCCAGAAATATGCATGCCTACGTGGTGGGCGAACACGGCGATTCAGAGGTGCCCCTCTGGAGTACGGCTAATGTGGCAGGGGTTTCTATGGATATCTTCTGTGCAGATTGCCACGATCTCTGCTCGCAGGAGGGCAGGGATGAAATTTCTTACCAGGTACGCAGATCCGCCTATGAAATTATTGAGGGAAAAGGAGCCACATACTTTGCCATCTCCCTCGCCGTGCAAAGAATTGTGGAAAGTATCCTGAGGGACGAACATTCCGTTCTAACCGTTTCCACGCTCCTCGAAAATGTTTATGGTATCGACAAGCTTTATCTCAGCTTTCCCTGTGTCCTGGGCAGAAATGGTGTAGAAAGGGTTTTGCCCCTGGAAATGAGCCCCGATGAAGAAGAGCAATTTCTCCGCTCTGCACAGGTAGTGGAAGAGTCCATTCCTTCACAAATAAAAATGGCAGGAAATAATGTTCCTGCCATGTAAAATTTGTCCTGCCAAAAGTAATCTATAAAAGTTATACCGCCAAGGAACCAATGGTCGTCATTAAAAAGACCATGACCAGCAGGGCGACGGATTCAATAACACCAAGAACCAAAACATAGTTGGTGAACCCCTTGCCCGTCTCTGCGTAGGCATCAGCCGCCCCGGCGCCGATCACACCCTGAAACCAGGCGGAAACACCGATGGCCATACCGCCAAAAACACCGATGCCCATGACTGCACCGGGACTCAAGGCCTGCAACGAAGCCACAATGGTATTCATTAAAATCAATCCGTAAAATGTCTGGGAAAGAGGAAACCCTGTAAAGGCCAATAACATAAAGTTGGCCGGTTTATTCTGCATATAAGCCCTTTTCCATGCCCCCACAACCGATTGCCCAGCCGCACCGACCCCCAGTCCAGTACCTAAGGCAGAAAGACCAAGTGCCCCTCCGATACCCATAAGTCCTAAAATTCCGTTCTCGATCATACTTTTACACTCCTTTATATTGTTCTGAATAAATCAAATGTTCTCTGTTACAGCACCGGAGGTACCCACTTCCCTTGTTTCCGCGGGCATATCCGCTACATAGGAGATATCGCTGCGCACATTGAAAGGGGAATACTCGTGGCCAGACCATTGCATGCCCAAGCGGCCGGAGAATTCCAACGTTTTCAAACGAATCCCGTGAACCAGCACCCCCAAGAAGCAGAGCACGAAATTAAAGGCGTGCCCGACGAGCAGGATCAGCACCCCGAAAATAAAGGTTTTCCCTGATAAAAGGCCGCTGGCCATACCATTAAAAGCATTGCCGATTTCGTATCCAGCCAGCCCCACAGCGAAAAGCCTAACGTAAGAAATAATATCACCAAAAGCTCCAAGAACCCCTAGGGCAGTGCCGGGGATCTCGGCCAAACCAGCAAGAAGCCCTTTGAAAAAACGGGTTCCTTGAAATCCAAAGAGGATCACCAGCGCAAATCCAATAAAAATTAAATTGATGCTGATACTGGTAATGCGCCCTCCTGCACCTAAGACCTGATCAAGGTTAAAGTTAATTACCATGTCCAGGACCAGGTAAAAAAGACCAAAGTTTATGCACATCCAGCCAACCTCACCCACAGCCTGCAGGGAACGACGGGCCAAAGCCTGTAAAAAATTCCAGACTTGGGCGATAGTTAGGTGGAGCAGTCCGATGATAAAGCTAAACAACATAACAACATCGTAGCTGTTCAATTGCTTATATAATTCCCCGGAAGGAGTATAGATACTGAATCCTTCCGCCAACTGGGGAATGATCAGCCTTTCCAGGAAAGTGCCCTTAATGAGTTCAGCACTGGTGAACCAGGAGCCGTTTATCGTCCCCCACACTATTGTGGCCAGGCCAAGAATGGTAAATGTCCAGGCAGCCAAAGGGGGCGTTCTTTTTTTGGACCTGCTAAAGAATACTAACCCTAAACCCCCCAGGAAAATAATGATACCATAGGCCGCATCTCCGATAATCATGGCAAAAAACAAAATGAAAAAAGAAAGAAAAACCAGGCTGATATCGAGCTCCTTATAACCAGGCACAATTCCCAAAAACTGAAAAACCGGTTCAATAATTTGTATCCACTTGGGATTACGCACCAAGGTAGGTATGGAATCTGTCTCCTCCGGGTCAGGATCTGTGACAGCAATGGCCACAGAATTTTGGGCGGCCCAGCTTTGCAGGGCCTCTACCCCATCATCCGGAAGAAAGCCAATAATGGCAGTAAGGTTATCTTCATCCATAGCATTGGCACTGGCAGTCCAATATTTTATGTTTGCCTCCAGGGTCTTTAGGTAGGACTGAAGAATGGGCCTTAGTCCATAGTGTTTTTCGGCCTTTGCAATGATTTCTTCTATCTTTGCATGTAATCCTTCTTTTTCCGCCTTCATGGCACTGAGGCTTTGTGAAGGAATGACAAATTCCTCAAAGTCCTCCAGGAGTACAGGCTCATTGGTAATATGGCCAAAAACCAGGCCCTTTTTGTCCTTCCTTAAAATGACCACATCACCCTCGATGCCATCCATTTTATCAATTTTATCGCTAGTCACTGTATAGATTTTCAGGTAGTAGCCCTTGTCCGCCAGAAATCCAAAGTCTGCAGGATCGAAATCCCCCCATTCCCGCAGTTCGGAAATTTTTTTCTCCAGATTGGCTACCCGTTCCTTGGCGCCCAGGAAATCCTCCCTGATTTCCAAGATCTCCTTCACCGCCTCAGGCGGTTCCAGAGATGGTGGGAGCACCTCTTCCTTGCCTTTAAAATCTGCCAAAAACGCTAGGGCAATCCCTGCCTCGTTCCTTTTGGCCATAGCGCTTTCGACCTGCGGGGAAGAGGCATGAAAATCCTGCAAGTGAACAAGGCCAAGATCACCCAGCGAATCCAGAGTCGAAGTTTTATCCTTTGTTTGGACAACCATGGAAATTTTTTTCATCCCTACAATCATCGCCTATGCCCCCCTCACAAGTTTGTTTTTGGACAACTTGCCCCGCACAACTGCTGCTGTTTGTTGATCACCAAGGAAAATGTTAATGCGGCGGATATTTTCCTTCGTTTCGGGTATCTTTACCTTTTCAAAAAGGTTGACACGTTGCGTGGTAACCCTCAGTTCATCCCCCAGCAGCTCTGCCTGTTTTCCTAGGATGGACAGCTCCATATCCAGGGAGCAAACAGTTTGTAGCATTTTGATGCCGGCATCTACCCACAAGGGATAAAACATCAGATCATAGGGAGCTTTCTCAAAAACAATTTCCTGAAAAAGAGGAATATCCACACCGGCAATGTTGGTAATATCTGATTTTGCCTCTTTAACCTTGACCAGTTCAGAAAAATCAATTTCCTCGCCAAAGACATGAACCCAGCTCGTCAGCTCGGCATACATCCTATCCCGTTCCAATTGTTTTTCCTCTATTTGCACCTCGACCAAGCGTATCTCTGATTGCAACAATTGCTTTTTTAAAACGAGTGTAGGCAAATAGCGTTCGAACCTTTTAAGCTGGTCCTTTTGTTTTTTTATTTCATTTTTTGTGTATTTTATTTTCGCCATAAACTACACCTTGTTTGTCCAATATTGATTAATCAATTCCGTCTTCAGCCCCGTTTCCTCCGGCTCGAAGCAGGTGGCGAGGATTTCCCAGCCTTTATCCAGAGCGGCCTCTAGGGGAATATTGACAGTAAGATCCATCATTTCCCGTTCAAACATTTCACCATAGGTGAGGAGTTTCTCGTCCCAATCGGACATTTTAAAACCCATGGATTTTTTCTCCAGAGATTCCTTGTAAGCAGCATACAACTTGATCATACCATCCATGATAGCGCGGTGATCGGACCTCGTTTCACCATTGACCTGCTGCTTTAACCTGGAAAGGGAACCAAAAGGTTCGATACGCCCGTTGCGTAGATAAAACTGGCCCTCGGTGATATAGCCCGTGTTATCTGGAACCGGATGGGTCACATCATCACCAGGCATGGTCGTTACCCCAAGAATGGTAATGGAACCCGATCCCTCAAAGTCGACTGCCTTTTCATAACGGGAAGCAAGCTGGGTATAAAGATCCCCGGGGTAGCCCCGGTTAGATGGAACCTGCTCCATGGTAATGGCAATTTCTTTCATAGCGTCGGCAAAGTTGGTCATATCCGTCAGCAGCACCAGTACGCGGCGGCCATGGATAGCAAAGTTCTCTGCCACAGCCAGGGCAATATCTGGCACCAGCAGGGATTCCACGACGGGGTCGGCAGCAGTATGCACAAAAAAGACTGTCCTGGACATCACACCGCCCTCTTCCAGGGTCTCCCTGAAGAAAAGATAGTCATCGTATTTAAGTCCCATGCCCCCAAGAATGATAATATCAACTTCCGCCTGCAGGGCAATCCTAGCCAGGAGCTCATTATAGGGTTCTCCTGAAACGGAAAAGATGGGGAGTTTTTGCGATTCCACCAGGGAGTTAAAAACGTCGATCATGGGGATCCCGGTGCGCACCATGTTGCGAGGAATGATGCGCCTGGCAGGGTTGACAGAGGGGCCGCCGATCTCAATCATTTCATCGGTAAGTTCAGGGCCGCCATCTCGCGGCTTTCCTGAACCGTCAAAGATCCGCCCCAGAAGGTTATCGGAAAAGGAAACCTTCATAGTCTCGCCCATAAATCTGACCTCATCCCCGGTGGATACACCCCTACCACCATTAAAGACCTGCAGGGCCACTTCATCACGATTAAGGCGGATAACCTCCGCCAAAGATGAACCATATCTGGTTTCCACGACGGCAAGCTCTTTATTGCGTACTCCCTCTGCCGTTACAGTAATAACGTTGCCAGATATTGATTCAATTTTGCTATATACCTTTTGCAAATTTACACCCTCCTCCTCGGTCCGCCGGCCTTATAAAATACCTTCGGCGTCGGCTTCGACACCTATTTTTTTCTCGGCCAGCAATTGAAAGATGGTCGATACCAATTTCTCGAACTCTTCGCTCTTCCATTCTTTACTATTGTAATCGAGGAAGTTCTGACGCACCCTGTTAAACCAGGTACGGGCTTCCTCCTTGCCGGCAAAATCCAACTTGGCCGTCAGGATATCCAAAAGAATATTGTAGGTATATTCCTGTCGTTCGGGATCAACGGCATCATCTACGGGGTCAAAGGAGTTCTGCTGGACATAGACGAAATCCAGCAAATCCGCTTTGAGATAAATAATATAGTCTTCCAGCGAGGTCCCTTCTTCACCAACCACCCGCATCATTTGATCCACCTCATCGCCCCTAAAAAGAATGGCACGGCCATATTCCGTTTTCTTCTTATCAATAACTCCTTCATACTTTGACCATGATTCCAGGGGGTGAATGGCCGGATACTTGCGGGCATCGGCCCGCTGTTGTGATAGGCCATGGAAGGCCCCCACAACTTTTAGGGTCGCCTGAGTGACCGGCTCCTCAAAGTTGCCGCCGGCAGGCGAAACTGTACCACCAATGGTTACCGAGCCAATGTCACCATTGTTGAGGCGAACGATGCCGGCCCGTTCGTAGAAAGCCGCGATTAGGGATTCCAAATAAGCAGGGAATGCTTCCTCCCCGGGAATTTCCTCCAGCCTTCCAGACATCTCACGCATCGCCTGGGCCCAGCGGGATGTTGAATCCGCTAGCAGAAGAACGTCCAAACCCATCTGGCGGTAATACTCCGCGATACTGACAGCGGTATAAACAGAAGCTTCCCGCGCCGCCACAGGCATGGAGGAAGTATTACAGATAATGATGGTTCTTTCCATCAAGGAGCGGCCGGTTCGCGGGTCGATCAGTTCCGGGAACTCCCTAATGGTCTCCACCACCTCGCCGGCACGCTCACCGCATGCGGCAATGATAACAACATCCGCTTCAGCGTTTCTAGAGGTAACGTGCTGCAGGACTGTTTTGCCGGCGCCAAAAGGACCAGGAATACAATAGGTACCACCTTTGGCCACAGGAATGAAAGTGTCGACAATTCTCAATTTTGTCACCAATGTTTCCGACGGCTTGAGGCGTTCCGCATAGCAATTGACAGCTCTCTTGACTGGCCAGTTAAAGGACATCGTCAAGGGAATAAGCTCTCCTCTTTCGTTTTCAACCTCCGCCACCTTGTCGTTGACAGTGTAGCTGCCTGCCGCCACAACATTTTTGACAATCAAAACACCATCCAGCTGGAACGGCACCATGACCCAATGGTCAAAGATACCTTCCTTTACAGAACCGATCTGATCACCAGCTGCCACCTTGTCCCCAGCTTTCACGGACGGGGTAAAATCCCATTTTTTAGCCTCATCAAGGGCTGATAGATAAACGCCCCGGTCGAGGAAAAATCCACATTGTTCCGCCAGCTCGGGTAAGGGGTTTTGCAATCCATCATAGACTTGTCCCAAAAGACCGGGACCCAGTTGCACACTCAACAATTCACCGGTAAATTCCACATCATCGCCCACACCAACCCCAGTCGTCATCTCAAAGACCTGGAGGTCGGCCTCGTTGCCTTTAATACGGATGACCTCTGATTTTAATTTCCTGCCCCCGGAATTGACGTAGCAGACTTCGTTCATGGTGGCCTCGCCGGTAAATTCCACAGAAACCATATTTCCGCTAACTCCAATTACCTTGTTTATCGTCCTCACCCATTTCTATAGCGTAATCATATTAAAACTATCGGTTACGGCAGCATATGCTTTATCAAAGGATTCCCGGCCAAGTTCCTCCTGGAATTTCTCCTGGCGCAGGGCCAGCTGCAGTTTCAGATAGTAAACGGCCAAAGCCCCGACGTCGAAAAAGTGACAGGCACCTGCATCCTCCAGAAAATTCCACCTAAGGCGATCCAGGTAACGCTCCGCCTCCAAAGGCGAATCCAGGGCCATAGCTGCCCGCACTTCATCCACAAGAGAGTCGTTGCCATCGGATGCCGGCAGATTTGGAGCTGAGTCAAACTGTAGCTTTAACAGCCGGACCTTGGCCAACTCCAGCCGCAGTTCTTTTTCCCAGGAGAGTATCCGATCGACTAGGGGCAAACCTGTTGGCTCTGTCAGGCCCCAACGGCTCCCCAGCAGGATTTGATAATCCTTCGCCTCCATAGTGGCCTCGGCGAACCCGAGGAATTCCTCCTCGCTGATGGGAGCCTTTTCATCAAGTCTGACAGCACTCAAGGCAGCTACCGTATAATAATAATTTTTCAAGACGATTTCCCCCCCAATACTTTAGATTGCCTCTTTTAAAGCTGCCGCAAGGTCAGGGGATAGAGCTTCTGCCAAAACCTCCGCTATACTTTCTTTAGAAAAATCATACAAAGCACCACTGCTGCCACCAATGCGGAAGCCCTTGGAAAATTTTGCCGAGGGAATAATCTCCACACCTTCTTTGAAACGCTTCGACAGCTTTCCTCTTAGGGAATCCTTAAGTTTTTCGGCATCCTTCGAGGAAAGAATCACCTTAATGCCTGCCTCACCTTTTTCGGCCCAGGCATGGACCATATCGACAACAATCTTTTCCATTATGGAGGGCGCCAAAGCTTGATCCACAGATTCACCAATCACTGCCTCGAACCTTTTCATGATCTGCTTTTCGAGGCCAATAAGAACATCCCTGGCGGCCTGCTTTAACGCCTCTTTTCCTGCAGCCTCCTGCTTTTCAATTTCCTTTTCGGCCTGAGCCCGAAACGCTTCGGCTTTGGCCTGGGCATCCTTGATGATCTGCGCTGCCCTTTCCTCGGCCCCGGCAACGATTTTTTCTGCCTCGCTCTCCGCCGCCAGAACACCTTCGTTTTTGATCTTATCAATAAGCTCCTTTACTTGAATAGACATACTTCACCATCCTTTCATGGTATACCATGAATAGATAATTATAGACAAAATTGATTAACATAAGTAGGTCCAGAATATTTCAACGTTGTACAAAAGGAAATTTCCCTAAAAGGGTTTTGTTTAGCCCCCCCTTCGCTTAAAACTAGCGCTGCTGCATACTACCCGCATAGCGCTTTTTTCCAGATCACCCCTTTCCTGCCCGGCTGCCGTGACTTCCATCGGGCCACGTTCGTCGGGAAAACGTGCTGGTCAAATTCCCGCAGAGAATAATAAAAGACCGACAAGAACCCAGCCAAAATCCATATCGGTCTTTGTAAATATAGAACAACCGGCAAAATGGAAATAATATAAAACCTGGGCACCAAAAAGTGCATCGGATCATCAAGGCAAACTTTTGCGGGATTGCCATCCTTCAACTTTTGGAATGTCTTTGCCGCCAGATTATAGTTGAGCAGAGCCCAAAAAATACCGAAAAGCAATCCGCCAACAGATTTCAAATCACCAAACAAAAGCATTGCCGGCCCAATGAGATACCAAACTAGGGATAGAATAAAGAAATGTTTTGCCAATTGTTTTCCGACCAGATAGCACTGTTCCATTTCCACCGTACCCTGCCATTATTTTTCGGCTTTTAAAAGATAGGCATAGATCACCTATCGGGCCTTACTCAACTAAATATCTATTCGACAGCCTTTTTAAAAGTCCTTTTTTATATAAATAATATTAGAGTTTCAGGCTCCCCAGTGCTGCCAATCCCCCGAAAGCAAGCAAAAAATAGTAGGTAAAAAAACGCCAGGCGACAATAAAAAGCCCCAACACAGATGAAGGAACAAAATATTTAATAAGGCCCGCCAGACTAAGTTCCACCACACCGCTTCCACCGGGGATGGGGATATAGGGCAAAACCAGCTGGATAATAAACTGCCAGGAAAGGGACTTTAAATAGGGAATGTGCCTGTTAAGCCCGGCTAGCAGGAGCGGGGCAATGCTAAAGAAACAAATCCAGTAAAAAATCGTTAAAAAAATGATAGTCAAAAGCATACCTGTCTTCCAGCGGTTGAGGCCCCGGGCAGTTAAAGCAAACTTTTCAAACTCATTTTTTAGGAAAAACAAAAATCGTTTACCTCTGTCGCTTTTTGTCAGGAAGGAATTGAGCGGGGATATGCTGCGGCATTTTTGCAATAGCCATTCCAGTAAAGCAGGCCGCCATAAAAGGAGAAAAAAAAGCATGCTCAAAAAAAATGTGATATAGACAGCTGATAGAAAAGCCTTATTTAGGAAGGCAGGAATAGCCTGATCGCTATAAAGAAGCAAAAAGACAAAGGCGATAATCGTAAAGATGATCTTGGTGAAAAAGGCCCGGGCGATAGTCACTGCAGAAGCCTCCCCGACGGAAAGGCCCAAGCGGTGCAGCGCAACGATATGGGCTGGCCATTCCCCGGCAGCAAAGGGGGTCACTGCAGCAAAAAAGAAGGTTGCCAAATAAACCCGTATGGCCTCCACAAGACCTATTTTTTTTTCATTCCCAAGCACCGCCACCAGCAATTTAATACGAAGGCCTTCTATAACCCATAGGAATAAAGTCATCAGGAAGGCTAAAAAAAGAAACGAAACCCGGAACTGCAACAAGCTTAACAAAGTTTCTTCTTCAAAGTAGTTAAAAAAAACAAAAAGAGTGGCAGCAATGCTCAGGGCAAGCGAGATGACCAGCCCTTTTTTCCAAGCCGGAAGGGGCCTGCCCTCCACCCGATGGCAATTATACACTAATTATAGACACCGCCTAACGTTTTACCAAAAGCACAAATGTTTTCATATTTATTCGATCGCCACCACATCTATGCCGGCCTCGCCAAAGATTTCCACGGCCAAGGGATCGGGGTAGGTTTCTTTGAGAATCACTCGTTTGATCCCGGCATTAACGAGCATTTTTGCACACATTGAGCAGGGGTGGTGGGTGGAATATAAGTCTGCCCCTTTGATGGAGACCCCATGTATAGCCGCCTGGATAATGGCATTCTGTTCCGCATGGAGCCCCCGGCAGAGTTCATGACGTTCACCCGGGGGTACATGATGCATCTGGCGGAGGCAACCTGTTTCCCGACAATGCCTAAGGCCTGTTGGGGCGCCGTTATAACCAGTCGTCAATAAACGCCTTTCTTTAACCAAAACGGCGCCAACTTTTCTGCGCAGGCATGTTGAACGCTGGGCTATCACCGTAGCAATTTCCATAAAATAGCTATCCCAGGAAGGCCTCATACTATTATACTCCATATATAGGAAAAGTAGCGCTCAGTTTACTGACCTTTTCTTTGAGCTTTTGCAAAATAGCGGGATCCCCACAATTCCCCAAAGTTTCCCCAATCACCTCTGCCAAAACTTCCATCTCTGTTTCTTTCATACCCCGGGTGGTTACCGCCGGGGTCCCCAACCTGATACCGCTGGTAATCAAAGGTTTTTCCGGATCGTTGGGTATAGCGTTTTTATTGACGGAGATCCCCACTTCATCCAACAAATTTTCAGCATCCCGCCCGGTTATTTTTTTACTGCGCAGATCGACTAGGACGAGGTGGTTGTCCGTACCGCCCGAAACAAGGTCAAAACCTGACTCCTGAAGCACCCGGGAAAGCGTGCGGGCATTTTCAACAACCTGTTTTTGGTAATCAGCAAATTCGGGTGTTTGGGCCTCCTTGAGAGCGACAGCCTTAGCGGCGATGACGTGCATCAGGGGACCGCCCTGCACACCTGGAAAAACTGCCTTATCAATTTTTTGGGCAAATTCCTTCCGACAGAAAACCAAACCACCCCTGGGGCCGCGCAAGGTTTTATGTGTCGTTGTCGTTACAAAATGAGCATGGGGAAAAGGCGTCTGATGTACACCTGCCGCGATTAGGCCGGCAATATGGGCCATATCCACCATCAGATAAGCGCCTGTTTGCTCAGCAATCTGTGCAAAAGCGGCAAAGTCCAGTTCCCTGGAATAGGCGCTCGCCCCGGCAACGATCAGGCGGGGAGAAACACGGCGGGCGATTTCCTCCACTTCGTCCATATCGATATACCCGGTCCGTTCATCCACCCCGTAGGAGGAAAAATTAAAGTATTTTCCCGAAATATTAACGCGGCTGCCGTGTGTCAAATGCCCCCCGTGAGTAAGATCCATTCCCAAAACGCTATCCCCCGGTTCTAGAAAGGCGAGGTAGACAGCCAAATTGGCAGTAGCCCCGGCATGGGGTTGGACGTTGACATGTTCGGCGCCAAAAAGATCCAAAGCCCTGCGGCGGGCCAGATCCTCGACGATATCCACATATTCACAGCCCCCATAGTAACGTTTGCCGGGATATCCTTCTGCATATTTATTCGTTAAAACTGAGCCCTGGGCCTCCAAGACTGCCTTGCTGGTATAATTTTCCGAGGCAATCATCACGATTTTTTCCTGTTGTCGGCGTTTCTCATTTCTAATGGCCTCGGCAACTTCTGCATCAAAAGCCTTTAGGTTACTGTTACAACAACTTTCATCTACGGGCATTAGCGAACCCGGTTTCCCTGATGTCCCGGGTTACACCCCCTTTTTAGTATTATATATTGTGGTTCCCCTACATATCTCCTGGCGAGGTGTTCGCTGGGGGCAGCGACCATGCGGCCGGCAATTTTTAGCATGAGTCTAGTGTGGCGCATCCCTGCCCGGCGCCCCCCTAAATGGCCCCCAGGCCGCTTTTGCAGCCAAATCGCCGGCTTTCATGACTGTACTGTTTATAGCAGCCCATACCCCGGGCGAATTTCGCATTATGCAGCGGAACACAGTTTTTGCAGCAGTATCATATTATTGTTTCTGCTGCATGGACCTTGTTTCTAGACAACAATTTTGCACGGCAGCAGGCCCTAGGATCCCTCCAGTCGATGAATCTTAGCGACCCTTCGCCGGTGCCTTCCTCCCTCAAAGGGAGTTTCCAGAAAAATTTGGGCGATTTCCAAGGCCAGTCCAACCCCTATCACCCGGGAGCCAAGGGTCAGGATATTGGCATCATTATGTTGCCTGCAAAAACGTGCCGAAAAGCTTTCGCCACAATGTGCGGCCCTGATTCCCTTCAGCTTGTTGGCGGCCATACATACCCCAATTCCAGTTCCGCAAACGATTATACCGCGCTCACAGTCCCCTTTTTGGACTGCCCTGGCCGCTAGGTAAGCCAGATCAGGATAATCAACCGGCTCTTGATCGAAGGCCCCAAAATCATGGTATTGATAGTTATTTTCATCAAAAAATTTTTTAATCTCTTCCTTTAAAGTAAAACCGGCATGATCAGAGGCAAGGGAAATGCGCACTTTATTGTCTCCTTTACTTTTTCAATTGCTTTTTACAATTATTCTCTTTGGCTCGTCTATTTCCTGCAGCGGTTTTAATTATGATTCTACCATATTGGCATAATTTTTTGCAGTGGAATCTATTATCGGAATTTGGCCCCCAGTATTTCTGAAATTTTTTCAACCGCCTCTTTAATTTCTGTAGCTGCGCGGCGGTACTGCCCCAGCCCCCGGCCAAACGGATCGGTTATTTCCCCTTGTTTTCCCGGATTGGCAAACTCGGTAATTAGCCAGGTTTTCCTCGTGGCTGTGGGGAATCTTTGCAAGAGGGCTTCCTTCTGCCTGGAGGTCATAGTAAAAACATAATCGGCCTTCTCGATAAGGGCATCATTAACGGTTTGTGAACGATGATCTGACAGATCCACACCCTCGTCGGAAAGAACCATCAACGCCTCCCCGGTTGCCGCCAGGCCGTCAATCGTTTCCATTCCGGCAGAATAAACCGCAAGCGGTATTTCTTTGTGGCCCCACTTTCCCCATGCCTTGGTAAAGAGTCCCTCGGCCATGACACTGCGGCAGGTGTTTCCACTGCAGACAAAGAGAAGGACTACCCCTTTACCCATAAAAAACCTCCTTTACCATCTGGCCGCATAATTTTCAGTGCTGCTTTTCTTAGGCGGTTCATGATCGCCTTCCCTAAATCCTTTTCCTCAAGCCCCTCTGCCACGATGACATCCACGCCCAGAAAATCCAATTTTCGCAGGGCATAAAAAAGCCGCCGGGCCACTGCGGCCGGATCGGATCTCGATCCCAAGACTACCTTAACCGGAGCAGAAAAATAGCTTTTTGATTCCTCAAAGAGCAGCAGGCCTAGCCGCCGGCCCTGCATCACAAAGCCCTCCGCCAAGGCCATAAGTTGCCGGCGCTGGGGTTCCCCTTCCCCTTCTACCAGAAAGAGGGGGGCTTGGGGTGCATAATGCCGGTATTTCATCCCCGGGGACAAAACAGGTCCGGGCGATTGCTCATCCATGTGTAAGGCTGAAAAATCCATAACTTTCTTTTTTAAAATATCCTCCAGCATTCCTCGCGTCACCCATCCTGGACGGAGCAGCGCCGGCGGCGATGAAAGCAGGCTGACAACTGTCGATTCTAGCCCTACAGAACAGTGGCCGCCGTCCAGCACTGCATCAATATGGCCTGCAAGATCAGCGAGAACATGTGCGGCAGTAGTCGGGCTGGGACTGCCGGAAATATTGGCACTCGGGGCGGCAATGGGTATCCCGGCCTCGCGAATAAGCCTGAGGGCGAGAGGATGGGAAGGAACACGAAGGGCCACCGATGAAAGGCCCGCCGTGGTAATATTGGGTATGTTTTGATGCTTGGGCAAAACCATTGTCAGCGGGCCAGGCCAAAAATAACGTGCCAGAAGCCTCGCCTCAGGGGGGACTTCCCGGGCAAGAGCAAAAGCCTGCTCAATCCCGGCGATATGCACTATCAAAGGATTGTCGGCAGGCCTTCCTTTGGCCTTAAATATTTGGGACACCGCAAGTGGATTCAGGGCATTGGCACCCAGACCATAAACCGTTTCTGTGGGGAATGCTACCAATTTGCCCTCCCGTAGGAAACTTGCAGCCAGCATAAGGGCTTTTTCTTCGAGCCGATCGCTATGAGGAGATAACAAAAGGGTCCCCCTGACCTGCGGCCACTGCATGTCTTCCCCCCCCTGCTATTCTATTTTTCTGACTGCCGGCACTTCGAGCAATACCCCAAAAATTGCAGATTATGATTAACGATTTTGAAATTATATTTGTTCTCCACCACACTTTCCAGTTGTTGAAGAAGATCGTCCTTCACCTCAAATATCCGGGTACACTTCAAACAGATCAGATGGTGGTGGTGGTGCTCCTCATCATTGACGGGAATAAGTTCATAGCGGCTGCGGCCATCACCAAAATTCAATTTATGCAGAAGTGCCAGCTCTTCCAGTAATTCAAGTGTCCTATAGATTGTTGCCAGGCCAATGTCTGCGCCCTTTTCCCTGCTAAGCCGGAAAACCTCCCTGGCGCTGAGATGCCGTTCCTTGTTTTCCAGAAATATTTCCAAAACAAGTTTTCGCTTGGGTGTAAGCCGATATTCTTTAAAAAGGTTTTCCATCTCGCCAATTTTATTTTTGATCAACCGTCACACCTTCAGCCCAATAACTTTCGCCAAAATAGTAGCCTATTTAATTTAGTTCTCCAAGAATAAAAGATTTCCTTTTCAACCCCGGAAAAATAGTCCGTAGATATTGAAACTATTGCTCCCGGCCACGAAAAATTTTCGTTAACAAATCAATGCTCCAAAAACGCCATTTAGTTGTTTTACCTCTGGAAGGAGAGCATCCTTTTTCCTCAGTGCTGGTAAGGATACCATCCATAGGATCGCGATAACCGGAAGAAAGCTTCAGGCGTGCTGGTGCATCCGGGGGTGATGCCCCGCCCCCATCCTTCTGGACAGACGATTCAAAATTAGGCACGGGAAAAACAGTAAAACAAAGGGGCGGAAAAAGAACACACCACCAGTTTTCCCCCTCCCCCGGGCCAATTTCTATTATTAACGAGGCATACTCGCCCGGCGGGAAAAAATGCTCGCCGTAAAAGCGGGCCGGAAAAGGGTGTCTGGCAAATTCGACTGTAACAGGATCAAAAACACCTTTACCCTCCAGAATTCCCACAGCTGTTTTCCTGATCCATTCTTTATCCCTTTCGATAAGGCCTTGCAGTTGCCTGCTGTTTTGGCAACCACTCCAGGTAGGGCCAAAAACCTGCAGCATGCTGCCGGCGAGATAATTTTTAATTTCCTGATCATGCGGATCGTTGCTGCTGGCGCGCACATGAAAACGTATCACACCCCCATCCGCCAAAACCTGCCCGGGCACGGCAGGAACAACCCCGGTAAAACAAAGTACCGGCAAAAGCACTGCCAACAGCAGGGTCTTTGCATAGTTCAACATCCTGTTCCCCCTTTTCCTGGAAAATGTAAGCGCCGCTAAAATTGCTCCGGGCAGCAGCATCTGAAAACACAACACACTTCGGGATCGTCTTACTTTTCTTTTTTCCCATCACTACTATAAAAATTGCGTAGAAACCGCAAGGCATTCTTTTCGATTCTGGAAATCTGGGCCTGTGAGATGCCCAGCCTCTCCGAAACCTCTACCTGGGTTTTCCCATGGAAAAATCTCTCGATAAGAACATACTTTTCCCGCGGCTCCAAATGGTCCAAGGCTTCCTTTAAGGCGATGTTTTCCAGCCAACGCCGATCCTCTTCCTGATCGCTGAGCAGATCCACAATTTGAACGGGATCGCTGCTATCATTAAAAACCGGCTCAAAAAAAGAGATAGGATCCATATTGGCATTGCATGCCAAAATTATATCCTCCGGCCCGATGCCCATTACTCTTGCCACTTCGCTCACGGTCGGTTCCCTTTGATTTTTCTGCAGAAGGCCTTCCCGCACTTCCTGGACCCTCTGTGCTGTGATTTTCGTGGAACGGCTCATGTGTATATAGTTATTATCCCTGAGATAACGCTTGATCTCCCCTAGAATCATAGGAACTGCATAGGTGGAAAAGTTGACATTATGTTCCAATTTAAAATTGTCAATTGCTTTCATCAACCCGATACAGCCAATTTGAAACAGGTCGTCCATATTTTCCCCGCGGTTCCTAAAGCGTTTTAATACGCTGAGGACAAGTTTAAGATTCCCCTGGATCAACTCTTCCCTGACATCCACCCGGCCACTGGCCAGCTGAACAAAAAGAGGCCGCATCTGTTCCCAGGAAAGGGTGGGCAGAAAATAGGTGTTTACCCCACTAATCTCCACTTTTCTAGAACTGTACATCCATTTTTCCCCCGGTAAATACGTTTTTGACCTCCTAAGGGTAGTATGGACTAATTTTCCATATTTTAGACATAGTCACAACAATTTGGTAGGAAATTTTTACTAGAGAAAGGGGTAAATTGGGAGTTTAGGCCTTTCGTTCGAGAAGGACAAGGCGGGGGATCCCGGCATAATCCTTTTTGATGGTTGGTTTGCGGAAAAAACCCGGATATCCCTCGGCCAGGGCACAGATATCCCTTGCCTGATCCCGGCCCACTTCCAGGGCCAGCAACCCGGGCCGGTCAAGGTGGGCCCCTATACCGCTGAAAATTGCCCGGTAGGCCTCAAGGCCATCCTCTCCGCCATCCAATGCCAGGCGGGGTTCCTGGCGGACCTCATCCTGCAGTAGGGGCAAAGAAGATGTAGGAATATAAGGGGGATTGGAAACAATAACATGGAAACGCCTTTTCACCGCCCCAAGGGCTTCCCAGTAGTTCCCCCGGCAAAGTTCCAGCCTATTTTCGATTCCAAGGCCTTTTGCATTACGGCGGGTCAGTTCTATAGCGCGTGCATCGATATCAATTCCGGTAACCCGGGACGACGGAAGGTGGGCAAGGAGGGAAAGCCCAATGTTGCCGCTGCCCGTTCCAAGATCAAGAATGCGCAGTTCATTTCCTTTATTATCCCCGGGAAAATGATGCTCCCCGACCCAGGAAATAATTGCCTCCACCAGCAGCTCTGTTTCCGGGCGGGGAATGAGCACCCCCTCTTCGATAGCAAAGGGGAGTCCCATAAACTCTTTTTCCCCGGTTAAATATGCCAGGGGTACCCTGGCGGCACGGCGCCGGACCAGGCGGAAAAAGGCCTCCTCATCTTTAGGGGAAATGGGCGTTTCTGCGTAGCTATAAAGATACAACCGATCCTTTTGTAGAACAAAGGCCAGCAATAATTCTGCCTCTGCTCGGGGAAAGGGGATCCCCCCCGAACGTAAAAAAGAAACGGCCTTTTCCAAGGCCACTGTAATTGAAAGCATTGCTTCAAACCCCTGTCAATTAATTAGTTTGCCAATTTAAGCTGTTCGGCCCTGTCATGGGCAATCAAAGCCTCAATTATGGGCGCCAAATCCCCCTGTAAAACCTGATCGAGTTTGTGCAGCGTCAGGCCAATGCGATGATCCGTAACCCTATTCTGCGGAAAATTATATGTGCGTATGCGCTCGCTCCGATCACCAGTCCCCACCTGGCTGCGGCGCTCCTGAGCCTCTTCCTTTTGTTGTTCCTCGATAATACTATCTAGCAGCCGGGCCCGCAAAACCCTCATGGCCTTATCGCGATTTTTAAGCTGGGATTTTTCATCCTGGCAGCTCACCACTGTATTCGTGGGAAGGTGCGTAATGCGCACCGCTGACTGGGTCGTATTAACACTTTGCCCACCGGGGCCTGTGGAGCAAAACGTATCAATACGTAGATCCTGCGGATTTATCTCCAGTTCCACTTCTTCCGCCTCCGGCAGCACAGCAACTGTTGCTGTCGAGGTATGGATCCGTCCCCCGGATTCAGTCGATGGTATCCTTTGCACCCGGTGGACTCCCCTTTCGTATTTTAGGAGGCTATAGGCCCCCTGCCCACGAATGGAAAATATAATTTCCTTAAATCCCCCAATATCTGTCGGGTGAGAGTTAAGAATTTCCGCCTGCCAGGCTTTCCCCTCCGTAAAACGCAGATACATTTTCAAGAGATCGGCAGCAAAAAGAGCTGCTTCCTCTCCCCCAGCCCCGGCCCTTATTTCGATAATCACATCCTTGGCATCATTAGGGTCCCGGGGGAGTAATAGAACCTTGATCTTTTCAAGCAGGCTTTCTTTTTCTTCGGATAGTGAGGTAATTTCCTCCTTCAGAAAAAGAACCATCTCCTCCTCATCGGGCTTTTCCTGGAGCAGCTCCTCGGCCTCGATCAAATCGCTTTTAACCTTCTTGAGGCGCTTATAAGCCTCCACGGTTTCGGAAAGAGAGGCATGCTCCCTGGTGTATTTCTTCCATTCCTGTTGATTCTTGATCACTTCCACATCGCTAAGTTTCTCTTCAAGAAGATGATAATACTCTTCCAGAGTTTTCAGCTTTTCCAACATTGAAACAAACCTCCAGCAAATTAAATACCCATAATGTTAACGATTCAGGCATAAAAAACTGTTATCATAGCGGCAGTACCGCTGGCAATAGTACCCAATATAGGCAAATTCGGTAATTTTCATACAACTAACTGGCGGATACCCCGTCTTTTTCACCCTCCGATAGGACAGCCTTTAAGGCAGAAAGCGCCACCTCTACCTGATCATCCGCCGGTTTTTTGGTCGTCAGCAGCTGCAACCAAAGCCCCGGCTGGGAAATGATCCTTGTCATCAGGTTATCGCTGCGGCCAGCCAACCTGATGACCTCATAGGAAAGCCCGGCAACGAGGGGCAGCAACAGTAGCCGGAGCAGAACACGCTGCCATAAGACAGGCCATCCGAAGAAGGAAAAAAGGACAATACTGATGATCATCACGATCAATAAAAAATTTGTCCCACAGCGGCGATGCAGCGTACTAAAAGGCCTGGCCCCTTCCACAGTCAGCGGGCAACCAGCCTCAAAACAGGCAATCGCCTTGTGTTCCGCGCCATGGTACTCAAAAACACGGCTTACCTCTTTCCATCGGGAAATCAGAAATATATAACTTAAAAAGATAAAAAGCCGCAGTCCCCCCTCGCCCAGGTTGAGCAAAAGTGGTGCTTCCATGCTCCTGCGCAGATATTTCATGAGAAATGTGGGGAGAAGAATGAATAAACCGATGCCGGCCAACAGGGAAACCACTATCGTCAGGGGTAACTCCCACCCTGAAAGTTCTTCCTCGCCCTCATCCAGAGCTGTCGAGGCAGAAGAAGAGATCGATCTAAACCCCAGGATCAAAGCCTCAAAAAAAGCAACGATCCCTCTTAGAATCGGCCATTTAAAAAGAGGATAGCGCTCCCCCAGGGAGACAAAAATACTATTCAGGATAACAATCTCACCTTTTTCCTGTCGTAGCGCAATTGCCACCCTGTCCCTGTTGCGCATCATAACCCCCTCGATGACTGCCTGGCCCCCTACAGAGACATTTGTCCTTTTCATAGCATTTACACCTTTTGCCTTCAAATTGAAAACAGGGCTTCAAGAAAGCCCTGTAGCGGTCTTCAAAATTATTCCAAACCATATTTGCGCTTGAATCGCTCCACCCTGCCACCAGTATCAACAAACTTTTGTTTACCAGTAAAAAAAGGATGGCAATTGGAACAGATCTCCACCTTCATTTCCTCTTTAACGGAACTGACTTCGTAAGTTGCGCCACAGGCGCAGGTAATTTTCGCCTTTACATAATGTGGATGAATACCTTTTTTCACGTTTGTTCACCTCTTTTCCGATGCCTGTGCAACCCGGCACTGACGTACATAATAACATAGTTGCAGGGTCTTTGGCAACATAAAAAGGCGACTTTTCAGGGAAGAAACAACAGGGGATCAAGCCTACGCTCACCAAAAATAATTTCCAGGTGCAGGTGGGGGCCGGTGGCGTTACCGGAGGCGCCCACTTTGGCGATAGAGCGTCCTGAAGAAACATAATCCCCCTGGGAAACAAGGTTTTGGGCATTGTGGGCATAAAGGGTTCTCCAGCCCCGCCCATGATCGATGATCAGTACACGCCCATAGCCTGCTTTGGTACCACTAAATTCCACAATTCCATCTGCCGCCGCCCTATACTCTTTTCCATATGGGGCACCGATATCCAGACCAAAGTGGAACAACCCCTTCCGCATACCAAATTTAGAAGTAATCACACCACCAAGCGGCCAGACAAATGGAGGAATAAAAGAGGTGCCATCCGGCAGGCGCCTCTTAGCGCGGGAGGCAAGCAGTGTTACTGGAACAGACCCCTTTTCCATGGGGTGAACGCCCCCGGGAATAACTAATTTTTGCCCTGTAAACATCCGTTGTTCATCCAGCAAATTAAACGAGGCAATGACAGAAGGATCGGCATTATATTCCTGGGCAATGCGTTCCAGCGTATCACCTTTCCCAACATGATGGAGACTGCCTTCCACAGTAACAATATCCAAAAAACGGCCGGCGCAAATAAAATTGGGGTTGGCAATGTTATTCCAATATGCCAGCGCCTGCACACTTGTCCGATAAATATTGGCAATCGTACTCAGCGTTTCACCAGGCTTGATCAGGTGACGGACGAGGGCCTTTTCCAAGGTTTCTTTTCTTTGGCGCCTTTCCTGCAATATTTTATATCGATCAAAAGAGGCCTTATACATTTCCAATTCTTCCAGATAAACCGGCCGTGAAAAGCTTCCACCTGCCGCCATAGCCGGAGCATACCCATAGACAGCTGTTAAAATTAGGGCAATGACGATTAGAAGTAAAAGTTTTGCTTTTTTTAAAACAATAGGCAGCTGATCCATAATTTCCACTCCCGACTTGCATTCTCCGTAGTATTGTTGACCAGATGATCGTCGAATATACATTTGGATAGTTGATGGATTTTGCCAAAAGGAGTGGAAATAGGGAAAGGTAAGGAAAAATGATCTCGTTAAAGTTCTCGGGTTTTTATTATTTTATAGATTATGGAGGTTTTCCAAAAAGGTAGCATTATTTTCGGTCTTTTTCAAACGCTCAACGATGGCTTCCAGGAAATCTGCAGGGGAACTGGTGCCCATAGAGCGCCTCAGTGCCCACATTAATTCCAGGGTATCATTACTGAGCATAAGCTCTTCACGGCGGGTCCCGGAGCGGGGGATAT
>DUNV01000135.1 GCA_012839215.1 Bacillota bacterium
GGGCACGCCTTTTAACACCGGGGCAGCTTGTTTATTGTGAAAATTGTGCCTCTCTACTAGTTCTGGACAAGTAATGACCAAGCATTTTGTAAGGTAGGTGATTCTGTGCGGCAGAGCAGCAAGGGACAAAAAAAGTTGCGTAAAAAACAAATCCTCTATGGGGCGGTTGCCCTTTTCTTGGTAGCCGGTCTTGTTCTCAGTGCAGTACTCGGTTTTGTTGACTTTTTGACGGGCGGGCAGGGCGCTAACAAGGATCCCTCCATCCTTAAACTTGAGGAGGAGATCGCCACGCTGGAAAAATCCCTGAAAAAGGATGTGGAAAATGGCCTATTGGCCGCAGAAATTGGCACACTATACTACGATATGGCCACGATTTCCTGGCAGCAGGGACTCCAAAAGCAGGGGAACAAATATGGGGAAAAAAGCCGTAAATATTTGATCCAGGCTGTTGAAAATGGGGAAATATCTCCCGAAATTACACTCGATATTGCTTTTCTGGCATTTTCCCTGGAGGATTATGATACAGCTGAAGAATACTTCCAAAAAACGATCGATCAGGAAGAACAAAATCCCATTGCCCACATCTATTATGGTCTATACCTTTCTAATCTCGAACGTGAAAAGGAGGCCATAGAACATTTTGCAAAGGCGCTTGAATATGCCCCGGAGGATTCACCCGAGGCGCAGGCCGCGGAATATTACCTTTCCCTCCTACAAGAAACAGGTTCCTAAAAATCAGAAAAGGCGATCAAAAATAATAATATAAATAGGCGCAATATAGACAAAAATTGTTTACTTTATTTTTAACTCCTAGCTTGGAAAGGGGTGATCTGCTTGGAAGCGCAAACCCGAAGGTTTAACCTACTTTATGATTTTTCACTTCTAATCCGCAACAAAAAAAATAATTTGGAAGAGTTACTGGTAGAAACTGCCAGGATCATGCCCTCAGCTTTTCGTTACCCCGAAAGCACTTGTGCCTGTATCGAATACGGAGGGCAACAATATAGTGCCGGGAAATGCCAAACATTTTCCTGTTGTATTTCCTTTCCGCTGGAGTTGCACGATAAGCAGGTAGGCTTAATTAAGGCATGCTATCATGAACAGCTTCTTCGTGGGGGGGAATTTTTTCTAGAGAAAGAAAAATTAGTGCTGGAAATATTGTCACACCACATTAATCGTGTTATAGAACGCAATGAAATCGAAAGGGTGATGAAGGAAGACCGGGAAAAAATTTCTATCACCTTAAATTCCATCGGCGATGGTGTTATTGCCACCGATCTTCAGGGAATAATTACCCGTTTTAATTACCAGGCTGGGCAACTGACGGGATGGAAGCCAGAGGAGGCGCTTGGCCGGCCCCTAGAGGAGGTATTCCGCGTTGTAACGGCGAGAACAGGGAAACCTTTATCTACCTCTATACATCGGGTCACGCGCAATGGTAAAACGGTAGGTTTTAAATCTGGCACTACCCTCGTTGCCCAGGATGGAACAAGGCGCAGGATAGCCGATAAGGCTGCTCCAATCCGTGACCCCGACGGCAACATCCTCGGGGCAATTATAGTTTTTACTGATGTGACTGAGCAGTACCAATCGGAACTTGCCCTAAAAAATAGTGAGGAAAGACTAAATACTATCCTTTCGAATACTATGGCTGTCATCTACTCCTATAAAATAAAACAGGGGCGGCCGGTCGTTACCTATATTAACCAGAATGTAAAAAACGTGATCGGTTTTGAACCGGATGAAATAATGCAAAACCCGCGTTTATGGAGAAACTCCTTCCATCCCGAGGACGTTTCTATAATAAAAACAAACACCCTCCATTTGCTTAAAAACAAGGAACCTGTGCATTTTGAATACAGGTTCAAACATAAAAAAGGACATTATTTATGGCTTTCAGAATACCAAAAGATCATTGATAGCGAAGAGGGGGATATGGAAATTGTTGTCGTTTGTCGGGAAATAACTGAGCGCAAGCAGGCTGAAATACTTATGGAGGCAAGGCTTAACCTTTTATCATTTTCCTACAAAAATTCGCTGGAGGCACTGCTGCAAAAAACTATTAACGAGGCCTGTGAGGTCCTCGAAAGCCCCTTAGGGTTTTACCACTTTGTTAGCGAAGACGAGAAGATGCTTTCACTGGTGGCCTGGTCCAAGGATACGCTCAAAGGCTATTGCAAGGCAAACGGTAAAAACAGGGGTCAATATCCCCTGGCCAAGGCAGGGGTATGGGCTGATTGTGTGCGCCTGCGCCGCCCGGTAATACATAATGATTACGCCTCCCTGCCTAACCGCAAGGGGATGCCGGGGGGCCATGTCAGGGTTATTCGCGAGCTGGTAGTGCCTATCATGCGCCAGGGCAGGATCGTGGCCATGATGGGGGTCGGCAATAAAAAACAAGATTACACGGAGCAGGACGTGCAAATCGCCTCTTTTTTAGCCGATATTGCCTGGTCAATAGTTGAACAGAAACAAAGGGAGGAAAAAATTACCTATATGAGCTTTCACGATATCCTGACCGGGCTCTACAATAGGGCCTTTCTAGAAGAGGAGATGCAAAGACTGGATACTAAAAGGCAACTGCCTATTGGTATGATCATGGCGGATCTGAATGGCCTAAAACTTGTCAATGATGCCTATGGGCATCTGGTTGGCGATGAAATGCTAAAGAGTGTGGCACGGATTTTGGAAAAGTCCTGCCGCAAAGAGGATATTATTGCCCGCTGGGGAGGTGACGAGTTTATCATTCTGTTGCCCCAGACCTCGGAAAAGGTAGTAAATTCTGTTTATCGAAGGATTAAAAGAGGGTGTGAAGGAGCTTATGTCAAGGATGTGCCTATTTCACTGGCCTTGGGCTTTGCCCTGAAAAACAATATAAGCAGGAATCTGGATGATGTTATCAAAGAAGCAGAAAATAATATGTATAAACAGAAGCTTGCCGAGCGCAGGAGCATTAGGAGCGGTGTTTTGCAGGCCCTTCTTAAGACCCTGGGGGCTAAAAGTTTCGAAACAGAGGAGCATACCCAGCGTATGCAGGGCATTGCCTTAAAAATTGGCGAAAGGCTGGGCCTTTCCGATCCGGAGATGGCCAGATTAAGCCTTTTGATTACGTTGCACGATATAGGAAAGATAAATATTCCCGAGGAGATACTGACCAAAAAGGGGCCCCTGACGAAGCAGGAATGGGAAATTATTAAGAAACATCCGGAAATAGGTTTTCGGATTGCCCGGGCCACGGAAGATTTTGCCCACGTCGCCGAGGAAATTCTGGCGCATCATGAGCGTTGGGATGGCACAGGTTATCCCCGGGGGCTAAAAGGGGAGAAGATACCACTTTTGTCGCGGATTGCCTCCCTTGCAGATACCTATGAGGTGATATCCAATGGCAGGCCCTATCGGGAACCCTTGTCCCATGATGAGGCTATTGAGGAAATTAAAAAATGTTCCGGATCACAGTTTGATCCAGATCTGGTTACAATTGTTTTAGACATCCTGGGAAAAAGCGCTGATGATCTTTAAATAGGCAACCGATGGCGGCATGCAAAGATGTAACGTTTTATTATCGAGAGCTTTACTTTTGCCGAAATATCTATTAAAATTGGCATTACTGGCAGCGTAATTCAGCGCGGTTAAACACATTGTTACTCCCGCTGCCAGGCAAAGGGAAGGTTGTTTATTGTATCATGGGGGGGTAGTTCCGTTTCTGGTGAGCGGCCCGGACTTCAAATCCGGTGGTGGGCTGACGAGGTCCATGGTGGGTTCGATTCCCATCTACTCCCGCCATAATATTTTCAGGAAGGTGAAAAATATGAGCGATGAAATTGCAGCTTTGGTGATTAACAGCCATGTTATCAAGTGCCCTGTTTGTGATGGAGAGCAAGGGATTGTTCTTGTCTGGAATGATGGTGATGTGGATCTGATTTGCATGGGTTGCAAGCATAAGGAGCGCTTCAGTGTTGAATAACCTGACCTATTATTGCCAGTAATATCTGGGGCTAAGAAAGGAATGGCAATGATCGAATTTTACAGGCAACGTTATTTGCGCCTCCTCCCAGCGGTTGAGAAAGTTTTACAGGAAAAGGCTCTTGCGGAAATTCGGGAAACAGTGCCCCGGAAAATTATCGTCGAAGCGGTTCAGGAAACAGTTGCAGGAAAGAGGGGCCTGATACGGGCTGCAGCCAAAGAGGCAGATTTGCAATACCTGGATATCACCCCGAAGGAATTGGCCAGGGAAGCCCTGAAAAAAATTTGGGAAAAAATGAACCCCAGCCTGCGTGCAGTTTTAAATGCTACCGGGGTTTTATTACATACCAATTTGGGTCGTGCTCTCCTTGCGACCAATGCCATCGAGGCTCTTACCCGGGTTGGGGAGGGTTTCTGCAATCTGGAGCTTTCATTAGAAACGGGGAAAAGATCTACCCGCTATGAACATGTGGAAGAACTGCTTTGCCGGTTAACCGGGGCTGAGGGTGCCCTGGTGGTGAACAACAATGCCGGGGCAGTTTTTTTAGCTTTAAATACCCTTTCCTCAGGGAGGGAGGCCATCGTTTCCCGGGGGGAACTGGTGGAAATCGGCGGCTCGTTTCGTCTACCGGAGGTGATGTCCAGTAGCGGGACAGCCCTGGTTGAGGTTGGCACAACAAACAAATGTTTTTTGAAGGATTATAGGGGGGCTGTTAACGAAAATACTGCCCTTTTATTGAAGGTGCATACCAGTAATTACAAGATTATCGGATTTAC
>DUNV01000136.1 GCA_012839215.1 Bacillota bacterium
AAGGACTGGCCCCAGGGAAAAAGTTCCCCTACGCCCCGGGCCCCAAGTTTTAGGGTGCGATCCAACTCCCCCTCCATCATTTCATCCCGTGGAGAAACGATGGCCATAGCCATCAGCCTTTGGGGATGGGCCCGGGCAGCCTCCAAAATATAATCGTTCATTTCCCGGCAAAGGCCTGGATCAGAGGCAGCAAAGCCGCTGATAGCCGTTTTGTCCACACCGCACCGATCCATTTCCGCCAGCAAGTCTTCGGCTGTAACATACCGATGACCTTTACTAGAACAGATTCCGGCCAGGAAAGGATCCCGGCGGGTATATTTTTCGATGTTTTTTGTTATCTCCGGAGGAAAGAGATGGACATGAATATCAAAAATCATAATTTAATCCCGGTTTCCTCGGGAAACCGGGATTTTCTCAGCTCCTTATTAAAATTATAATTAGACTTCGCTCAAAACCCGATATTCTTTGCGATCCTTGAATTCACTTTTTTTGCCTTTGTTCCAATTCTGTACCGGGCGGTAAAAACCTACCACCCTGCTCCAGACCTCCGTATCTTTTCCACAGAAAGGACAACTATACTGTTCCCCGGAAAGATAACCATGATCTGGGCAGATGCTAAACGTGGGCGTAATAGTCACATAAGGGAGGCGAAAATTTCCCAGCATGCCCTGCAACAGTTTTTTGCAGGTTTCGATATCCTCAAGTTTTTCGCCCAAAAAGCCATGAAAAACCGTTCCCCCCGTATAGCGGGTCTGCAGCCCTTCCTGCATCTCCAGGGCAGCAAATATATCATCGGTATAACCGGCCGGAAGCTGTGTGGAATTAGTATAGTAGGGATCATCCTCACCGGCCGTAATAATTTCCGGATAGAGCTCCTTGTCTATGCTGGCCAGCCGGTAAGCAGTCCCTTCCGCCGGCGTTGCCTCCAGGTTGAAAAGCTGATCGGATTCTTCCTGGAATTCCAGGAGAAGATCCCGCATAAAATCTAAAACCCTGGTGGCAAATCTTTGCCCCTCTTCGGAGATAATATCCACCCCTTTAAAATTAAGCAGAGCTTCGTTCATACCAACAAGGCCGATAGTGTTGAAATGGTTGTGCCAGTAATAGCCAAAACGTTCCTCCACCAGTCGCAGATAGTGGCGGGAATAAGGATAAAGTCCCAGCTTGATCATTTTTTCCAGGACATCCCTCTTGATCAAGAGACTATCCCTGGCCAATTGCATTAATTTTTTGAGCCGGGCAAAAAAATCATCCTCTGTTTTGGCCAGGTAACCAAGGCGGGGCAGGTTGATCGTTACCACCCCGATAGAACCTGTCAGGGGGTTGGCCCCAAACAGCCCCCCGCCCCTTTTTCTCAGCACCCGGTTATCTAGACGCAGGCGGCAACAGTTATGTGAAATATTACCCTGTGAATGAACAAAATAGTGATTTTTTTTCAGTTCGATGTCATAAAATATTTGCTCGCCACCAAGCTGTTCGGTAATCGCATCTGCCACAGCCACTACGGCAAAATCAGCGTTGCGAAGCCATTCTATAGGATCAGTAGATATATCCCGCTTATCAATCGTGGAAAGTCCCACCGATCTGGAACCGTAAGATTGAAAATGCATTGTTCCATCATCAGAACGCAAATATTTCTTCTCAATCAGAAACTCGGGGATGCTACTGTGCAGCTTATCCCGTACCACCCTGTTTCCCTTTGAACCTCGCCCTAAAACATGTTGCACCCTAATTACCTGGGAATTTTGCTTTTCCACATAGGTTGTACTGATGCCGACAAGTTGCATGAGGAGATTCAGCTCTTCCGCAAGCTGCCGATCATTAATATGGATTTCCTTCCCATCTGCATAACCGTCGCCATCAAAAAATCCCTGGATAAAGGATTTAATTATTTCCGAGGAGGCAGCCCAGATCCACTCTGGGAGTCTGCTGTATTTATGGACCTGATACACCTCTTCCAGTTCCTGTGCGAACTCACTATTGTAAACATACCCACGAAGGGAGTTCTCATAACGGGGATCTTGGATAAACTTCATTTCATAATTCAAAAGACGCCGAATAACTGACTTAGCCTTTTCTATTAGAGCGCTTTCCTGTCGGTTAAAAGTAATTTGGATCCCCCGATGCCTGTTTTTCCAACGTTCCCGCGAATCATAAAGGTAGTTTCCATCAGCAACAAACAGCCCCATCAACCAGGCAAAATCCTTGTCTATTGATTCTTTCCCCAGGCCCAAAGCACCTGAGCCATCCTTCATAACCAGGAGATAATCATCTGCACAAATTTCCGATGCTCTTTTGGTTGTAATGCCATCCGGAGTATAAACAGCCACCAGGTGATCCGGGGAAACCCTCATTGTTTTGCCATCCCTGGCTCGTAGATGAACAATGGCCCGGTCCACAACCCGAAGCAACCTTTTAATTTCCGCCCATTCCAGTTTACCCGAAACGGGATCCAGCGAAAGTGACTCAATATAGTTATCTGTTTCAAACCATTCGCTATCAAGCCGCTTGCCCTTGTTTTGTTCAAATAATTCCCCAATTGTTAACTTCCGAACAACCCCATTTTCCCTGACCAGAATATTTTCCTCCGAATGTAGGCACATACTGCGCACATCATCCGGGGATAGCTCAGAGTTAATGAAGTTGGCAAAATAAGGAATACCGTAGCGGGCTGTCATTTCCAGGATTTTTTGGGCCACCGCCCCGCTCCAGTCAAAATCCGGCGTTATATTATAGGTAGGAATGGGGAAGGTGAAAATCCTGCCCTTGGCATCTCCCTCCATCATAATCTCGCAAAAAGCCAGATTGAGCATGTCCATTTCCCTTTGAAATTCACCGTAGGATTCTTTTTGGCGCTCACCGCCGATGATGACCGGTTCTGAGGCCAACACCGAGGAAACGGTCACATCCATGGTAATATTGACAAAGGGCGTCTGGAAACCGACGCGGGTAGGAACGTTGAGGTTGAAGATAAATTCCTGCATGGCCTGCTTTACTTCTTTATAGTCCATGCCGTCGTAGCGTATAAAAGGAGCCAGGTAGGTATCGAAGTTTGCCAGGGCCTGGGCTCCGGCTGCCTCCCCCTGCAGAGTGTAGAAAAAATTGACGATCTGCCCCAGGGCTGTGCGAAAATGCCTTGGAGGCGCGCTCTCCACCTTCTGGGAAACCCCGGCAAAACCGTTTTCCAAAAGATCAACCACATCCCAGCCGCAGCAATAAGGTGCCAGGAGGCTAAGATCGTGCAGATGAAAATCGCCCCGGCGGTGGGCCTCTTTAATGGCCTCCGGATAAATTTTTTCTAACCAGTAACGGGAAGTTACCGCCGAGATAATATGGTTATTGAGCCCCTGAAGGGAGTAGTTCATATTGCTGTTTTCATTGATGCGCCAATCTTCCCCCCCCAGATACTCCTGGAACATTTTTTCCGTGTTGAGCAGGATATTCTGGAAATTCCGCAGCTCCTCCCTTTGTTTACGGTAAAGGATATAGGCTTTGGCCGTTTTGGCATGCCCATTTTCGATGAGAACTTTTTCGACGATATCCTGCACTTCTTCTACGCTGGGCAACGATTCCCCGAACATCTGGCAGATAATCCCCAAAACTTCATCGGAAAGCCTGATGGCCAGCCTCCTGTCGGCCCCCCCTACAGCTTTGGCTGCTTTGAAGATTGCATCCGTAATCCTTTCCTGATCAAACGGTACAACCCGCCCATCCCTTTTAATTATCTTTTCTGGAATAGTAGTCATCGATAAGCCTTCCTCCAATATTTGATAAGCCTTCCATGATAATCTGGAAGGCAAATTTTTCTAAGGTATCTTTATCAACAATTCTCTTTGGGGACCTGGATTTCCTTCTTTACTATTTGGCAAATGCTAGGCAGCCAACCAGCTAAAAAACTAATTTTTCCCCTCCGGGGATGGCCATTTTTGGCACTGATGGGTGATCTTTTTAGCTTTTTGCCCGGCCCAACCCATGCAAAAAAATGTTTCTATCGAAAGAATAATTTTTCTTTTCGGGGAAAAAATGATAATACTTCAATGGAAAAATTTTTTGGCCAGAAGGAGAGAAAAAAATGGGATTAATGGAATGGAATCCTTTCCGGGAACTGGATAGGGATATGAACAGTCTCCTCGAACATCTGCCCTGGAGGGGATTGGGGGGGTTTGGCAGGGGAGCCCTACCCCGGGTCAATATCTACCAAACGGAGAAGGATGTTGTCCTGAAAGCAGAGATTCCGGGAGTTAGCAAGGAGGACTTGAATATCTATGTCGATGAGGGATTGGTCCGCCTGGCCGGGCAGATCAAAAGGGATCAGGACTTTAAAGATGAAAATGTATTCCGTTCAGAAAGATACCATGGAGGCTTTTCCCGCTCTATCCCCCTTCCGGTAGAGGTAAATACTGATGAGGCAAAAGCCCAGTACAGCGACGGTATTTTATCCATCACCCTGCCCAAGGCACAGCCGGAAAGGATCAAAGGCAGAAGGATCGATATCCAGTAGGGAAAAACATCTTCCCCCGGGCACAAGTGCCCCCCAAA
>DUNV01000137.1 GCA_012839215.1 Bacillota bacterium
ATGGTAACCACCATCATTCCGGCCTGGTTTAGGCGGGCCAGTTGATCCATGGCCTGGGTAACAAGGGCCCCTTCGGGACTGTAGTGTTCGAATAAATCCCCCACGATCAGCACCGCCTGAATGCGATTTTGTGGGGAAAGGGCAAAATCCACAGCCTTCTCTAAAAGCCTGTCCCGCTCACGGCGGCGAATTTTCCTTTTATCTTCGGGCAGATAGGACGGTTCCCACCCAAGGTGCAGATCTGCCAGATGTAAAAACCGTAACAAAAGATCACCTCAATTTATAGGGTATGTTTATAAATAATGGCTGCCATTTTTTGTGGTATTTGCCTGAATAATAAATCTTTAGTGATCATACCATATTTTACCGGGAAAACCCATATATTCTTTTGCTTTATTCCTCCCAATGCTTTAAAATAGTATTATAGCTTGCTGCATGGGGAGCAGTATTTTCTAACAATGAGGCATGATAACCAGCTGATAATCTTGACAATATTTAAAAGAGGTGACTTAGCCATGTTCCCCAAAGTTGAGAGGCTCTCCGCGGAGTTTGCCTTGCTGACTTCGCAGGAGAAAGTTGAATTCCTAAGGCGAGTAACTCCTTTGGCTGATGGTGAGTGGAAAATAGTTGACGGTGAAGTCCATTTCACCCCCTCACCTGATGAGATCTGGACGCTGGATGCAGAGGAAGCATGGTTTGAACTTCTTAAGTGATAAAAATATTTTAACATCTAAATGCGAAAAGCGGTACTTTTAATTAGCACCGCTTCTTTTTTTTCATGGATTTTATAGGTTTCCTTTCAGGCCCAGTTCAGCGGCCACTTTTTGCATTCCCTTGATGGATTCCTCGATGATTTCGCTAATCTCCATGCCCAGGAGTTGCGCGCCTTCCTCAATAACTTCCCGTTTTACGCCGGCGGCAAAGTTTTTTTGTTTCCATTTCTTTTTCACCGATTTGGTCTTTAAATCCAGGACACTTTTGCTGGGGCGCAATAGGGCTGTAGCGGTGATTAGACCTGTCAGTTCATCAATAGTATAGAGGACCTTTTCCATTTTTTCTATCGGTTCCACATCGCAGCAGATTTTCCAGCCATGACTTTGCACTGCTCTAATGTAGTCCTCCGGCCAGCCTTCTTCCGTAAGAATTTCTCGGGCCTCGAGGCAGTGTTGATCGGGGTACTTTTCATAATCCACATCGTGAATAAGGCCAACAACACGCCATTTTTCTATATCCTCGCCAAATTTTTCCGCAAATTGGGCCATCACTGCTTCCACGGCCAGGGCATGTTTTATCAGAGCATCCTCCTTGTTATGTTTTTTAAGAAGTTCAAATGCTTCTTCCCTGGTTGGCACCTTTTTTCCCATGTTTAAACACCTTCCTTTTTTATTATGCGTTTATCAACCATATAGCTGCTATTTTCGGTAAATAGATCGTAAATGACGCTTTTCACGCAGTCATGATTTAATATCACAGTAGACCCCATGCGGGGAATTCATCGTCCTAAAACAATTATTGCAGGATATGCACTTTGCCTTTTCACGGTTTCCAGATTTCCAGCGGTTTATCAGACCGGGTTCCTTAATAAGGGGGCGACTTAGGGATATATAATCGGCAATACCCTCCTCAATTAGACTTTCGGCTACAGAAAAAGAACGAATGCCACCGACCAAAATTAAGGGAATGCCTATTTTGTCTTTGAAGTCGTGGGCCTCCTCCCTAAAATAGGCTTCGTCCTCCTCCCGCCTAATTTTTGCCCGGCTTGGTGTCAGCGTGCTGTTTGTAAGCAGACCGCCGCTTAATTCAATGGCATCAAGGCCCATGCCGGCAAGCCTGCGAGCCACCAGCAGGGATTCAGCGGTTGTTAGCCCGCCATCAGCGAAATCATTACAGTTAAGTTTGATCAGGACAGGAAAGGCATCGCCGACTGCTTTCCTGATAGCCTTGTAGATCTGCAACAAAGGTTGTGTTCTGTTTTCAATGGTTCCCCCAAAGACATCTACGCGCTGGTTGAATACCGGTGAGAGGAACTGGCTAATCAGGTAACCGTGGGCTGCATGTATCTGGACTCCATCAAATCCTGCTGCCTTGGCCCTCATTGCTGCGGCGGCAAAGGCCCCGGCCAGTGCCCCAATATCCTCCCCTGTTATTTCATGGAAGTCCTTGCCGGGCATCCTCGAGACAACGAATGGGGTTCTTCCAGTGGCCCTATGGGTGGAAAAGATTCCGGCATGGGAGATCTGCAGGACAATTTTCCCTCCGCTTCGGTGAACAGCCCCGGTAACCTCCCGAAACCCGGGAATAAGTTCATCCTTGTAGATTCCCAGCTGATGTAGGCCCGCCTGGCCTTCCGGCCGGACGTAGGCATGGCTTGTAATGATCAGGCCCACGCCGCCTTCAGCAAGCCCTACAAGTTTTTCTATTAGCCCGGAAGTTGGGGTTCCATTTTCGCCAGCCAGTCCTTCATATGTGGCTGAACGGACAAAGCGGTTTGCCAATAATAGTCCGCCTATTGCTGTCTGCTCAAATAGTATGCTCACTTCTATTATCTCCAATAAATGTAATAATTTTATTCCTCCGGCTGGTAGTTACCAAATGATCCCGGCAACCGGCCGGATTCCAAAATTCTCTGTTCATGTTTTAACCTGCTTAGCCTTTTAAAGATCCGGGCCAGCATCTTTTGCTGATCCTCTTGACGCAAAAAAACAACGGAATCGAGGGCAATCAAACGATTTTCAAGGTATTCAATCATTCGTTTGATTTTTTTCTTGCGCCTTTCAATTCTTTGCTGTAACTTACGATCAATGGGGTTTTTCATCGTCACCTACCTGTTTTTTGATCTTCAAACCAAAGTTGTACATAGCTGCCAGGGCCTCGACGGCATCTTCCGGGGTTGAATAAACCGGAAAACCGGCCTGTTCCATGTCGATTACCTCACTCATGGCAAATTCCTTACATGGGATGCAGCAAAGCATGGGCCTGCCCTTAAAATCAATTTTCTTGAATTCTTTTATATAGGTATCCATGGTCTCGGCCTGCAGGATGACAATAAAAGAGCTTATTTCCCTGCTGCCCAGGCCAATTTCAATAGTTCTTCTGACTTGATCCGCATTCATATCAAAGGTATAATCCGCCGGATTATTGCAGCCGACATATGGGGGCAAAATTTCCCGTAAATGTTTCCGGGTTTCCTCATCCAGCTCTGCCAGCCTCATCCCCCCTAGAGAAAGGGCATCAGCTGCAGCGACGCCGAGGGAACCGGTATAGGATATTACCAGGACACCATCGCCGGGAGGTATGGGCTGCTTGGAAAAAGCCCTGGCTAACCCAAACATATGATCATTGTTGCGGGCGCGCATAATGCCCGCCTGCCTAAAGGCAGCATCATAAACCTGGTCGTTGCCTGCCAGGGAGGCAGTATGCGAGGAGACAGCTATTTTCCCAGCCTCAGTCCGCCCTGATTTGAGAACGATGACGGGTTTGCGGGCAGTAATTTTACGGGCTATATCGATAAACTGGCGGCCACTTTTCACATCCTCCAGATACATGCAGATAACTTCTACGTTTTCGTCCTCCCCAAGATATTCCAAAATGTCAGTTTCATTGATATCGGCTTTATTGCCAATAGTGGCCACAATGGCAAAATCCATGGTATGCCTGATCCCCCAGAGCATTCCAGCAGCATAAACGCCGGCCTGGGCGATCAACCCTATATTCCCCTGGCGCAGATCCTCGACTATCCCGATAGATTGGACCACACGGTGGTGGGTATTGATGATACCGGAACAATTGGGGCCTACAAATCGGCAACCATATGACTCTGCCAGCTTCCTAAGTTCTTTTTCCACGGCCTTGCCATCCTCGCCAGTTTCTGCAAACCCGGCCGACTCGATGATAACCATTTTAATTCCCTTACGGCAACATTCCTCGAAAGCCTGCAGGGTGTACGCCGCGGGGACCATGATGATAGCTGCATCCAAAGGATCTTCTATATCAGCAATTTTCGGATATGCCGGAACCCCCTGCACCGTTTCGGCGCCGATATTGACAGGGTAAAGTTTTCCAGAAAAACGATGGTACAAGAGGTTATGAAAAATATTCCAGCCAAGCTTTCCCGGCTTGTCTGATGCACCGATGACAGCGATGCTTTCCGGATAAAAGAGTTTGTTCAGGGCGGCCTTGCTTTCTACCCTGGCTGGTAAGGAGCTTATCTCCTCACCTAAAAAAATACGGGCATCGACAACGATATTTCCCCGTGGATAAAGAAAAACCGGGTTTAAATCGAGTTCGCCGATTGCCGGCTGTTCCATAACCAGGTTAGATACCTTTTTGAGCAAATTTTTTAGGGCATCCAGATCAACAGTGGTTCCCCTGTATCCTTTCAACAATTTATATCCCTGGATCTCGCCCAACATTTCCTCAATATCTGTTTCTGTTAGCGGCAGTATGCGGAAGGTAATATCTTTTAGTACCTCGACAAAGACCCCACCCAGCCCAAACATGAGAACTGGCCCAAAGGCCGGATCCCTGCTTACGCCAATAATTACTTCCAGTCCCGGCGGGGCCATTTCCTGCACAGATACCCCAATCATTTTTTTATGGGAAAAGATCCCGGCAATCTCGTTGAAGGCGTTTTCCACACCGGAGGCATCCTTTAAATCCAGTTTTACCCCGCCTTGATCGGATTTGTGGATTACCTCGGGAGATAGGACTTTCAATGCTACCGGGTAGCCAATTTTTTCACTTATTTCCACTGCCTCTGCCGGGGACCTGGCAACAGCGGCACTGGTGGTGCTAATCCCCTCCCCGGCAAGCAGTTCCTTGCACTCATGTTCCATCAAGTATGATCTGCCTTCGTTCCCTGCCCTATTGATAATATCGTTCCATTGCTTGTACATTATTTACAATACTTCCCCTTTCGGTAGTGCTCCTATTTCTCTATTATAACAAAAACAGGAAAACGGCGCTACTTATCAGAAAAAAGAAAAGCTGCTGCACACGAACTGTTCTGTCCATATGCAACAGCTTTTTTATCAAAAGAACCTGTTTTAATTTTATTGTCTACCTTCCACAATTTCGTCCACGACTGATGGATCGGCGAGTGTTGTGGTGTCGCCGAGGTCGTCTATTGCACCTGCGGCAACTTTTCTGAGGATTCTCCTCATGATTTTGCCCGATCTCGTCTTGGGCAGGCCGGAAACGAATTGAATTTTGCCGGGTGAGGCAATAGGCCCGATTTCCTTCCTGACGTGCATGACTAGTTCCCTCTTGAGCTCATCTCTAATTTCCACACCAGTTTTGAGAATGACATAGGCGTAGAGGTCTTCCCCTTTGATATCATGGGGGAAGCCGACCACTGCGGATTCGGCAACTCCTTCAAAAGAGTTAAGAGCAGCCTCAACCTCAGCAGTCCCCATCCTGTGACCGGAAACATTGACAACATCATCGACACGCCCGGTGATCCAGTAGTAACCATCCTCATCTACCCTTGCCCCGTCGCCGGAAAAATAATAACCAGGCTGTTGGATGAAGTACGTTTCAAAGAATCTTTCGGGATCCCCAAAAACGCCTCTCATCATGCCAGGCCATGATTGGGCCACGCAAAGCTCACCAGCTTCATTGGCGTCGCATTCAACAGCAGGCTCATCGCCAGACGATCTGGCCCTTAGAACTGCAGCCCGAACGCCAAAGAAGGGTTTCCCTGCCGCCCCCGGTTTGGTAGCCATGGCACCAGGAATGGAGCAGATCATATGGCCACCCGTTTCTGTTTGCCACCATGTATCGGTAATGGGGCACTTTTCTCCCCCAATATACTTGTGATACCAGAGCCATGCCTCAGGGTTAAAGGGCTCGCCTACAGAGGCAAGCAGTCTCAGTGAGGAAAGATCCCTGCCTTCAGGCCATTTTTCCCCTTCCTTCATTAGTGCCCTGACAGCGGTGGGTGCGGTGTAGAAGACGTTAACCTTGAATTTTTCAATGATTTGCCAGAACCTGTCGGGTTCGGGGAACGTGGGTACGGATTCATAAACGATCGATGTAGCACCACATAGCATGGGGCCATAGACAACATAGGAGTGACCGGTTACCCAGCCAATGTCAGCAGTGCAAAGGTAGGTATCCGATTCTTTCAAATCGAAAACATACTTTGTTGTTGCATAGGTGAATACCATATAGCCGCCAGTTGTATGCAGCGCCCCTTTTGGTTTTCCTGTTGAACCGGAGGTATAGAGAATGAAGAGAGGATCTTCAGCATCCATCATTTCAGCCGGGCAGTTGTCATCTATATCTGTAGCTGCCATTTCGTCTTCAAACCAGGTGTCCCTTCCTTCTTGCATGGGAACATCCAGATCGGCAAGTCTATTTACCACGATAACCTTGTCTACAGTATGACCCTGCGCCAGACAGAGTTCACATGCCCTATCGGCGTTGGCCTTGGAATTGACTGTTTTGCCGCCACGCCAGTAGCCATTGCCGGTAACAAGAACCTTGGCACCGGCATCAAGGACCCTGTCCCTCAGGGCTTCTGCCGAGAAACCACCGAAGATGATTGTATGGACAGCGCCGATTCTGGTGCAAGCCATCATGACAACGGGAAGCTGCCAGATCATAGGCAGATAAATAGCAACACGGTCTCCCTTATGCACGCCCTTTTTCTTCAGGACGTTGGCAAATTTGGAGACCAGTGACAGCATTTCTTTGTACGTAATTTTTTTAACATCTTCATCAGGTTCGCCTTGGAAAATAATAGCGGTTTTGTCGCCCCTGCCTTTTTCAATCTGATAATCCAGGCAGTTGTAGGAAAGGTTGGTTTTCCCACCAATGAACCATTCGAGCTCGGCCTTGGCAAAATCTTCCCTATTAACTTTCAGCCAGGGCTTGTACCAGTAAAGATCCTTTGCTATGTTGCCCCAGAAAGTTTCCGGGTCCTCTATGGATTGTTTCCACATTTTTTCGTACTCTTCCAGGCTCTTGACATGGGCCTGATCAACGAATTCTTGTGGTGGTGGAAACAACAGATTCCCATCAGCCGTCGACTTCACTTCTCCCATAATTAACCTCCTATAATATTATTTATATTTAAATAACTTGAACATTACTGCCGCTAATTGTGCATTAACAAACACTAAAATCCTTTTTAATTATAGATTACTCCTGATGGGCTTGTCAAGGGAAAAATTAGCTCTATTTTCTGCATATTTGCCCGCCTTTAACCCTTTTTGTTCTGGGAAATATCCGGCGTCTGCAAGTCTTTCCGTAAAGCAATTGCCCCTTTTAAATAAACGTGTGCCATTTCATGAAGGCCCTTGTTGGTATTAAAGAGCAGAAGCACCCTAATGCAGCGTGGTAGTGCCCCGGGAACGTCAATTTCGACAACATCGAAAAGGGGAACATCATTCCAACCCATTTGCCGTGCAGCCCGGGCCGGAAAGGCTGCATTGAGGTCTGCAGTCACGGAAAAGATAACTGCTACTGCGTCTTCTTTTCTAATGTTATTTTTTAAGATTATTTCCCGCAGCAATTCTGTTGTTGCTTGCAAAATTTCCTGCTCATCGTTCATGGCTACATCTATGGCCCCCCTGACAGCCCTTGTTTTTTCCCGGGAAAGGTTAATTTTTTTTTCTAGCACCCATGCGGCTTGATCCTGCGTGGATTCGTTGGCAAAAGCCTCCAGCGCTAAAAGGTATGCCTGGTGCCCCAAACCACAAATTTGCCCCCTGGCGACGGGGGCAATTACAGAAAGATGCCTAAAATCTTCCCTTCCGTATATATTGGAAAGATGCACCTCAATGGTTGGAACCGCTATCCCCGCTATGGCATCCCGCAAGGCAATGCTGTAATGGGTAAGGGCCCCGGGGTTGAAAATGATACCATTATATTTTGACTCGGCCTCCTGAATAAGATCAATTAGGACCCCCTCATGATTAGACTGGCGACAATCCACCGATATCCCAAGCTCTTCGGCTTTCCGGCAAATAAGCGCATTGAGGGTTTCCAGCGTTAGCGTTCCATATATCTCCGGTTCCCTTTTCCCCAGCATGTTTAGGTTGGGGCCGTGCAAAACGAGTAAACATTTGTTATTTTTCATGATCCCACCCCGCCATGGTTTTAATTATTCTGTTTACTGTCTCATCAATGGTCAGTTCCGAACTTTCGATTACTAGATCTGCCTCGTTATAAAACTGCCGACGTTTTTCTAGCAAATCTTCAATAGATTTCATGGGATCTGCTGTCATTAATAGGGGCCTGGGGGGCCTGCCTTTGTCCCCGCTTATTCTTCTGGCGATTTCCTGCGGTGTCACCTGGAGAAAAATGATAATCCCATTTTTACGCATAGCTGCTCTGTTTTCCTTCTTAAGCACAGCGCCCCCGCCTGTAGAAATAATGCAGCTTCCGGGAGATTTCCCCCCCAGCATTTTTAGTAACTCGCTTTCCGCCCGGCGGAAAAAGGGTTCCCCTCTTGTTGAAAACATTTTACTGATGCTCATTCCGGCTGCCGTCGCAATAATATCATCGGTGTCGTAAAAATCAATGCCCAGCTTGGTGGCCAGCTGTTTTCCCACGCTTGTTTTGCCTGCGCCCATGAATCCTGTCAGGAAAATATTGGCCGGTATTTTCCTTTCTGCTGGTTCGGAACTGCCGGAGATGGGATCCACAAGATTTAGGTCCACTTGTTTCCACCCTGTTGGGCAGCTAAGATTTTGGCCAGGGCATCTTTCATGATGTGCAGCGGCGCCTTCCGGCCCGTAAGGATTTCAAAAGATTTTACTCCCTGGCCGAGGAGCATATCGAGCCCGCTTATTGCTGCACATCCATTCATTGAGGATGCCCATAGCAGAAAAGGTATCTTCGCCGGATTATAACGTAGATCAATGGCAGCTTTTAAATTTTCAAATATCCCATCTGAGGGAAGCAAACCCTCCTCGATAGGATCAATGCTTAAGGAATTTATTATAAAAGTGCTTCTTTGCATAATTTCGGGGAAAGTATTCTTGTTAAGAGGCCACAGGCTTATCTTTTCCTTTTCAAATAGACCATTTTTATGCAATAGTTGGCGGATGGCCTCCCCCTTTTCCGGCGTACGGTTGAAAATAGCTAAGTGCCTTATTCCGTTTTTGGCCAGCGCCAGCGATACTGCCCTGGCGGCCCCTCCGGCCCCCAGCAGGCAAACCTTTTCCCCCTTGACGGAAAGGGGTAACATCTTTTTTAGCAGGTAGAGAAACCCGGCCACATCCGTGTTAAATCCTTTCAGCCGGCCATTGCTAAAGGCAACGGTATTTACCGCGCCCAGCAACTTTGCCTCGGGGGAAAGTTCATGGAGGTGGGAAATGATTGTTTCCTTGTGGGGTGAGGTAACATTAATGCCTGCCAGATTGAGTGCTGCGATAGCCTTGGCGGCCGCGCCAAGATGCTCTCCCGGAACACGGAAGGCCAGATAGACATAATTTAGACTTTCTGCCTGGAAGGCAGCGTTTTGGATGGCTGGTGAAAAAGAGTGTGATACCGGATCGCCGATAATCCCCGTTATTTTTGTCTGCCCATCGATCACTTTTAATCCTCCTAGAAAAGTAGTGTGCATAGTATTATTAACCTTTCCTGGCCTTTAAGGGTATTGAAAGATATTCGTTTATCACAGCTGTCACATCCTCCACCGGGGGTGCCATGTAGGTAACTGCTCTTCCGATTGTTATGGGGAGGATAAAGATGAGCTCCTTCCCCTCCTTCTTCTTGTCGGCCTGTAGTGCATCCAGTACCGATCCCATTGTCAGATCAGGTGGTGGCGGGGGTGGATTTAAACAGGATAAAAGGGTTAGTATACGCCCGGCTGCTTCTTCCTCTATCATCTTTAATCTTGTTGCCAGGCGAGTGGCGGCAATCATCCCCAGGGCTACTGCCTCGCCATGCAGATAATATGTATAGGAAGTGGCCGCCTCCAGAGCATGGGCAAAGGTATGCCCAAAGTTTAGTATTTTTCTAAGGCCCTCTTCCTTTTCATCTAGGGTAACCACCTTACCCTTAAGAAGGACTGCCTTGGCTAAAAATTTTAGGAGGCGCTGATCATTTTTCAGTTTTATTAACTTGTTATTGCTCAATCGTTCAAACTGAAGGAAAAAATTTCTATCCATAATAATTCCATATTTAATTAGTTCAGCCAGTCCGGCGGAAAATTCCCTATGTGGAAGAGTTTTTAATGTACCGGGATCGATCAGGACTCGTGCAGGTTGGTAAAATGAGCCGATAATATTTTTCCCCAGGGGATGGTTCACGGCTACTTTACCGCCCACGCTGCTATCCACCATAGCTAGCAGCGTTGTGGGCACTTGTACCAGGGGGATGCCCCGCATATAGGTCGAGGCTACAAATCCGGCCAGATCCCCGATGACGCCCCCCCCAAGGGCTACAACAAGGGATTTTCTATCCAAACCCTTTCTTAGGGCGAAACCATAAAGTTTGTATGCTGATTGTAATGTTTTGACCTTTTCTCCACCCTCGAGAACAGCAACAAAAGGCAGGTAATTTTCCTCCAATAGGCTCCTTTTACAAATTTCCCCATAATACCGCCAGGTATTTTTATCTGTTACAAGCAGGACAGGACATGGAGTAAAAGAACGCTTGAGCATCTGGCCTGTCAATTTAAGAATCCCCGGATGGAGATAAACAGGACTTTTGTTTTGTGTCGTTGCCAGCTCAATTTTCAACATTGTTTTCCCCCAGATATTCCCTGACATTGTTTTGGTAATTCCAATATGCTTCTTCTACTTCAGATAAGGAATCCCCGCTGAACTTTTGCAGAAAAGCCTTGGCTATCTCCCAGGAAACGACAGCCTCACCGACAACAGAAGCGGCAGGAACGGCACATGTATCTGAGCGTTCCACGGCGGCAGGGTTGAGGGAACGGGTTTGTAGATCAACGCTGGATAGGGACTTTACGAGGGTGGGGATTGGCTTCATGGTGGCACGCAGGACGATGGTCTCGCCATTACTGATACCTCCTTCCAGTCCCCCGGCATGGTTGGAGGTCCGGCAGATTTTACCTTTTTCATTCAGCAGAAGTTCATCATGGGCCTTTGAACCCCTTCTGGCCGCAGCCTCAAAACCAAGACCAACTTCCACGCCTTTGATGGCGGGAATACTCATAAGGGCGCCTGCCAGGATATTGTCCAGGCGTCTGTCCCAGTGTACATGGCTGCCGAGGCCGCTTGGAAGACCTTCTACATGAATTTCAAAAACTCCCCCCAGGGTATCTCCTTCGTTTTTTGCCCGGTCGATCTCTTCTACCATCAAATTTTCTGCCTTCCCATCCAGACAGTAGAGCATGGAACCCCTCTTTTTTTTAATTTCCGCCGTACTCAACCCCTTTGAAAACTTTCTGCTGGCTTTTATACCTCCAATAGCGATGACAAAGGAGGTTGTATATATGGCAAAATGCCCCAGCAGAAGGGAGGACAATGCCCCTATAGCAACTCTTATTGCTGTCTCCCTGGCACTGGCCCGTTCCAACACGTTACGGAGATCTTCATGCTGATATTTTATACCACCAGCCAGATCAGCATGTCCCGGGCGAGGGGTTGTTATGGACCTTTCATGGGTTCTATCCCGGGGTTGTTGCGACATAACCTTTTCCCAGTTTGGCCAATCCTTGTTTTCTATTAGCAGGGCAAGCGGGCTTCCGGTGGTCAACCCGAAACGGATCCCTGAAAGAAACTTGATGCGATCTTTTTCGATGGACATGCGTCCACCCCGGCCATATCCCCCCTGCCGCCTGGAAAGCTGCTCGTTGATAAAGTCTTCGTTGATGGCCAGTCCTGCCGGTATTCCTTCGATTATTCCCACAAGAGCAGGCCCATGGGATTCTCCCGCTGTTAAAAAACGCATCTTTATTCTCCTTTATTTTCTATGATAAAGACGATTGACCGGTAAGTTTACCTAAAAGGTTAAAAAAGCCGGGGAACGATATGCGAACCGTTTCCGCCCCTTTTATGACCGATTCATTTTGCGCAAAAAGGGCAGCTATGGCCAGGGACATGGCAATACGGTGATCCCCGTGACTTAGAAGTGAGGCGCCGGAAAGCTTTGCGCCCCCTTGAATGATCAGACCGTCCGGAAACTCAGCAATTTTTGCCCCCATTTTTTTCAATTCAAGGGTGATGGACTTGAGACGATCTGATTCCTTGAGGCGCAGTTCCCCTGCACCGCGAATGACAGTTTCCCCCCGAGCGAAAAGGCCGGCTACAGCAAGAATAGGTACCTCATCGACAATTCGTGGAATTGTTTCCTTATTAATGTGGATCCCCCTCAGGGCCCGGCCACCTTTGATCAGCAGATCGGCGATCGGCTCACCGTTATATCCTTTCACGTTATGGATGCTGATATGGGCCCCCATCTCTTTTAACAGGTCGATGATTCCCGTTCGCGTGGGATTGATGCCCACCTCTCGCAGATAGAGTTCCCCTTGGGGCGCTATCGCGGCAGCGACCATAAAAAAGGCTGCTGCGGAAATATCACCGGGGATTTGCCACCTTTCCCCGCGCAGACCGGCAGGGTTTCTAAGGCAAATAGTATATTTACCGTAGTTTTTTATGTCCACGCCCAGATGGCGCAGTGCCCTTTCGGTATGGTCCCTGGTTTGATAGCAATCAACTATTTGCGTAGTTCCCCTGGCAAAAAGGGCGGCGATAAGTAAAGCTGATTTGACCTGCGCGCTGGCAACGGGCAAGGTATAGTTCAGGGGCAACAGCTCGCTGCCACGAATGGCCAGGGGCAATAAACTGCCATTTTGCCTACCATCGATCAGGGCACCCATTTTTCTAAGCGGTTCTATTATCCTGCCCATGGGTCTTTTTCTAAGTGAGTTGTCCCCGGTTAATACCGTATGAAACTGCTGCCCGGAAAGTAGGCCCGCCAGAAGGCGCGCTGTGGTCCCGGAATTTCCTGTATTAAGAATATTATCCGGCTCATCAAGACCGTCTAAACCTTTTCCCCGGACCTTTAGCAGTTCTCCTTCACCTTCGACAGTAACGCCAAGCCCCTGCAGACAACGCAAGGTAGACAGGATGTCATCAGATTTCAGCAGGCCCTCTATTTCAACGGTACTTTTTGCCAGTGATGAGAAAATAAGTGCCCGGTGAGAAATGGATTTATCTCCTGGAGGCCTTGCCTGCCCCTCGATTTTTTCAGTGGGTTGGATGACAATTTCCATTATCGCTATACTCCTCTAATTTTGTAAAATGTACTGAATTAAAGGGTCCGGCCAACTGTTTCTGCCACCTTTTTCAATGAGTTAACCAGCTGGGCAAATTTATCCGGTAACAGTGATTGGGAGCCATCGCATAGTGCCTCCTTTGGCGAAGGATGCACCTCGATTAGCAACCCATCCGCCCCTGCCGCGATGGCCGCCATGCTCATGGGCGGGACACATCTCCAAAGGCCCGTTCCATGACTAGGGTCTACGAAGATTGGCAGGTGGGATAGCTCCCTGGCAACAGGAACAGCACTGATATCAAGAGTGTTGCGC
>DUNV01000138.1 GCA_012839215.1 Bacillota bacterium
ATAACTGCATCAAACCCTCTTAAAGGTTTTTGTCCAAGGCTTAGGGAAACCGGATGCCATCCCCTCTCTCCTGCCTCAAACTGATGAAGGCAGCTATCCTTACCTAGGAAATAGCAGGTTTTACTTTCCCTATTCCTTATCAGGATAGGAAACCGATTTATTTGCGGAAATAATATTTTTTCCATAATATTTATCTCCCTTCTGCATTACCTCTTTTATATGATATTAATTGTTAACCACAGATATTATTTTGCATTAATTAACATGTTGTTAAAATATTATGGTTCGTTAATAGTATCGCTGCATATTGGAAGGGGGGTAAAGGAAAGGTATATTGTATTAATAGGTGGATGTTTGTCCTACTATTGGGAAATAAAAATTTCTTTCCCGTGCCTTCGGAGGGTACACCAGGTACGGCTGATATTCCCCCCGGGCTGAATGCTAATGAGAAAAAAGGATTTGCCCTGTTGAATGAAACAAGGGTAAAAAATGGTTTGAAACCCGTTACTATTGCTCCCGGGCTGGCAAAAGCGGCACGCCTAAAGGCCAGGGATATGCTGGAAAGCAATTATTTCGCCCATGTTTCACCAGCATATGGTTCCCTTGGCAACATGTTGCGCAATGTGGGAATCTCCTTTACGTCAGCGGCAGAGAACCTTTCCAAGGCGGGAAACATAACACAATGCCACTTGCAGTTGGAATATAGTACATTGGGACATAGGCAGGTTATGTTAAACCCCATTTACAATAACGTTGGTATTGCTGTCCTTCCCCTGACAGACGCACCGGGGATACTCATGGTGCAGATTTATACTAATTAGTAGATGATTCTGATAGAAAGGAAGGCCCCCGAAACTTTGTTGGTTTCCGGGGCCTTCCTGAGGTGAACAGGGCGCGGCGCCCTTTTCGGTGGTATATTTTTACTTAGGGTGCGTTCCCATTATTATTGCCCCCATTACCATTATCCGCTGATGATGGGGATCGCTGCGGAGGGAACAAACTGTCAATTGGAGGGCATTCAATTTCGATTTGCTGAGGGGCAGCCACGCAAGGTCTTGGTGTGCAGTAGCCATAAACAGGTACAAGCAGTTTGACGAATGCCGTAACTTCAATAACCTTGCACAGTTTAACGGTGATGATGACATTGTTTACCGGTGCGCCGGGAGGAACGGTTTCCGGCAGGCCAAAACAGGTAAAATTAACTATTTCGCAAAAAACGAAGGGGCCTCCGGCTGGGCCGAAAAGTGCGCCCGGAGGGGGGACATAAAGCAGCATTTGGCTAAAAAAGTCATTGATGGTTTCCTCAAAGGTACCAATAAGAACGGGATGGCCCTTATGTTCGCCCCAAAGTTTAATTTTCAATTTCACATCTTGCCTGACGGTTACTATGCGGTTGTTGTCCTCTATGGGAGCACTGACATCAACGACGGCACATTCTGCAGATACAACCTGGCACTCCACGCTGGTTACCTTATGCCAATCCGCGCCTTCACCTCCACCGGGAGCGCCTTTATCCCGGTAAATAGGGAAACTTCTGTAGATGATGTCTTCTGTGACACATTGATCAAAGACCTTTTCTGCAACAAGGCAATCTATTTCTGCTGCAGGGGGGCATTCTCTAGATCCTGTGTTAGGATTAATGGGGCAAGGACCGGGCTGCAAATATTCGCCGGTTTCTTGATTAATGCCTGGGCCGGCCATTTTTAATACACTCCTTTCTTTACTTATTTTGGACTGTTGAACTCCAACTACTTTCTGCTTTAGTTTATGATCCGAAAAATATTGTGTTACTGTGAAAGAATGTCTAAAAAGATCGATATATAAGTTTTCCTTTGCCGGGGTCTTTTAACAATCTTAACTTTTTCACCATAAAATAAAGAAGGTATAGCCTATTTTAAAGGGGTGAAAGATTTGATGGATGGGACGGATATAAAAACCACAGGCGAGGGTTTTCTACGGGGCATTTCTAAAAGACGCCGGCAGGTGCTGGGGAAAGAAGATTTTACATTTTTTCATGTTTCCTGGGTGCCGGAAAACCTTGATCCCAAGGAATATGAAAAACGACTGAGGGTTCTTAAGCAGGCAGGAAATTTCCGCTGAGGCGGGCCTGGGGGAAAGTTCCCTTCCGGTAGGTAGCCGGATTAAAATATCATTATAATCTAGATATTCCAACACGGCAGCACATGGCGTGTCTGGGGTATCTTTTTTTATTTGCGCTGGCGGGATCCAGGTGATATAATGAGCGGTAAACGGGCCGGGGCCAGGGATGAGCCTACTTACCATACTACGGAGGTTGCTGCGCTATGGAACGAGTTATTAAGATCGGGCTTTTGGGTCTGGGGACTGTTGGTTCGGGGGTTTTAAACATACTGGATATCAACCATGATGAGGTCACAAGCCGGGCCGGGGCCAGGATCGAGGTTAAAAAAATTCTGGTTAGAGACCCCGCCAAGCAAAGGCCTGTCAATGTAGATCCCCAGTTGCTGACGGTGGATCCCTGGGAGATTATCAGGGATCCGGAAATAGAGGTAATCATTGAGCTGATCGGCGGGACAGAGGCGGCACATAGCTATGTGGAGGAAGCCCTCAAGGAAAAAAAGTATGTTATTACAGCCAATAAAGATCTTATGGCATTGGCCGGGGGGGAGCTGCTGGCGCTGGCCAGGGGAATGGGCCGCAATATTTACTATGAGGCCAGTGTTGGTGGGGGGATACCCCTGATCAGGCCACTTAAGCATAGCCTTGGTGCCAACAAAATTACTCGTCTGATGGGCATTATTAATGGAACAACCAATTATATACTTACGCGTATGTCCCTGGATAAAGCAGATTTTGCAGTTGCCCTCCGGGGTGCCCAGGAAAAAGGTTTTGCCGAACAGGATCCTGCCAACGATCTAGAGGGCAGGGATGCTGCTTATAAACTTTGTATCCTGGCCGGGCTTGCCTTTAACTGCCGGGTAGGTTTCGATAGCGTTTATGTGGAAGGAATAGATGGTCTTAATCTGCGGGATATTTTTTATGCCGGGGAGCTAGGCTTTACTGTAAAACTGCTGGCTATTGGCGAGGAGTTGGAAAGCGGCATAGCCCTGCGGGTACACCCTACCCTAATTTCTTCATCCCATCCACTGGCGGGGGTCCTCGATGAAAACAATGCTCTCTATCTGGTAGGTAATGCCGTAGGAGAGGTGATGTTTTATGGGCCGGGAGCAGGTTCCATGCCAACAGGTAGTTCCGTTGTTGCCGATTTAATCGAAGTTATACGAAACATTAATCATCAGGTCGAAAATGGCGTCATGGAAACGTCCTTTGTTGAAAAAAGGGTCGTGCCCATGGAACAGCTTTCCTCAGCCTTTTACCTTCGCTTGCAGGCCCTCGATCAGCCAGGTGTCTTTGCCGGTTTGGCTAATGCTTTTGCTGACGAGGCAGTCAGCTTGGACAGGGTTATTCAAAAACGCAGTGCAGAAGGCAAGGCGGAGATTGTGCTCATTACCCATGTCGTTGCTGAAAAAAACTTCAACCATGCCTTGGAAAAAATAAAGGCCTTGCCGGCCATCAAGAAAATTAACAGTCTTTTTAGGGTCATTGAAGGTTGATTTCCCCTTTGGTATAAAGAGGAAATATGCAAAAGGATACACTCAGCAGGAATAAAACTGTGCAACGTTGAATAACTATAAATACTGATTGCCGGGTTGGTGAGCAATGGTTGCGGTTACTGCTCTTAGTTTAGGGAGGCCTACTTGGGCAGAAATAGATCTGTCCCGCCTGGTTTCCAACTTGAATACGTTTAAACAGATCCTTCCCTCCGGTGTAAGGATCATGGCGGTGATTAAGGCCGATGCCTATGGTCACGGGGCATATGAGGTCTCCCGTGTTGCCCTGCGTGAGGGAGTTTCCATGCTGGGAGTTGCCTCCCTGGAGGAAGGATTGGACCTGCGGCGAAAGGGGATCAATTCGCCCATTTTAATTTTGGGCTATACGGATCCCAGGCAGTATTATCTCGTTGTAGAAAACGATCTTACCACGACCATTTTCCACTGGGAAATGGCCTCTCTTCTTTCGGACCAGGCACAGGCAGCCGGAAAAAGGGTGCCAATTCACGTTAAACTGGACACAGGCATGAATCGGCTTGGTTTGCTGGAACCTACTAAGATTATGGCTTTCCTGGATAAATTATCAGCATTGCCGGGGATATGGGTCGAGGGTTTATTTACCCATTTTGCCACGGCAGATGAGCTGGAAAATGATTTCCTGCAGGAACAGATGCAAAAGTTCAACAAAATAATTAGGGAGAGCAAAAAAAGGGGCATGCATATTCCACTCATGCATGCAGCTAACAGTGCCGCGGCGGCCTGTTTTCCCCAATCGCACCTGGATATGGTACGCATTGGCATCGGCATGTATGGTTATTATCCATCCGCTGCTATTTCCCGGGAAAAGTTCAAGCTTTACCCTGTCCTTTCACTGAAAAGCCGCATCATTCTTCTAAAAAAAATATATCCGGGGGCAACGATCAGCTATGGCAGGACCTTTACAGCTACAAAGGAAACACTGATAGCCGTGGTACCCATAGGTTATGGGGATGGATATAGCAGGCAGCTTTCTAATAAAGGAGTGATGCTGGTCCATGGGCAGGAAGTTCCGGTTGTCGGCCACGTCTGTATGGACCTGACTATGCTGGATGTGGGATCCGTCCCGGATGCCCGGGAGGGGGATGAGGTGGTTGTTTATGGAAAACAGGGGCTTGGAGAAATAATGGTGGAGAAGGTGGCGGAGCAATTAGGTACAATTAGTTATGAACTTCTTTGCAATATTAGTAGCAGGATTCCCCGTATTTACACCGGTAGTGCATAGATAATGGGTAATAATTTTGGGTTACGGGAATGATATGGAAGATATATTTCTTAGATTATTTAGGGGGTGCTTTCCTTGGCAAGGACAAAAAGGATTATGATCAGCCTTCCCCATAATCTCCTGCAGGAAGTTGACGGGGTGGTGGAAATGGAGAAACGGACGCGGAGTGAATTTATCAGGGAAGCAATGAGGCTTTACCTCCGGGAGCGAAAAAAGAAACAGATTAGGGAACAAATGCAGGAAGGATATATGGAAATGGCTCGTCTAAATCTGACCCTGGCCAATGAGGCTATCTCTGCCGAAAATGAGGCGGATCGCCTTGCTGAGGAAATCGTTGGTGGAGAGTGACAATAGTGGAAATAAAGCGCGGTTTCGTTTTTTATGCTGATCTAAGCCCTGTGATCGGTTCTGAGCAAGGGGGGTTCAGACCGGTATTAATTATACAAAATAATGTGGGCAATAAATATAGCCCTACGGTTATCGTCGCGGCAATTACGTCCCAAATCCAAAAGGCCAAATTACCTACTCATGTAGAGTTGCCGGCGAGGCTGCATGGCCTGGAAAAGGATTCTGTTGTCCTTTTGGAGCAGATTCGTACCATTGACAAACAAAGGCTACAGCAGAAAATTACGGAGCTCGACGATTCAGTCATGACCCTGGTCGATGAGGCCCTGAAAATTAGCCTAAAGCTAATTGATTTTTGATTTAAGTTGTAAAACAGATATAACCATCCGGCTGGCATTTTTTTCGGATGGTATTGTTTTTTAAGGGTAAGCTGCAAAAAAAGAAGGCAATACCGTTTTCGTTTTGCAGGGTACCCGTTTTTTAATTAAATGCCTACTGGCTGGGGGGGGCTAATGATGCTGCCGATAGGAATCACATGCGGAACTCAGGAAGGCCTGTGCCTTATGAGGTTGTCATGGGATTATATTAAGGCCATTGAACGGGCCGGCGGGTTGCCGGTCCCATTAATGTTTTTTCAAAGGGACAGTGCCAGAAAGGCTATAAAAATGATCCGGGGGTTGGTACTTTCAGGCGGCGGGGATGTGGATCCTTTCCATTTTGGGGAGGAACCACGGCCAGGATGTGGCGAAATTTCCCCCTACCGCGACGAAAACGAACTGGGGCTGGTTAGACTGGCCCTAGAGGCACAGATGCCCATTTTGGGGATCTGTCGCGGTGCCCAGGTACTCAATATTGCCCTGGGGGGTAATATCTTTCAGGATTTAGGTATGAAAGGTGGGGAGTTGCAGGAACATTACCAAAAGGCGCCTGCATATTTGCCATATCATCAATTAAGGATCAATAAGGGGACCCTTTTGGGGAAGATCTCAGGTGGTGAAACTGCCCTACGTGTGAACAGTTTTCATCACCAGGCTATCAGGAAATTGGGGGAAGGGCTGATTATTTCTGCTACCACATCCGATGGTGTCATCGAGGCAGTGGAATCTATCCACAGCCCCTTTGTCCTGGGGGTCCAGTGGCATCCTGAGGCCATGGCAGGGAAAAATCTTCCCGGTGGGCAGGAATTATTTGACGCTCTGCTCGAGGCAGCGGCGTGTTACCGTTAATGATTAAATACCCAATCCACGTGGCAAATTTCGCCATAATTGTTGCTAGAACGGTAAAATCATGATATATTTATTTATTAAATAGCTTCTTTTGCATTAATGTTCTATTTGGCAATGATGCAACTTTGTGGGAGGTCTGGTGCAAATGGTTGAGACAAGCCGGTACAAAGTCTTGGTTAGTGATCCAGTTTCCGAGGAGGGGGTCAGCTTACTTCGGGAAATTGCCGATGTGGATGAAAGGCCGGGCCTATCCCCCCAGGAACTGGTGAAAATTATTGGGCAGTATGATGCCTTGCTGGTTCGTAGCGGGACACAGGTAACAGCTGATGTTATCTCGGCTGGCAAGAGGCTCAAGGTCATTGGCCGGGCAGGTGTGGGCGTGGACAACATCGATGTGGCGAAGGCAACGGAGGGCGGAATATTGGTCGTTAATGCCCCTGAGGGTAACACCATATCCGCTGCAGAACACGCTATGGCCCTGATGCTTGCCCTAGCTAGAAATATACCCCGTGCTTCTGCCTCGGTTAGGGAAAACCTTTGGCAAAGAAATAAGTTTTTAGGCGTGGAACTGTATAAGAAAAAGCTGGGGATTATTGGGCTTGGAAGGATTGGTAGCGAAGTGGCCAAAAGGGCCAGATCTTTCGGTATGCAGATTCTGGCCTATGATCCCTATATCTCCACCGAACAGGTGGAAAAACTGGGGGTTACAACAGCAACACTGGATGAAATCTATGAACAGGCAGATTTTATTACATTGCACGTTCCTAAGACCTCTTCTACCAACCATATGTTAGGGAAGGCGGAGCTTGCCAAAATGAAAGAAGGGGTACGCATTATCAACTGCGCCCGGGGCGGCCTGATAGATGAAAAATCATTGTACGAGGCTATTATCGGCGGTAAGGTTGGCGGGGCGGCCCTTGATGTTTTTGAAGGTGAACCCCCGAAGGATAACCCCCTGCTCCAACTAGATAAAGTTATCGGTACCCCCCACCTAGGGGCTTCGACACAGGAGGCGCAGGTAAATGTTGCCGTACAGGTTGCCGAGCAGATTGCCCATGTTTTTAGGGGGGAACCGGTGCATATGGCTGTCAATGCTCCAGTCCTCCCGCCAGAGGTAATGGCCGAGGTGGGCAGTTTCATCCCGTTGATGCATACTATGGGCAGTTTTCATATGCAGGTTTTTAATGAGAGGGTGGAAAGAATTGAGGTGATTTATAGCGGGGAAATTGCCTCCTACCCAGTAACGCCACTTACAACGGCCCTATTAATTGGTTTTTTGCGCTTTATACTCAAGAGTAATGTAAACTTTGTCAATGCACCCCTGCTAGCTGAACAGCGTGGCATCAAGGTTAACGAAATGTCCAGCAAGAGCGCGGCCTTTTTTCACAACCTCATTACGGTCAAGGTTTTTACTGGCAAAAAAAGCTATACCATTGCCGGTACCCTATTTGAGGGGAACGATATCCGCATAGTACAAATCGGGGAATACCGCATCGAGGTAATTCCCTCCCGCTATATGTTGGTGAGCCGTTATTATGATAAACCCGGGATTATTGGAAAGGTTGGCACTATCCTGGGTAAAAATAGTATTAATATCGGTAATATGCAGGTTGGCCGCCGAAAAGACAAAGGGGAGGCCATCATGGTTCTGCAGGTGGACCATCCAGTTTCGGAAAGCCTGATTAAGGAGATCGAAGAAAGCGGCGGTATCATTACCACCCGCTTTGTGGAACTGTAATATAAAGAAGAACCCGCCTTTTGGAATGGTTTTTTCCTAATAGCCGGCCCCAGGCAAGCGTTCTATCCAGTCTCCCCTTGGGGGGAGAACCTTTTACATCGCTTTGGCCTATCTATGGAAAAAACCTATAACAGGGTTAAGAATTATTCTTAGTTCCTATTGTTGCAAGAGTGGGCAGCTTGCTATAATGGAGTGGGAGTGGGATACACTTCTAATATCTAAAAAGGGATAGTGCAGCGAAGTGATCTATTCATATTTTACCTTTTCATCAACCTATCAGGCCATTAAAGCAGAAAAAGTCCTCACAGGGGGAGGTTGGAAATTTAAAATGGTTCCGGTTCCCCGTAACATCAGCTCCAGCTGTGGAACAGCCTTACGTTGCCTTCCTGATGATGCTGGCGTTATCCGTGACCTTTTCCTGGAAATGCAGGTGGAAACAAACGGTTATTATGAACTGGGGCAGCGGTGACAGGCATGGAAAAGACTATAACAAACTGTTATTTTGATAATGCTGCTACCTCCTGGCCCAAGCCGGAGGAAGTGTATACGGCTGCGGAGAAATTCATGCGGCATGGAGGGGCCAACCCGGGCCGTTCCGGGCATACGCGTGCGCTTCGTGCTGACAGGCTAGTTTATGAAACCCGGGAAAGAGCCGCTTCCTTTTTGGGTGCCAAAAGGCCCGAGGAAATAATTTTTACCCTCAATGCTACTGATTCCCTGAATATGGCCATTAAGGGTGTTCTAGAGCCCGGTGATCACGTTATTTATACCTCCATGGAGCACAACTCCATCTTGAGGCCCCTGGGGGCCCTTAGGCAGGCAAAGGTGATTACCACAACGATGATTTCCTGTGATTCCGCGGGGCAGCTTGATCCGGCGGATATCGAAAAGGCTGTTCTACCAGAAACGAAACTGATTATCTCTACTAATGCCTCCAATGTTACAGGCGGGATCCTTCCCGTTAAGGAAGTTGGGCAAATAGCCAGGGAAAAGGGGATACTTTTTCTGGTGGATGCCGCCCAGACAGCAGGGGCCTTGCCCCTTGATATTGGGGAAATTGGGGCGGATCTTGCCGCCTTTACCGGCCACAAAAGTCTTCTGGGCCCCCCCGGGGTGGGGCTGCTTTATCTGCGCAGTGGGGTAAAAATTAAACCCTGGCGGGAAGGGGGCACGGGGAGCCGTTCAGATGAAGAATTACAGCCCGAAATAATGCCAGATTATTTGGAGGCAGGGACGATGAATACGGCTGGAATTGCTGGGCTAAACGAGGGATTGAAATATTTGCAAAAGGTTGGCATTAGGGCTGTCCGCCAGCACGAAATAAAAATAAACCGTCATTTTATCGGCGGCCTTAGGGAACTTAGCGGGATCCGGGTTTATGGGTCAGGTGATCCTGAACAGTCTGTTGCGGTAACCTCTTTTACGATGGAGGGGATCGATAGCGGTGAGCTGGGCTATATCCTGGAGGAGGCCTATGGGATACTCAGCCGCACGGGGCTTCACTGTGCACCGGGTGCACATCGTTCTATCGGCACTTTTCCCCAGGGAACAGTCCGTTTTAGCTTCGGCTGTTTTACCCGGGAGGAAGAAATTGATTATGCCCTAAATGCCCTGAAAAAGATAATTTCCCGTTTCCTACCCATCAGATAAATCAATGGCTAAAACCCTGTTTTGCCTTATATGGAAAAAACCAGGTTTTATGCAGTATAAGGTGGGTATAAAGTGGGGATCATACAGGAGACTGATCAATGGATCCGATGAAATTTCAATATGAACTTGATGGGCTTCCGCCCTTTAGTGAATTAATTTTCCTTGGCCTGCAGTGGCTGGCCATTTTAATCCCCATTGTGGTGATTATAGGGAATGTGGTGGCCGGTCTGCATTTCAGCGAATTGGCTGATCAGATTGTTTATATTCAGAAAGTATTTTTTATAACGGGGATTGCCCTTTTGGCCCAGTTGCTCTTGGGGCACCGGTTGCCAATCGTTGTGGGCCCGGCAACAATACTTCTTGTGGGGATTACCGCAAGCCGGGGAAGTGGAATTGACGCTATCTACACGGCTATGGCCTTCGGGGGTTTGGTACTGTTTGTACTCAGCGCGGCTGGACTATTTAACTATCTTAAAAAGCTTTTTACCCCGCCTGTTGTAGCCACTATTCTGATTATGATTGCCTTTACTTTGACGCCCATGATCCTAGATCTGAGTACTTCTACCGCTACCCCGGAACTTTCCTGGGCGAGTTTTTGCTTTGTCCTGGTTTTTGTGCTCAGCATCTTTGCCGTGGGCAGGTATGTGCAGGGTTTTTGGAAATCTACACTGATCATGTGGGCACTTATTGTGGGGACGGTTGCTCATTTTCTGGTTTTTGCCCAGCCTCCCGTAGGCAGCCCGGCGGCTCATCATACCATCACAGCAGATTTTTTGCTGAAAATTGGTTTTCACCCTGATTTCGAGGCAGGGGTTATTATCTCCTTTCTTATTTGTTTTTTGGCCCTGGCAATCAATGATTTAGGTTCAATATATTCTGTGGGCGGCCTGCTGAGGCCCGCAAATATGCCGCAGCGTGTTTCACTGGGTCTTTCCCTGACAGGTGTGCTTAATGTCCTTGCGGGCCTTGGCGGCGTAATCGGGCCAGTTAATTTTTCTCTAAGCCCCGGGGTGATTGTCTCGACAGGCTGTGCCTCACGTTTTGCGCTTGTGCCTGCCGGACTGCTTTTGCTGGCTATATCATTTTTGCCGGCAATCATTGCCTTTATTGGCGGAATACCCCAGGCAGTAGTAGGCGGTGTCTTTCTTTACATCATGTGTTCACAGATTGCCGCCGGACTTACCATGGTTGCCGGGGCCCCAAAGAAATTTCATTTTGAAAATGGCCTGGTAATTGGTCTTCCTCTTATGCTCAGTGTCATCGTTTCCTTTCTGCCAAATACAATTATAGATTCGTTCCCCCTCTTTTTGAGGCCCCTTTTGGGCAACGGGTTTGTGGTGGGGGTTTTGGCGGTGCTGATCATGGAACATCTAATCTTTGGGGGAAAATAAATATTCCAGCATTTAAACTAGAACCAGCGTTTCTTTTCAATTACATATAAACGTTCAAACTCCCCGTCAGATTTTGTTAAATAAATAATCCCCTCTATGAGGGCGAATATCCCAAGGATCATATTGGGTATGAATAGTAGCATCCAGGTAATGGCAAAGCCAACGGTATTAACTAATAAATAAACCAAACCGGGGCCGGTAAATCCCAAATAAAACTTATGAATTCCCAGGCCCCCAAGGAGAATAGCGAGAAGCCCGGCAACAATCTTGTTTTTTTGACCTGTTTGCGTGCCTTCTAGAGCAATATAAACAGATCTGGCATAATTGCCATCTGCTTCAAAATCTACCATGATTCCCCGGGCCGGTGTTCGATCCCCCTGCCAATCAGTACCTGTAAAATGGTACCTTCTACCATCTGATCCTGAGATCAGTCCGCTGTTTTCCTGCATTGAAAAATCCAAAATCTGTCCTTTCATTAGGGCGGCCTCCCATCATTAACCTAAATGTAGAATAATATGCAGAAGGTGATTAATATTCCTCTTCGACAAAATATTATAAATTCCTTTAGGAAAGGGGCCATCAAACAAAAACGGCTGTCGGTTGCAGTGCTGCACTGTTCCAACAGCCGTTAGTAGAAACCAACAGCTACTTATCTGATACTTGATGTTGTTCGGCCCTAATTGTCTTCTACAGTGTACCCAAATATTGATCGATGGCCCTGGCGGCAGTCTTCCCCGCACCCATGGCCAGGATAACAGTTGCTGCCCCGGTGACAATATCACCGCCGGCAAAAACTCCCTTACGGGAAGTAGCTCCATCGGCATCGGCTACGATTGTTCCCCTGCGTCCGATTTCCAGCCCGGAAGTTGTCTGCGGGATGAGCGGGTTGGGACTGTTGCCGATGGCGATCACCACTGTCCCTACATCAAAAACGAATTCCGAGCCTTCGATGGGCACGGGACGTGCCCGACCTGAATCATCAGGTTCACCAAGTTCCATCTTGATGCATTTCATTCCTTTTACCCAGCCCTCCCCATCGGGGAGTATTTCAACTGGGTTGGTCAGTAGGTTAAAGGTTACTCCTTCTTCCTTGGCATGGTGAATTTCTTCCGCACGTGCCGGCATTTCTTTATCGGAACGCCGGTAGACGATATGAACCTCCTCAGCGCCCAACCTCAGGGCAGTGCGCGCCGAATCCATGGCGACGTTTCCCGCGCCGACAACAGCAACTTTTTTAGTCAGCTTGATAGGGGTATCCCATTCAGGGAATAAATAGGCCTTCATCAGGTTTGTCCTGGTCAAAAATTCATTGGCAGAATAAACTCCACTATAGTTTTCACCGGGAATGCCCAGAAATTGGGGTAGTCCCGCACCTGTTCCAATAAAAACAGCCTGGAATCCTTCCTCATCAAAAAGTTCATCGACGGTAATTGTTCTACCGACGACAATATTTGTTTTAATATCTACACCCAAGCTGGCGATATAGTCTATCTCGCGTTGCAGGATCTTTTCCTTGGGAAGACGAAACTCAGGAATTCCGTAACGCAGGACCCCACCAGTGGAATGAAACGCTTCAAAAAGTACCACTTCATGGCCCATCTTGGCCAGATCTCCGGCGGCGGTAAGGCCGGCCGGGCCCGAACCCACGATGGCGACACGCTTGCCTGTTTTCGCTGGCTTGCCGGGCGTTTCCACCCCTTTGGCCAGTTCCCAGTCTGCCAGGAAGCGTTCCAAGCGGCCAATGGCCACGGGCTGCCCTTTCTTTCCCTTAATGCAAAAGGATTCACACTGGCTTTCCTGGGGGCAAACACGTCCACAGACTGCTGGAAGACTGTTTTTTTCCTTGAGCTTTTTAATACCTTCATCGAAATTTTCTTCCTGTATCAGTTTAATAAAACCTGGTATATCTACTTCAACAGGGCATCCCTTTACGCAGGGTGCATTTTTGCACTGAAGACATCTATTTGCTTCTTTTACGGCAGTTTCTGCATCGTATCCGAAAGGAACCTCATTAAAGTTTTTAATGCGTTCCCGGTGATCCTGTTCAGGCATGGGATGCTTTTCTTTCATCTTGCGCAGCTGCTTTATTTGCTCATTGCCAAGTGCCATAGTTCTTCTCCTCCGCATTTGCATTCATGTTCAAATTTGTCTAGTGCGATCTTTTCTTTGTCGAGATAGGTGCGGGAGCGCCTGGCAAGCTCCTTAAAGTCGACCCGGTGGCCATCAAAAACAGGCCCATCAATACAGCTGAATTTTATTTCACCACCCACCGTTACTCTGCAACATCCACACATTCCTGTTCCATCAACCATAATGGGATTGAGGCTGACCATCGTTTTAATGCCATAGGGCCTTGTCTGGTTGGCAACAAAGGTCATCATGGGAATGGGACCTATGGCAATGATCTCGTCGATCTTTTTTGTTTTATCGTCGAGGAAGGACTGTAAAAGGTCTGTGACAAAACCTTTGTAACCTTTTGTGCCATCATCGGTGCAGACATGCAGCTCCTTGCTGGCAAGGCACATTTCGTCGATTAGCATGAGTAAGCTGGCAGTTTTGGCGCCAATAATGGAAATAACCTCCAGGCCTGCCTTCTGAAATGCTTTTACTTTCGGATAAAGGGGCGCAATCCCCACCCCTCCGCCAACGGCAATGACACGCCCCGATGAGGGCATTTCCATGGGCTTTCCCAAGGGACCTACAAAATCGTTTAAATAACCCCCGGCTTCCTTGGTTCCTAGCTCTCTAGTTGTTTTGCCAATCTCTTGAAAGATAATCGTTACTGTGCCTCTTTTTTTATCACTATCGGCAATGGTTAGTGGAATTCGTTCACCTGTTTCACTGACACGCAACATAATAAATTGTCCGGGCTGTGCCTTTCGTGCAACCAGTGGAGCCTCGATTTCCATTAGCTTATTGACTTCAGATAGGACTTTTTTTGTTACAATTTTGAACATTTAAGTACGACCTCCTTTGCATTGTCTTTTGCCAATACTGCTACATTTAATTCGCCATCGCTAAAAAGAGTCCTTTTAACTGATAATTACAGCAATTTGTAGTTATTTGGATAATATTGGCCGGAAAAGACCCAGGAAATAAAACAATCGGGTGTTTTCCGGTTAAGCGTGGAAATATTTCGTTATCATTGATAATAGTTGATACGCAGGCGGTAATTAGATCAATATTGGATGGGGTTGATATATTCCACTGGGAAATGGTTCATTCAAAAGTGAATTTTATTTTATGCGGCAGACAAAGTAAATTGCGAAAGTATTATTCTTATCCCTCTGTCTTTTTATTATTACCTCCCTTCCTCCCCGCATTGAGGTGGCCCCGTATATGAATATAGCATTGATAAGCTATCCTGATCAAAGTAGTTCGATCTGCTGCTGAAGTTAACCCTTCCTATGGTATTATACATTCGCCTGCACAAAATAAAAAAGAGCTTAACGATCAGCTCTATAATTATTATAAAGTAAATACCCCATGTTTAGCAACCATTTTTTAAAAATTCTATTAGTGGGCAATACAAACAAAAAAGTGGGAAGAGAATAGTGAACCTTTTTTAGGTAGCCCTAACAAATCTGGCTATTTTGGTTCTTTTGTTTCGATTGCATTGATTATAGCCCAGCTATTTTTGATATAATGTACGAAGATAGAGGAAATATCGGGGGGTTATTATTAAAAATGGGCAAAGATTTATCGCATGAATTTAAAATAATTCTTCAGTTAGAGGGAAAAAGATCCCTTTCCGGGAATGATCTTTTTAATCTCTTGGAGAATATTATGGTTTCAGGATCTATCAGTGGTGCGGCTGCAAGGATGGGTGCTTCCTATCGTTACTGTTGGGGGCTGCTGCGGGAAGCAGAAAAAACTTTGGGGCTGGCGCTAGTAGACAAGCAGGTGGGAGGAGTTGCTGGCGGCGGTACAACGCTTACTTTTCAGGGTAAGGAGCTGCTGGCCCAGTACAAGGCCTTTAAACAGAAAGCAGATAGCCAGTTGAAACATTTCCAGGCACGTGCCGGCAAAAATGCCGAGGTAACCGGTACACAACCCCCTACGCGGCATCTCCTGCTGGCCAGTACCATGGAGGCTGTGGAAACTGGCCTAATGGATTTGCTAGAGGAGGCTTTTTTGCATACCAGCGGTATACTCGTCAGGCATATTTCTGCTGGTAGCGGTCGTGCCCTGCAGATTGCCAGGGAAGGCCGTGTCGACATGGTGCTGACCCACGCCCCGGAACTGGAAAAGGCCTTTATGGATGAAGGTTGGGGAATCGAAATGTTCCCGATCATGACCAATGATTTTGTCATCGCCGGTTCCCTTGACGATCCTGCTGGTTTGGGCGGGCTTTCCAAGTCAGCCGGTGCTGCGGGGGTTTTTAGGAGGATTGCTGCTGCCGGCACGCCCTTTATTAGTCGCGGTGATAATTCTGGAACGCATATACGTGAACTGGAAATGTGGAGGCGGGCGGGGGTGACTCCCGCTGGGGACTGGTATATTAAATCCTCGGATGTAGCAGGCAACCCGGGGGCCCTGCGTCTGGCCAGTGAAAGGCAGGGTTATACTTTTGTTGATCGGGCCTCTTTTCTACTGGCGGGGGAAAAGAACATGGGTATCTTTTCCCCCGCTGCCAGGGTAGGGGATCCGGACTGGAATCTGGAGAATGTTTTTGTTATCATCTTGGTCAACCCGGAGCGCGTTCCCTGGGTCAAACTGGCAGATGCCCGGCTTTTTTCCCAGTGGCTAAGGGGGAAAGAGGGGCAAAAGCTCATATCCTCCTTCGGCCGGGAGTCGATCGGAAAGCCTTTGTTTACCGGGGTGTTGTAATGCCTATTATTTCTCGATGATCTTTTATTTTTCAAACTTTGCAGGATTTGGGTTTGTTTAGTAGAATAAAATAGTAGTATGGTGAATTATGGTTATAACCAAATGGGAAGATAGGAGTGCCAATGTGGATGAAGGTAAACGAAAGAGAATCGGCCATGAGGTATTGGTCATATTTTGCTTTGGCATTGCTTTTTATCATTACGATCGGTTTTCAAATGCCTAACGCTGTTCAAGCTGCAGGAGATGATATTACAATATCAGGCCCCGGATTAAACAATCCCGGGGGTATAACCATTACCCAGAAGCAGCTCCAGGGGGAGGAACCCTTGTCACCGGAGCTAAAATTGCTGTACGGAAAAGAGTACCTGCAGCAATATGATGAATGGTACAGCACCATTAATTCATGGCCTACCAAAAGCTGGTTCCGGGGTGTGGGTGTGAAGCTTACCGAATTACTTGATCTCGCCGGGGGAATTAAACCACAGGCTACCCGGATTGTCTTTACGGCCAGGGATGGTTTTAAGGTGGATTTTACAATAGATGAGCTTTTAGGTGAACCCCGTTATCGTTTTCCCAACTTTATGGATACAGGCCTTCCAGGTCATTTTCCCGGCGATTCCTCATCAGCAGTACAGGTGGAAACAATTATCGCCCATAAAAGTTTTTCAACACAGGACTATGCCGAAATTATTAAAGATACCTTCTTTAGCTCCTCTGATGCCAACCACCTTTTGTATGGGCAGCGGGCGGTGACCCAGCAAACTAGCCCCCGTTTTGCTAAATATACGAAATCAATAGAAGTGCTGATCGACGATCCGGTTTCCCAGTGGGAGAAGCCTACAGCTAGTATACCACCCGGGGAGGTGCCGGTTGGGGCCAAGGTGGAATTGCATGCCCCGGAAGATGATGAGGATAAGGTGCACTATACTTTGGATGGTAGCGATCCAACTATCCACAGCCCCATGTACAACTGGGTTGCCAAGCGTTGGTGGCCATCCTGGGGGGAAGAGTTAAGCGAAATAAATTGCCCTATTGAAATATTGGAGGATACAACCATTAGGGCTTTTGTTACCGGCCCCGGTCGTAGGGATAGCGAGGTGGCCTCTTTTGCCTATACAGTTCCCTATGTGCCTGTTACAGGTATAAGTATCGATGGGGGTGATCTGAACCTTTATGTAGGAGAAATTGCCTACCCCAAGGCTATTGTGCAGCCGGAAAACGCCACCGAGAAAGGAGTGATCTGGTCCACAGATGATGCAGCTATTGCTGTTGTAAGCGAAACGGGCCGGATTTCCGCGATATCCGAAGGCAAAACAACAATTACTGCTGCTGTGGTGGGGGGAAACTTTACTGCCAGCATTACCGTTACTGTTGTTGCTACAACCGATCCCCCGAGATTGATTGCCGATACTACCAATAACGTGGTGGGCCATGCCATAGGGATCGTCTTCAAGGATGATGGCTTCTGGCGAAAGGCAATAACCGGGGTCAGCATCGACGGGAGACCACTGCGGGCTGATGAATATGTAATTCACGAAGGTAAAATTGCCTTTAAGGCTGGCCTTTTCACCTCGGTAAAAAACTATATTGTTATAATAAGGGCGGCGGGTTATGGGGATGCCACTTTAACCCAACCAATTCGGGGAGACTCGGAATCAGGTTCTACCCTGAAAGAACCTCCAGGCTTGACGGCGGATAGTGGGGATCCCAGGGAGATTTACATAACCTACACGGACGGTGCAGCCTGGCAGGCAGCAATTACTGACGTTCTAGTTAATGGATCATCCGCTGCCGGCAGGTATCGCGTTGATGCCGGAAAAATTAGCATTGAATATACTTTGTTCGATACGGTTGGTGATTATACTGTTACTATAGTAGCATCTGGTTACCAAAATGCTACTGTGACGCTAAAAATTAGTGCTTTTCTTATAATAACAGGAGATGGTGTGGCAAACCCTATGGAATATACCCTTGCCCGGCTGGAGGGCATGCCCCAGCACCAGGAGGTATACAGCGTTATAAACACTTGGCCTACGAAGAGCTGGAGCGTGGGCAAGGGAGTTAGATTGGACTATTTGCTTGGCCCCGAGCAGGCAAACATGAGATCGGGGGCTACTATTGTCAATTTCTTTGCAAGGGATGGTTATAAAAGGACTTTAACGGTAAAGGAGTTGTTTGTTGATTGCCGCTATCGTTTTCCAGGTCTTATGGAGGGTGGCAGTGGCAGCGAAGGGCACCTGCCTGGTTCGGCCGAGGGCGCGATAGAAACAGATACTATCCTGGGGTTGCAAAAGGCTGATGGTACCACAGATCCCTCAGCAATGAACATTGTAGAAACTCCAATGCTAATGCTGGGGCAGCGGGCTGTCACTGAACAGACGGGCCCTTCACATGTAAAGAATGTAAGCAGGATAGAGGTGCTAACCGGCTATGTGCCCCAATGGGAGAGGCCTACAGCCTCCGTGCCCCCAGGGGAGGTGCCTATGGGGACCCAGGTGGAGCTTGAAAGCACTTATAACGATGATGATAAGGTCCATTACACCCTTGATGGCAGCAGCCCTACCTATGACAGTTCCATGTACAATTGGCTGGCCAAGCGCTGGTGGGCACAACGTGGTGATGAAATCGTCCGGGAGATAAATCATCCTATAGAAATAAACAAAGATACCACTATCAAGGCAATCACTATTGGCCCGGGCCGTGCGGACAGCGAAATTGCCGTTTTTGACTATACAGTTATCCGCGCCGCGGCGGGCAGGGTATTGCCCGACAAGGATAATGTGATCAAATTTGGCGATAAAGTTCTCCTGGAAATACCTGCCGGGGCCTTGCCTGGAGGCAGGTCGGTAGAAGTTAAAATCGAAAGCATTGAAAAACCTCCCCCTTTGCCGCCAGATCTTAGGTTGCTCGGAAATGTCTTCGAGTTCAGCGTGGATGGACGGAAAACCTTTACCTTTAACAAAAAAGTAATGCTCCGGTTTACTATTGATGCCGAATCTGTTGGGAAGGACGGGGAATTAGCTGTCTATTACTACGATGAAGAGGAATGCCGCTGGGTGAAAATTGGCGGTACCGTGAAGGATAGTACCATATCCGTTGAAGTGGATCATTTCACAAAGTTTGCAGTCATGGTGGCCGGGGGGCCTGTTAGCAGCAAAATGATTGCGCCGGACAAGGGGGGCACGGTCGGCTTTGGCAAGGAGGTCCTCCTGGAGATACCGGCAGGCGCCCTGACGGGCAACAAAGCGGCAGAAGTAAAGATTACCCTAGTGGAAACACCCCCAGCTATTCCAGTGGGTTATAAACTATTAAGTGCTGTTTATGGGCTCAGCATTGATGGCAAAATAAGTTATAATTTTGCTAAAAAGGTGCAGGTCACACTTTGTTTTGATCCTGAAACCCTGGGGGAAAACGAGGTTCCAACCATCCATTATTATGATGAAAGGCAAGGCGGCTGGGTTGACGGAGGCGGTACTACCAAAGGAAATGTCATATCAGCCGGGCTTGATCACCCGGCTATGTTTGCTGTTTTAGCCACCGTTGTAAAAAAGGAACCCCAGCTTACGGATATTGCCGGCCACTGGGCCTTCCATGGTATCCAAAAGCTGGCGGCCTTGGGTGTGGTAAGCGGTTATCCCGATGGAAGTTTTAGGCCCGATAATGATATTACCAGGGCAGAGTTTGTTACCTTGCTCACCGGGATTTTTCAACTTGAAAGCAAGCCAGGCGGGATTTTTGCCGATACAGAGTTACACTGGGCCAGGGATAGTATTGCTTCAGCAGTGTCAAGAGGTATTGCCAGCGGTTATGGGGCCGATATCTTTGGTCCGGACGATCCGCTCACCCGCGAACAGATGGCGGTGATGATTGTTAGGGCGGCCAAACTATTATCTTCGGGAGGAGATCCCCAATTTGCAGATAGTGGCAGCGTTTCCAGCTGGGCCGTCAATGCCCTCTTCACGGCGGCAAAAAATGGAATTATCAGTGGTTATCCTGATAACACCTTCCGGCCGCAGGGTCCCTCCACCCGGGCGGAGGCTGTGACAGTCATCGCCAGGGCGTTGCAAAAAATGTAGAGGGAAAATTTATGTACAACGTTAGGCATAAAGCATATTCTAAAATCTTGTTGCCTACTTTTGGCGTTCTATTGCTGATCTGTTTAATGGGTGCGTGGACATGCCCGGTAGTACTAGGCGAAATGGGAAAGGCGGAAGAGCCCGGGCCAGTGTCTGAACCAGGGCCGGACCCTATGGGCCCCGTCCTGGAGATTGTCGGGGATGGGGTGGAAAATGCCCTAAGTTTCACGCTTGCAGAGCTGGAGGCTATGCAGCAGTGTGAGCAGGTGTACAGCACTATAAATACCTGGCCCACTAAGCGATGGTATATGGCCAGGGGTATTAAACTAAGGGATTTGCTGGAACTTGCCACGATCAAGGAAAGTGCCACACTCCTGAAATTTATCGGTAAGGATGGCTATGGTACAAATCTCACGGTAAAGGAACTGTTGGAAAACAAACGCTACTTTTTCCCAGGTTTGAAAGAAAATCATCCTTATGATGGAAGTGTACCTGGATCCACTGAAGATGCGGTAGAAGTTGAGCCCCTTATCTCCCTTGTGAGCGCCGAGGACAGCAATGATCCGGCGGATATGGATGATAGAAATGGCCTGATGCTGGTATTGGGGCAACGGGCAGTAACCGAACAGACTATGCTCCTGTACGTTTTTCACCTAAGGAGGATCGAGGTACTAACCAATGAGCTGGAAAAATGGGATGCCCCCCGGGTAAACGTTCCCGATGGGGCTGTGCTTCCCCCAGGGGTTGGTCTAACATTGCAGAACAAATATTCTGATGCTGATAAAATCCATTACACGATAGATGGCAGCGATCCAACAGTGGATAGCCCCATGTTTAACTGGAGCGCCAAACGTTGGTGGGAGCAGAGGGAGGATGTCGATAGCATCAATATCCCCCTTGAAATTATTAAGGAGATGATTAGTGATAGCTATGAGGGTGAGAGCATAGTAGTTCTTAAGTTGCGTACTATCGGGCCCGGAAGGGAAGATAGCGAAATAGCAACCTACACCTTCAGAATAGATCCCGACGCTGAGGATCCGACTGAGCTGGCTAGCGGCCCACCCACTGGCATCTTCCTCGATCAGGACAGGCTAGAACTCCAGGTGGGGGGCACTTTTCAGCTTGATGCCAATATCAAGCCATTTAACACGGGGGACAGAGGCATAATCTGGCGTTCCAGCGATACCAGTGTGGCCACGGTGGATACAAGGGGGCTAGTGACGGTTGTTGGCCAGGGCAGCGCTATGATTACTGCCGAAACTGTGGAGGGCGGCTTTACAGCTGTTTGCGTAATCAATGGCCCTGTGGGGGGAGAAGGTGGCACCGGGGTAACGGCTGATGGGGAAAATAGCCAACCAAAGGAAGGCGATTCCCACAGGCACCAAACACCATTAGAAGAGGAATCATTTTCTCCCACAGGGTTGCCGGCAGAGCCGGATATGAAGGAATCAGTGGCTGGTTCAATATTCCATAAGGATGAGGGCTGGCTGCCGGCAAAAGAAGGAAATTGGTGCCACCTTTCAAGGCCGGAGGATTTGCCCGATGACCCTATTCGTGAGAACCCGGTTGCCGAACATTTCCAGAGCACCTCCCCCCAGCCACAAGTATTTGGGTTATTGATTGATAATGTTATACCTCTGCCCTTGCAGGAGCAACAGAAAGATTTGATCCCCTATGTTGCCACCATATTCTTGTTTCTCTTTTTTTGCGGCGTCAGTAAAGGATATGCAGAATACAACAGGGAGCATTGAAGCTGAACGATGGAATATATGTTAACGTCTCTAAAAGAGGCCATGCACGTAATCTCATCCTGTTTATTGATACCGACCGTTGTCATATTACTGCTATTTTTAGCCTGGACAGTGATCGAGTTGGGAGGTTTGGTGGTAGAATTTTTTTATGAGCGCCGAGGGGAAAAACCCCACCTTCCTAAGCTGATCAATTTTTTTCAGGGAAAAAATGCAGAGGAGATTTCGGGGGAAATCGAACACAGCAGCCTGTTGCGCCGCCAGAAGAAGGCCCTAGGTGTATTGATCGATCACAGCAAATTGCCGCCTGCCTCCCTGCGAGCCTTGGCCCGCCGCCTGCTGGCTGGGGAGGAGATGCATTACCTCCGTATAACCAATAGGACTGATCTAGTGGTGCGACTTGGGCCCATGTTCGGGCTAATGGGTACGCTGATTCCACTTGGGCCGGGCATGATCGCACTCGGGCAGGGGAACACGAAGCTGCTGGCTGATTCCCTGCTCATTGCCTTCGATACGACGATTTCCGGGCTGGCCGTTGCCGGCGTTGCCTTTGCCATTTCCCGATTGAGAAAAAGGTGGTATGAAGACCACCTCAGCGTCCTTGAGATGCTGCTGGAGGGTTTATTGGAGGTATTCGATCGATGAACGGGGGGCTGAGGGAAAAAGGGGGCAGGACATCGAGATTATGGGGTGATGTGGATCCCCTTGAAGGTACAACAAATATCGTAGATGCCATGCTGGTATTTGCCTGCGGGTTGATGCTTGCCCTGGCTGTTTATTGGAATATTGATCTAGGCCCTATAGGCGAGCGAATTGATTTGATCCGAGGACAAGAAATAACGGATACCCCTCTGTTGCGGGAGGGTTTGGTCGAAACGGAAGGCACAGGGGAACTTTATGAAAGGCTAGGTACAGTCTACAAGGATCCACGGACGGGGCAGTTGTTTATGTTGACAGAGGATGGTGGGAAATAATGCCTACTATTCTACTGCCCTACTGCCCTATTATCAAACAAAATTATTATCGGGAGCCTATAAGCGGGGGGTGTATTGCTTGCCTGGCGGTAAAAAAAGTAAAAAACCATCTGCAATATTATTAGCTACATTGTTGTTCTTTTTGATTTTTGGCACCCTTGTTCCTGCAGTGCCCCTGGCTGCTGGAACAGATATGCTGGAAATACTCGGGGATGGGGTGCAGAATCCAATAACGCTGACCCGGGAACAGCTTGAGGGTATGGAGCAGCATCAGGAGGTGTACAGTTCGATCAATACATGGCCTACCAAGAAGTGGTATGCGGGCGAGGGCGTCAGGCTCTGGGACTTGCTTCAACATGCCGGAATAAAAAAGGAAGCCAAATTGATCAAGTTTACCTCCGCTGATAGCTACACGGTGACACTTACAGTGAAGGAATTATTCCAGGACAAGCGTTATCGTTTCCCACATTTCATGGAAAACGCTGATGCTGATGGGCATCTTCCGGGTCTTGCTACGGGGGCTGTCCCGGTTGAACCGATTATTGCCCTGCTTAGCGTAGAAGGCAGCGATGATCCCGGGTATATGAACAAGTTAAACACCTTGCTCTTGATGCTGGGGCAACGGGCAGTTACCGAACAGGTGGGAAACTTGTTTGTCAAGTATCTATGTAAAATCGAGGTGTCTACTGCTGAACCGGAAAAATGGGACGAGCCTCAGGCAAATCCCGGAAGTGGTTCTGTGCCCAAGGGAACGATGGTGACACTAAGCAATCTTCACTGCGATGATGATAAAATTTACTATACTTTGGACGGCAGCGTTCCCGACATGAACAGTTCCATGTACAATTGGATTGCCAGCCGCTGGTGGCCTTCACGGGCGGATATTCTGGGGAAAATTAATCGGCCTATTGGCCCTATCAACGGGGATACCATCATCAAGGCAATAACCATTGGCCCCGGCAAAAAGGACAGCAATGTTGTTACCTTTAGCTATCATGCCGCTGCAAAGCCGGGGGAAAGCCAGAAACCGGCAGGTGATGGTGAATTGCCCACGCAACCGATAATGAAAGTTATTAAGCTGATCATTGATCGGAAGGAGGCCAGCGTAAATGGCGAACCCTATGAACTTGAAGCTGCACCCTATCTTAACCAGGAGGTTGGCCGCGTGCTGGTGCCGTTGAGATTTGTCAGCGAGACTTTGGGTGCTACTGTGGAGTGGAACCCGGAAACCCAACAGATTACCATCGCCGGCGAAGGGAGGGAGGTTATATTAACTTTGGGTTCCAGGGAAGCATCAGTTAACGGATTGGCCGTGGCCCTGGATTGTATACCAAGATTGCGGGTTGGCCGTACTCTTGTTCCACTACGGTTTGTTAGTGAAAACATGGGGGCAAAAGTGGACTATCGGGATGGAATGATCATCATTGCCAAATGATGGAGGCTTGCGGAGTAAGCTGTAAATTGCATTATGTGAGTTCCCAGTAGCCTTCCACCGACTGTAAAGGGGGTGGGACCTTGGTACTAGGCTTTCCGGATACGGTGTGGCATCCTGTTCCGGTGTGGCTGGCTTACAGTAAACTCTGTTTTTGGCATAGACCCGTTATGTTCCTTGAAACAGTCCGCGAACACTTGTTACCAATTTAACGAAAAGGGGAGTGTTTTTGATCATGTTTTTTCCGCAAGATGTTAGGAAAAAATCGCTGGAGCAAAGAGAAAGATCGCTGCTGGCTATCATGTTGGCGGTGCTTTGTGCCATGTTTGTCTTCATGGCAGTTGTACCACAATCGGTTATTGCCGAAACCCAAATTGTAGATGTTCTTTATGATGGTACGATGGTACTGGCCCCTAGTGAGACTTTTGAGGTGACTGCCTACAATTCAGGGAAAACATACATTGTGGGCAAGAATACGCCGCTGGGGGCATTGCAGGCGGCCGCTGATGCCAATGGCTTCACCTATGCAGTCACCGATAAAAATTATGATAAGTCAGGAGCATTGCTTCTAGATGATGTGGGAAGCTACAGCTATAAACCTGGTTCCTGGTATGCCTGTGTCAATGATATTCTCAAGGATGGATTCAACAATTCTGAAGGAGCCCTCAACCTGATCGAATTAATGGATGGCGATCGGGTCGAATTCTATTATTCTACCGTCAAAGGCGATCTCAATGCAATGAAGGCCGCAGCAACGGCGGCGGTGAAGGTCAAGGTAGCAACTGGAGAAAGCGGGGGTGATCCTGGCAATACTGTAGCACTGGAAATTGCCGGGGATGGTATAAACAATCCCCTAAAGTTGACGAAAGCCGATCTTGAGGAAATGAAATTATCCCGCTATTTGTATAGCACAATTAATACCTGGCCGACAAAGAGTTGGTATGTGGCCGAAGGGGTAAAACTAAGTGAGCTGCTTGCAAAGGCGGGGATAAAGGATGAAGCCAAGCTTCTAAAGTTTACAAGCAAAGATGGTTTCAAAGCAAACTTTACTGTTCAGGAACTTTTGAAAGAAGAGCGCTACCTCTTCCCGCGTTTCAGGGAAAATGAGGAGTATTCAGGGCATATTCCTGGTTCCCCGGATGGGGCGGAAAAGGTGGAGGCCATTCTGGCATTTAGAAGTTTCGATAGCGATGATTTTGCCGATATGGGCGATAAAAATGCATTGCATTTAACTTTTGGGCAGCGGGCACAGACTGAACAGACGAATGCAGTGTTTGCCAAATACGTTACCAAGGTAGAAGTACTTACAAGCGATCCTGGTCAGTGGGATGCCCCAAAGGCCACACCGGCACCCGGGGAAGTCGTTGCCGGTACCCTTGTGGAGCTGAGTTCTTCCTTTAATGATACAGATAAAGTGCATTATACCCTTGATGGCAGTGAACCTACGGTGAATAGCCCTATGTATAATTGGGTTGCCAGCCGCTGGTCAAATCGATCGGATTACAAAGAGATTAATTGTCCGATTGATATCAAAAAGGATACCACGATCAAGGCCGTTGTAATCGGCCCTGGCAAAAGAAACAGTGATGTTGTGGAATTTAAGTATACGGTTGCCGAGGGTTCAGCAGTGTTTGGTATAAGCGGCGATGTTTCGGCCGATTATTCACTTGGAAGATTGCAGGCCTTAGGGAAAACAACAGGGGAATATAGGTATACTAGTGGGGAAAAGTTAATCACCGAACAATGTACAGGCGTTTTGTTAGCTGATGTGCTGGCCAGTGAGGGCATCACCGATCCAGCAGCAAAAGTTACTATACTGACGACCGATGGATACCTGCATGACAGCTATGAAGTAACCTTGAAAGCGGTTAGGGATGGCAACTATCTTGTAACGTATCAGGTTAACAATGAATCATTTGAAGATATAAGCAAGGATGGCAAGACTACTTCCCAAATCAGAATCTATCGCAATCATGATGATGGATCCGGTTGGTTGAATCGGCTGACTATGATTTCAGGTGTTAGTGTTGCCGGTTCAGCTGTTTCCCCAGGGGACTGGACGCTTCAGCTAGTAGGTGCAAGGAATGAGGCTGTTACCAAGGATTATTTCGAACAAGGCTTGGCCTGCCGCCCTACCCATAGGGTTACATGGACTGATGAAGACGGCAATGAATGGGGCGGGGTGCCACTCTGGTTACTGGTGGGTATGGTCGATGATGATCCTGATCCAAATCCCACTCACTATACCTTTAGTGATGATCTTGCTGCCCAAGGTTATAGTATTAAAATAATTGCCGGTGATGGTTGGGATACATCTTTGGAGAGTGCCGATATTGCACACAGTGATGGTTATATTGTGGCAAACACATTAAATGGCAAGCCCCTTCCGGAAAAAACCCCGGGAGGCAAGGATTGCTGGCCACTACATTTGAAGGGCGAAAAAATTCATAGTGGTCAACAGGTCGGCAACATTGAACGTATTGAACTAATTGGTTTGCCCAAAAAACCTGAAGGATGGACCCTGGAAATGATTGGTGAGGTGGGTGATATTATTACCCAGGATGAATTTGAGGAAGGGTTAGCCTGTGTATCTAGCCATAAGGCGCAATGGACCGATAATGAAGACAATGTCTGGTCAGGTGTGCCCCTCTGGGTGCTTCTTGGTGCGATAGATGATGCTGAGACTAAGAGCCATTGGACCTTTAATGATAATGTTGCTGAAACAGGCTACACGGTAAAAGTGACTGCCAAGGACGGTTTTTCCAAGACTTTTAACAGCGTTGATGTTGCTCGCAACAACAACTTTATTATAGCTAGTAAGATCAACGGTGCACCGTTGGCTGATAAAAAATCAAAGCCACTACGCCTTGTGGGTGCCGGTGTGGCCAAAGGGGATAGTTCCCTTAGCGGTAGTGCTGTGGGCAATATCGTCAGGATTGAAATACCCGAGCTGCAGACACCACCCGCCGGGAAGGGCAGTTGGAACTTGATCCTCAAAGGTAGGATCAGCGACGTTCTTTCGCAGGCCGAATTTGAGGAGGCCTTGTCCTGTCATAAAAAAGAATGGACTGATGGTGAAGGAAAAGTCTGGTCAGGTGTACCCCTGCGGCTTTTGGCCGGTTGGGTTGATGATCGCCAGCCGCATAAATATGATCACGATCAGGCTTTGGCTGGTTATAAGATCTTTGTTAAAGCCGCTGATGGTTATAGCAAGGATCTTGACAGTAAGGATATAGCAATGGCTAATGATAGTGACTATATTATTGCTGATAAGTGTGATGGCCAGCCGCTCACAGGCAACTCATGGCCGCTGCGCCTTGTGGGCGCCGGCGTAGCCAAAGCTGATGGTTCTCTCGGGGGGACGAGTGTTGGAAACCTTGCAGAGATTGAGCTTAAGGATTTTGGTGTTCTCCCATCCCTGCCAGGGGTTCGGATCGTCAAGTATGCCGAGGACAATAAAACCATCCTCAGTGAAAAAACGGTTGATTATAAATGGATGGAGGAAAATCTTCCAGTAATTGGCGATGGGAAGACAATATATAGATACGAAGGTATTACTAATAACCCTGATAATATCTGGGGTAAAGACGAAACCTATCCGGGTGGTTTCAAAATTGAAGATGCGGTGATGGGGACCCGTGTCAGGGATCTTTGTGATCTAGTTGGTGGCATGGGCGCCGGTACAGAAATAGTATTTGTTGCTAAGGATGGCTGGGAGAACAGGTTTCCCTACTCATCTATATATACCGATCCCATAGTGCAGGCGCATCAGGGCGATGCGGTGCTGGCCTGGTTTGCAAACGGTAACTATGTACCAGAATATCGGGATGGCATGCGGCTGTTTTTTATGCCTGAAGATTGTGTTTACAGCCAATGGGATATGCACGAGTCCCTTCCGGAAAAGTATTGGCATTTCAAGGAAAGTGACGGAATTCAGTATCCATCATGTGCTGGTCTGTCGCCAAAATATGTAACTGAAATTAGGGTTTACTCCTTACCCCAGGGCGATTGGGTGTTGGAACTTGATGGAAAGGCCATTGGTGGGCTGGAATATGATGTCAGCAAAACTTATTTTGAACAGGGGCTGGCCTGTACATTCGGGGCTGAACACAAGGCAAGTTATACAGATTCCCAAGGGCGCGTCTGGGAAGGAATGCCCCTGTGGTTTTTAGCCGGGTTTGTTGACGATGAGGATTTACACTCCAGGGAATCATTTGATGAGGAAAAGGCAAGGGCTGGATATCAGGTGGTAATCACAGCAGCTGATGGCCATACAGTAACCATCGATAGTAAGAATATCATCCGCAACAGTGACTATATTATTGCCAATACGCTTGACGGCACGGTTATCCCCGACGATCACAGTGACTGGCCGCTGCGCCTTGTAGGAAATGCTGTCACTGGAAAACAATCAATTTCACGGATTGTCCGCATTGAGTTGGTAGGATCGGGAGAAAGACCGGTTTATGACGTTACCCCGAAAACCGATATCGCCTATACTATCGGAAAAACTGCTGATGGCATTAGCACCATGACAGTGAAGAGCGGCGTTAGTGGCATGAAATATTTTGCTGCCAATGTAACACCGGTGGTTGCCCATGCCGGGCCGGAAACTGCCGTTTTTACCCATTTAAGAAATGGTGTTCAGCTGGCGATTAGTGCTGTCAAAGCAGATTTTGATCAGGCAGGCGTTGACTTGGCCCAGGCTGGTTTTAATGTGCAACCCGGTGATGTGATCAAGGTTTACCTGGTCGACGACTTAAATAACCTGCCTGATCATAGCCCAATAGTTCTACAGTAAAGCATTAATGGGCAAGATTGTTAATGGAGGAAAAGGGGTGGGGAAAAAAGGATCTTTCTCCTCCCCTTTCACCCTTCATAAATTTAAGTTGCGTATAAAAGCCAGAGGGGAAAGCCGGGGAGCACTGCTAATGCAGTATCATAACCTGCACAGGCTATTCAAGTGTATAGTAAATTATGTTCTTCTGCTTGTCCTTTTGGCCTCAATTCCTTGCTGCTGCGGGTGCAGACCAATAGAGGAAACTACGGCGGGCACGCTTGCTATTGAAGGAAATGCGGTAAAGGGCAGGATCTGCTTTGCGCTGGATGAGCTCAAAGCTATGGAAGAGGGCTTTATAGAATCAGACTATTTTGCCCTAAATTCCTATGGCACAAGTCAGTATATCCATTTTTGTGGAATTGCTATGGGGTACCTCTTGCAGGAAGAGGTGGCCTTGAAGGAACATGCCTCTAAGGTGACTTTTACTGCCGATGATGGCTATACGGTGGAATATATGCTGGAAGACGTATTGCGGGAAGATTACATTGATGAACAAAACCCCGATGTAAGGCACAAGATGATCCTCGCCTGGGAGGAGGACGGGCGGGAATATGATCCTAAAAAGGGCAACCCTTTTCGCCTGGTTGTCGGCCAAAGGGAGCCTGGAGATGTGAATAAACCTTATTGGGTATGCTACGTTAAGACCATACGTATTGATTAAGATTGTCGGTGGATTTAATAATTGCTGTTCTATAAGGTGTAGAAGGAGTACTTTTCTATGATGAAACCTGGATCAAGGTCCTTTGGCAGGAACATGCTGCCGGGTAGGCGTATCCTTTGCCTGGCAGTGTTGTTGGTAGTTATTTCCTGCATGTTGTTCTGGTCGCCGATTACAGCCGCAGAACTTTTGTCTCCGCAGCAAATAATTCTTACCTGGGTTGCTGATCCTGCCACTACGCAGGCAGTAACCTGGCTAATGCCTCCAGATCCTGCGGCTGCAATCCAGTATCTTTCGGCTAGTGAATTTTGCGCTGATTTTAATGCTGCCCTGCAATCGGAGGCCCAGGGGGTTGCTTTTGGTGGAGGGGAGACCATTTATCGTTATACGGTGAACCTTACCGATCTGACCCCGGATACCGAATATGTCTATCGGGTGGGAAGGGAAGGGGCCTGGAGCAAACCGGCAAGATTTATCACTGCAGCAGAAACAGAGGATTTTTCCTTCATGTATATGGGCGACGTACAGGCCGGCTATGAAGAATGGGGCGAGCTATTGGATTCAGCCTACAAAACCCATCCCGACATAAAATTTTCCCTTCTTGGCGGTGACCTGACAGATAAGGGAAACGACTTGGCAGAATGGGGGGAATTCATTAATGCGGCGACGGGGCTGTTCTCACGCATTCCCATGATGCCCGCCAAAGGCAACCATGATGGGGAACTGTTTGCGGAATTTTTTTCCTTACCGGATAATGGCCCCCGGGGGGTAAGCGAAACTTTTTATTCCTTTGATTACGGGAATGCCCATTTTGTGGTTTTGGACACCAGCAATATCGTTACTGAAAATGTTAAACAATGGTTGGCGGAAGACCTACAGGGTACGTACAAGAAGTGGAAATTTGCTGTTTTCCATAAACCCGCCTATCCGGTTGTCCATGATAACAAGGGAATTGATGTGGCGATCCGTGAACACTGGGTGCCCATCCTGGAAGAAAACAAAGTAGATATGGTCTTTGTCGGACACCAGCATGTCTATATGCGCACCCATCCCCTTTGCCAGGAGACGGTAAAAACCGATTCTTACGGGATTGTCTACGTGATGGGCAACGCGGGTTCCAAGTATTATGCCAAGGGTGGGGTTTTCCCTTATAAGGCCGTTGAGGAGGAAGGAAACAATTATCAGGTGATTGAGCTTGTTGGCGATGTGTTGACTATGAAATCGTGGAAGGCAAACGGGGAGTTAATTGATTCTTATACGATCGATAAAACCCCGCAAGGACCGCCGGAAAGGCCGCGGTACAGTATTATCCCCAAGGAAGATCCTGCTTATAGTATAGGATCTACGGCTGATGGTATTCAAACCATGCTTGTAAATGGGCAGCAAACCGGGTTGAAATATTTTACAGTTTCTATAGAGCCGCTGGTGTCGGCTAATGGTATGGCTACAGCGGTTTTTACCCATCTAAGGGATGGTGTCCAGATAGGAATTAACGCTGCAGTGGCCGATTATGATGTGGTGGAAGCTGTGCAGGCCGGTTTTAATATCAAGGGTGGTGATATTGTTAAGGCGTATATCGTTGATGATTTGAGCAGCTCCATAAATTTTAATCCGAGACTTCTGCAGTAATTGTTATTGTTCATATTTTATGAGTAAAGTGGGGGGAAGATTATGTTCAAGAAAACGTTGTCGATATTGATGGCAACTATGTTAATCGTCCTGCTGGCATCAACTGCGTCATTTGCTGCTGGCAGCGGCGGGGGGGCTGGAGGAGTTGCAGCAGCCCCGGCAGAGACACCAGTTAGCCTTAACCTGGGTCCTGTCACAGCTAATCCGGGAAACAGTGTCAATCTTTCTGGTGCGGCGAATGCCAACACCTGGGTTTCTGTTAAGGTTTTGGATAGCGCCGGGCAAATTGTATTTTTTGATGCTGTTAAATCCAAAGCTGACGGACAGTATGAATTTTCTTTTAAGGTTCCTTCCGTGGAACCCGGGGTTCTGACTGTTGTGGCCGGCTACGGCAGCAATGTGGCAAGCGCAAATTTAACTGTAACTAGGGCAACATCTAGCGGTGGTGGTCCTGGTAGTGGCGTCGTGGAACCTCCCGCGGCAAAGCCTGCCGAAAGCACCACCGGTGCAGCCGACGTCAAACCTGATGCCGGTGGCAAAATCAGCTTGGGTGATAAGGCGAAAATTGATATTCCTGCCGGTGCCTTAAAAGGGACAGAACAGGTTAAGATCGAGATTAAGGAGGTCGCTGGCCCACCGCCTGTCGCCGAAAACACACGGATCATAAGTACTGTTTATGAATTTACTATTGGTGAGGAGACAAGCTATAGTTTTAGCAAACCAGTTACCCTTACTTTCGCTTTCGATCCGGAAATTCTTACTCCTGGGGAGATTCCCTCCGTCCATTATTATGAGGAGAACACAGGTGTTTGGGTAGAGCTGGGGGGAACAGTATCCGGCGACATTATTTCTGTAGCTGTGGAGCATTTTACCAAATTTGTTGTTCTTGCTGTGGAAAAGAAAGCCGATTCTGGCCCTGTCCTTAAGGATATTGCCATGCATTGGGCAAGGGATAACATTAAAGAGCTTATTGCAAAGGGAGCTATTGCCGGTTATGAGGACCAAACCTTTAGGCCTGACAAGGACATTACCCGGGCTGAGTTTGCCACGGTGCTGGTCAAGGCTCTGCAATTGGAGGCCAAAAAAGCTAAAACTTTCGTTGATACAGCCTCCCATTGGGCCAGGGAGGATATTACCACTGCCAACGCTCATGGCATTGTTGCCGGTTATAGCGATGAAAAGTTTGGCCCGGATGATAAAATTACCCGTGAGCAGATGGCTGTCATGATCGTTAAATCTACGAACCTGTCTACTGATGGGCAAGCACCGTCAGCCGATTTTTCCGACAGCGCCAAAATTTCAGCATGGGCCGGGGAGGCAGTTGCCGCTGCCGCCAGGGCTGGAATAATCAAGGGCTATTCCGATGGCAGTTTCCGGCCACAGGGCCAGGCCACCCGGGCTGAAGCTGCTACTGTAATCGTTAATATCTTTAAATAGTTTAGAAAGGAAAACTAGGGAAAGTTCCCCTCCTTAGCAAGCAAATGTCAGGGGGGGAACTTTTGCCTTTCGGGGAGTATTTTTATGTTTACCATTGAAAAAAAATTTATCAGCAGAAAAAACAATGTTTATTTGGTTGCGCAGGGTGGGGCCGGCGCTCAATCGAAAAAATATCTGGTGCAAAAGAGACACACACGCCTGGAGAGAATGTCGGGGGAGGCAAAAATGCTGGAAATGTTAAAAAGCAGGGGAGTAGCTGTTCCGGGCATCCTTGGCAGGGGTGAAAACTATCTTTTATTAGAATATCTTGAAGGCGAACTCTTCCTTGATTATTATTGCCGGCAGGAAATTGCCGATGGGCCGGCAAGTAGTGCCCCGGGGCAATCTGTTAGCAAAGCTATCAACCGCTTGTGTAGCTGGTTTAGGGACTTTTACACGGCAGCAAGGAAAACTGCCAGCAGGCAGCTTATCATGGGGGATGTCAATTTTAGGAATTTTATTATAAGCGGGGAAGGAAAAATATTTGGCCTTGATCTGGAGGAATGCCGTGAGGGACAAATAGAGGAGGATTTGGGAAGCCTTTGTGCCCATGCCTTGACATATTCTCCAACCTTTACGCCATGGAAGTGGGGTATGGTTAGTAGGCTCTCCCATCTTTTTTGTGATGCGTTTAACCTCGAAAGAGATCTTGTAAAAAAAGAGATTCAAAAGGAACTTGGTGTCATGGCCAATAGAAGGGGTACACAGGCTGAATTAGCTAAACTGTCACTGCAAGACCTTCTAGAAAAAAATGTTATAAATTCCTAAAAAGGTCTGTTTGTTGACAATGTTTCTATGCATCAGCTATAATTTTCAGTGACAAGCTCCTGGGACCAACGCGTTATGCATTTTTAAGCAGAGGGAAATCCAAAGGGCCCGGGTTTTTTGCTTCCAAGCGGGGCAGACTGTGAATCGCTCGGTTTCGCCCCTCCCCGTTAGTGCCAAAATTGGTTGTTTATTGGAATCTTTGGTTACAGAAAGGCGGTATGTTGTAAGGCGATGAAGATAGGATCATTTGAATTTAATCTACGTGAGCTGTCCGGTTCCATGGGGGATATGGGGACGCTTTTCCCCCTGGCCGTGGGTTATTTTGCTGTCTGTGGTCTTAACCCCGCTGGTTTGTTGGTGATGATGGGCATGGCTAACATTGCCACCGGGCTGATTTACCGGCTCCCTATACCCATTGAACCGATGAAGGTGTTGGCGGTGGTGGCCATTGCCCAAAAATGGACCCCCTCTATGGTTTATGCCTCGGGTATTGCCATGGGGGCTGTCTGGCTGCTTTTTGCTGCCACGGGTGTGATGAGTTGGGTGGCCAAATTTACCCCCCGAGCCGTTATACGCGGCATCCAGGTTTCCCTCGGTGTTTTGCTGGCCAAGGAGGCCCTGAAGATGCTTTCCACCTATTGGCTCCTGGGCCTTATTGCACTGGTTGTGGTGCTACTCCTGAGGACGAACCGTTATGCCCCAGGCGCTCTTGTTGTCATCGTGATGGGCATAGCAATTATGGTTTTCCGGGGCGATCTTCAGGGGCTTAAAATCTTTGAAATGCAGCTTCCCACACTTACTTCCTTTGCCCCTAAACAGATCTGGGAAACTCTTTTGCTAGCGGGATTTGCCCAAATTCCCCTGACTGCTACCAATGCTGTTATAGCTACCTCAGCCCTTATTACCGAATACTGGCCCGATCGCCATGTCAGCGAGAGGAAACTTTCTTTGAACATGGGCTTGATGAATATTGTCTTTCCTTTTTTTGGCGGGATGCCCCTTTGCCACGGTGCCGGGGGACTGGCGGGACAGTATTATTTTGGGGCGAGAACGGGCGGGGCAAATATTATTGAAGGAATTATAGAGATATTTTTAGGGATTTTCCTGGCTTCCTCCATTGCCTTTATTTTTGCCTCTTTTCCCATGGCTATCGTTGGGGCGATGATGTTTTTGGTTGGGATTGAGATGGTCAAGTTTGCCAGGGATATTACCATCAAGACAGAGCTGTTTCCTGTTTTGGTGGTCCTCGCAATTTCAATGTGGAAAAATATGGCCTTTGGTTTTCTAGCTGGGATGGCCATCTATTATTTGATGGAGTTTTGGCGGAGGCGGGGCAGCGATGCAGGTTCTGCGGAGGCTGGAATTGATGCGTAGAAGGGGTGGGCCATATAATAAAGCGTATGATGAAATTCGCCAGGAACTTGAAAAATTGGGATTTCAATGGACGCTGGGGAGCGTTTATATCAGTACAGAAACACAAAACACCTTAACAACTGTATACAAGGCGATCAATATGTTATCGAAAATTACTTGGTTTAAAGACAGTGTCAGGGATATTCGTGCTTTTAAAGTAGAGGATTGGTCCGATTTTACTGAAATTGTAAAACAATAACATCGCAGGATTACTTTATTGAGTTATTCAAAACTGCCATGCCTATTTAACAAAACAAAACAAGCCGGGGTGATCCTGACAGCACAGGGTTGCCCGGCTTGCCCGATCCCTGCAGGAAACTTCCCGGGCTTATTACCGGATTTTTATGTTTCTGCCGGGACAGCGGTCAGGGGGCAGTACCCTTTGTCCTGTTTTAAAAAAACGTGCAACCTTTTACTGATTTTTTGTGTAGGATCTGGATAGGGCTTGCGAAAGGGAATCATCCGCTTGGATCCTCTCATAAATTTAATCCGACGGTGCAAGAATAACGAGAAAGAGGCTTTTAATGATCTGTTGGCCAGACATGAACATTATCTTTTCAAACTCTGCTATGGCTTGACCCGGGATAGGGATGAGGCCTTGGACATCATGCAGGAAACTTACATTTTTCGCAACATACACCGTTTTGATGAAAACCGCCCTTTTTTGCCCTGGCTCAGGAAAATAGCCATTAACTCATGCCTCAATTATCGCCAGGACTTACCTGGCACCAAATTGCTAAATAGGACACTATCTCATTTGGGCAAAAGTGCCCAGGATTCATTTCGCAGGAGGAACCCCCTTCTTTCCAGAATTATTTTTGGCTAGCGTTTTTTTCCGCAGTGCTTTTCTGCAATATTTTTGTTGTTAAGGAGGCTGCCAGGTGGGTTTGTACCTAAATATTCTTTTATGGGTTTTAGCTGTGTTGTTGTTCCTACTGGCGGTATTCTTTATTTTGCCTATCCGCTATGAGTTGGCAGGGAGTTACCGCGAAGCATTTTTTTCTCATTTTCTAATCGCAATAAAACCTTTTATAGAATTGCAGGGTGATCCGGGGGAAGGATTTTCCTTCAGTCTCAACGTTTTGGGTATCCCTTTTAAATACCATCGGGGAAAGCATGAAAAAGGGGAAAAAGATTTAAAGGGCAGGGGTAAAAAGAAAGGGAAGGGAAAAAAGAAGAAAGGCCCCAGCCTGGATTTTGGCATATTTGCCGATAGGGAATTTATAAGAAACAGTTTCACCTTTGTTAGGGACGCATTAAAATTGGTTGGCCCTAAGTCCTTGGATATACGGGGCAAAGTGGGTTTTGAAGATCGTTGCTACAATGGTTGCCTTGCCGCCCTGAACTCGTTTTTCGGGTCTGCGCTTTCCATACCAGGGATCGTGATTAACCTGGAACCCGTCTGGGAGAAAGAATATATTGATGTTTCCTTCTCTATTTCAGGGGAAATAATCGTTGTCCAAATCCTTTTCCGGACCATTAAATTTTTATTGGCTGTAAGGGCCTGGAAAATTTGGAAAGCTATCAGAGCCAGCCGAAGGAGGGCCAAACTAGCTGTTTGGTGAAATTTGTCTTGTCATATTAAAAATGAGAGAGAGGCTGATGAGCAGTGGGCGAAACAGGAAACATCTTTGATACCCTTTTTGAAAAGTTGGGAAGTTTTCTGCGTTCGGAAACGGTGGTAGGTGATCCCATCCAGGTGGGAAATGTAACCCTAATTCCTATCGTCACGGTGAGCTTTGGGGTCGGCGGTGGGGAAGGCACAGGCAGGGATCATAGGGGTAACGATGGCACTGGTGGCGGAGGAGGTGTGGGCTGCCGCATTTCCCCTAATGCTGTGTTGGTGATCAAAGACGATGAGGTTAGCCTTGTTTCCCTTGCCGGAAAGGGTTCCCTGGAAAAAATCATGAACATGGTCCCCGAATTAGTCGAAAAAATGAATTTTCATAGAAAATCTGGGGATGAAAAAAAAGATTAGACGTGCGTTAAAAAGATTCACCCTTCCATAGCCATTGCAAAACGTTTTGGAAAAAGGGAAAAGGTCATCCTTTTTTTGCGGAGGGGCCTTCTTCAGGTTCCTTCATGCTCTCTAGTCCTTGTTCATCATGGCAACACATCAAACCAGACTGGGGATCTGTCACGGGGATCACGGTTATAGTTTACAGTGATCTCCTCCCCGGGCCGGATATCCCTGAGGGCGTTAAATTGCACGATCATTTCCTGATCCTTTACAGCATAGACTGCATTGGGGGTGTAGGAATGGTTATAAAGTGAACCGAAACCCATGGCCAGGGCAGTATGCTCCTGATTAGGTCCAATGCGGAAACAATAATTATCCAGGATGGTGTTCTGCAGGCAACTCCACTCCCGGGTAGGGATGAATAACGCCGGGGCCCTTTCGATTAATTCACCTCCGGCAATGGGCTGCAGGGCAAATATTCCCCGGCCCTTGTTCCGGGTAGTACGTACTTCAACAACTGCCCCAAACCTACCTGCTATTCCGGCTGTCTTAACCGCGAAGTGACCTTTACTGCCCGGCCCAGGCCGGTTTACTGTTATCTCCTCGCCCATCTCAATATTTTTTGCCGCATAGAACCCTATGGTTTGCTTAGTGGGAAAGTTAACCGGGTAAGCTGATGGCTTGGGTGAGCAGTTGTATAGGGAACCATAACCTAGGGCAATAGCGACACCAGTTTTGCCCTTGTCTTTGCCCCAGGTATAGCAGTAGTATCGTAAGGTAGTCCCAGAAACTGATATCCATTCACTGGCAGAAAGAGGGATTACCGGTGCATATTCAAGTATTTCCCCTTTTTTTATATCGTGCACGGCGAAAACCCCTCGCTTTTGGAAAACGAGGCTTGAATCGGTTTTGGATGGGTTTCTCAATTTATTCCCTCCATGTATTTGCCCACCGGTGATATATGCCCTGTTATCATACTTGTTCCCAGAGGGATTTTAGCGGGATGGATAGACCCATAAAATCTGGATGATCCACAACTTCCTCGTCCATTCATGCTGCTACTAGGGCATAATTGCCATCCCGCAGAGCAAAACATTCAAGGGTTTTTTCCTCCGGGCTGACAAGCCAATAATGTTCTACGCCTGCCTTTAGGTAGATATGCATTTTTTGCAAGCGATCCTTGCGCTTATTGGAAGGCGAGAGTACCTCCACCACTAATGCCGGAGAGCCATCAATGCGGGTTTCTTTAATAATTTTTTTCTTTCGTCCAGGGACATAGAAAAGATCGGGCCTGACCACAGTGAAATCATGCAAGGTTACATCCAAGGGTGCATTGAATAGCTCCCCTTCCGAATCGGTTTCCCAAAAATAATCCTCCAGTACGCGTTGAAGCCGGCGCGAAACCCGCTGGTGCATGACATTGGGCGATGGGTCTTTAACCAGTACACCATCGAGCACCTCGTAACGGTACCCTGGTTTCTCCGCTAGTTCCAGGTAATCCTGGTAGGTATACTTCCTTGTGGGATCTACTTTATACCCGGCCATGTTTTCCCGAACCGTGGGATCGCTAAGGGCACTGATTACTTCCGCAAGCCTATAGCGGTATTGCTTGTTACCCAGCTCAATAAAGGGTATTTTATTTTCCCTGGTGTACCTCCAAATTGTTTCCACAGAAAGATTTAATGCGTCTGCAAGATTGTGGGCAGTTATTAGCCCACGTTCTGCGGTCATATTTATCACCCCTCAAACATTATACATGATCTGCTAAGCAGAATCAATTAATATCAATCATAACCAATCTAATCAACTTAACATGAACGTTGGGAGGCATATCCAAACATTACAATGCTTATGGATGTTTAGGCAATTGTTGGTGTAATTTTATCAATAATGCCCAGGATCCAGGCAGGTGTGGCAGGATCCTGGGCAAGATTCGCCGAATATATCGAATGCTAAAATATTGATAGCATTAATCAAGCAAATATGATTCGGATTAGAGAGATAGGGGGATCTAAATGAAACTAGATGAAGTAACTATTTCCAGGGCAATTATCCAAAGGTATATGGATGAGCTTCAGGATTATCTTGATGTTGATGTGGCCATTACTGGTGGAGGGCCTTCCGGGCTTATGGCTGCCTATGATCTTGCCAGGAATGGGGCAAAGGTCACTCTGATCGATGAAAAGCTAAGTATTGGCGGAGGGATCTGGGGCGGAGGAATGATGTTTAATAAAATTGTTGTGCAGGAGGAAGGCAAGGGGATTTTAAATGATCTAGAAATTAGGCATGATGAGTACAAGAATGGGTATTATATTGCCGATTCTATAAATGTGGCAGCCAAGCTAATCGCTAAGGCAACTGATGCCGGTGCCAGGGTTTTTAATTTAATTTGTGCGGAGGATCTGGTGGTGCATAATGATAGAGTAAGCGGCCTGGTTCTCAATTGGGGGCCAATAATTAAGAGCGGGTTACATGTTGATCCCCTAGTCTTGCGTTCAAAATATGTCATTGATGCTACCGGCCATCCTGCTGCCCTTCTTTCAATTTTAACAGAAAAAATGGGTGCAAAAATCAACACCCCTACTGGGAAGGTGGCCGGGGAAAAATCCATGTTTGCCCTGGAGGGAGAACGGGACGTTGTTGCCAACACACAGGAAGTATATCCGGGGATTATCGTTACCGGGATGGCCGCCAATGCTGCCTTTGGTAGCCATAGGATGGGGCCTGTCTTTGGAGGCATGTTGCTCTCGGGCCGGAAAGGGGCACAGTTAATCCTGGAAAGTCTAGCGGGATCCCTACAAAAATAAAAAAGGAATATTTCGTGCATTGTGCCGGGAAAATATTTGCCAATTCCCCCCAGGTGCCTGGCACCGATGCTATAGAATATTGTCGATACCCTGTAGTCCTTTTAGGGCCCCGCAGGGTATCGATAGATGGGGTGGGGAAATGTGATAATCGCGGGGGTTAATACGTATGACTGTGGCATTCTTTTTCCTGCCCATATATTCACCCATATTGCGTATGGAGGAGATGGCTGTACCGGCTCCCAGTTCGATAATGGCCAGGGGGTAAGGGGCCTTCTTTAAAAAAGCACGGAAATTGCTATCTTGTTGATCCGAACGCCGGCTAATCCAGGAACAGTCGCCAAACATAAGCACATTTGGCCTGGAAACATCGCCGCAACGGGGGCAGTGCAAAGTCTTCTGCGCCCGCATGCAGGAAAGATCCACGGGAACTATTTCATCGTTTTTCCAGATATCATCATGGCAGGGCCTAAGGCATTGCAGGTAATGGATAGAACCGTGAATTTCATAAATCCTGTTATCGCTAAAGCCGGCCTTCTGAAACTGGCCATCTACGTTTGATGTTACCACAAAGTGTTCCATGCTAAAGCGTTCTATCCACTCCTGCAGCAGGAAAAAGCCCCTGTGGGGTACAGTCTGGCGGTAGAGATCGATGCGGTGGGCATAGAAACCCCAGCCGAAAGCGGGATCATTGCGGAAATGGCAGGGGTTGGCAGCATCATAGTAATTTATGCCCAGAGGTTCGTACATGGGGTACGATTTCCAAAAGCCCTTTTCTCCCCTGTAATCGGGTAAACCAGAATCGACGCCCATCCCGGCGCCGGAAGTAATGACTATGGTGCGGGCCTTTCTTATTACTTCCGCGGCCTTCCGAAAACGCTTTTCCAATGTCTCTTTTATCATAGTTAATCTTCTCCGTTAAAAATTATCTTAAATATCATTCCCAGGTGCCTGGCACCAGCCTAGCTCGGCCTGCTAAACAGTTCATCAATATCAAAGGCCAGATCCGGGAAACTTGGGTGGGAATAGGTACCGCCATCGGCCCTGACAATGGATACATAAAGTCCCTCCCGCAGCTCATAGGCCTCAATAAAGCCTTCATCCGGGTCTAAAATCCAGTAGTGTGGAACCCCCGATGACTGGTAGTGGTTGAGTTTTAGCACCCGATCCTTTTTCCCGCTTGATGGTGATAAAATCTCCACAATTAACTCCGGGACGCTATCCACCGGGTCATTTTGTGCTGGCCGGCTGCCGGGCAGGTACATCAGATCCGGTTGCACAATGGTGTACTCTTCCAGATTCAGATCCAGGGGGGCATTAAAAACCTCACCTTTAGGATCCTTTTCATGGAAATAATCCTCAAGTATGCGTTGCAACCGCCGGGATATTCTTTGATGCTGGTAGGAAGGGGAAGGATCTCGCACGAGTATTCCGTTGATAACCTCATGCTGAAAACCAGGTTCCTGGGGGATTTTTGCATAATCACTGTAGGTCAGTTTCTTCTCACCCAGATTGCCCTGCTCACCTTGGTAGTGGGCCGGATCTTTTTTTATCTGGGAAGGGGGGCCTTTTTCAGATAGCGCCCCGAGCACTTTTTGCCTATTATAGCGATACTGCCTATTGCTTATTTCCACACAGGGAATTTTCTTTTCCCGGGTATACCTCCAGATTGTATCCACAGAAAGGCTCAAAGAATCGGCCAACTCCTGGGCAGTAATGAGTTCATCTCCGGTGTTCATAAAACCACCTCCACCTAATAATAATTTACAACAATAATTAACCCATGTCAACTGCTACCAACAAAAATGATGTTCTTAGTCCCACCCTTACCCGACTTTTTTTTCATATCGGGCAAAACAGCAAATATCCCGGGCATTCAGTTATCCGTGAGAAGGCCATCCGGGCAACGCCTATCTTGTTATTCTCCCGGGGATAGCTTATAATTGATACTGTTGCAAGCCCGATATTGTTGCAGGGTTTAACATTTCCGCAATCTGCATGGTCAAGTGCGGGCCTTGCTGCTTGAAAAAACTAACTGCATTTCAGGGATTTGCCGATTTGCCAAAAATTAAGCCTGAGCTTTGCCACCGGGTAAAGATTCCAAGGTGTTCTGGAACATTCCATTAGGTCCTTGAAGGAATGTTTTTTAGGAGCACCTTTTATATTAGAGGGTGCCTTGTATGGAAAAGTCTTTATTGAGGAACTTTGCCAAATATGTCAGTTTGAATATCCTGGGTATGGTTGGTCTTTCTTTTTATGTCCTTGCTGATACTTATTTTATTGCTAAGGCCTTGGGGGCAACGGGAATCGCCTCGCTAAATTTGTCAATAGCGGTTTACGGCCTCCTCCATGGCATTGGCCTGATGCTGGGAATAGGCGGGGCCACTAGGTTCAGCATTTTAAAGGCACAAAGAAAAGACAACAAGGCCGCCCAGGTGTTTTCTACCTCGATCAAACTTGGTTTGGTGGCGGGGGTTTTGCTCGCCATCATAGGGCTTTTTGGATCGAAGCATTTGGCGTTGGCACTGGGTGCAAACGGCTTTACACTACCCATGACAAAGATTTACCTAATGACGATACTAACCTTTGCACCTTTTTTTATTGTCAACAATATTGTCATTACCTTTGTGCGCAACGATAATAATCCAAATTTGTCTATGCTGGCAATGTTGGCAGGCAGCTTTTCTAATATTATTTTAGATTATGTGTTTATGTTTCCGCTAAAAATGGGTATGTTTGGGGCTGCCTTTGCCACCGGTCTTGCCCCGGTGATCAGTATTTGTTTGCTGCTACTCCATTTTATTAAAAACAAAAACATGATTACTGCCCTCAAGGAGAAAATTGTCTGGCCCCTGGTCCCCGATCTGTCTGCCCTGGGCCTACCGGCCTTTGTTGTGGAAATTTCTTCATCGGTTGTTTTGATCACTTTTAACTGGGTGATTTTGGGCCTGGAGGGCAATCTGGGTGTGGCGGCATATGGGGTAATTGCTAATCTTGCCTTTGTGGGGGTGGCCATTTTTACCGGATTGGCTCAGGGTGTGCAGCCCCTGGCCAGCCATTATTACGGGTTGGGGGATGATGTGAAGGTGGAAAAAATACGCAACCTGGCCATGCTGGCATCCGTTTTTATGGCAATAGCAATCTATTCGGGCGTATTATTTTCTACTGACAATATTATCGGCCTTTTTAACAGCGAGAATAATACAGAGATCGTCCGTATTGCCGGAACCGGGCTGCGTATTTATTTCCTAGGATTTTTCTTCTTGGGGATAAATATTGTTACAACCATATTCCTGGGTGCCATTGAAAAAGCCAGGGAGGCCTTTATCATTTCTATTGCTCGGGGATTTATCATTATTGTTCCTCTGGTTCTGGTGTTTAGCCGGATCTGGGGGATGATAGGTGTCTGGTCTGCCTTTGTTGTTTCCGAACTTATCGTGATGATTATGGCTATCTATTTCGCTGCCGCCAAAGGAAGGCTGTTACGGAGCAAACACGGGGCGCATCAGGAATCGGCTCTCGGTTAGCTAGCTGTCCTACTAATTAAAACAGAGGTGCACCGGCCGCTGCCGCGGCATGCACCTCCTGTCACGTGTTGTTGAATCTATTCCTTAATAAACATGACCGAAGTTGCTTTAATAAGGGCTGTAAGCTCATCTCCTTTCCTGATCTGCATTTCATCGAGAGACTTTTTTGTGATGACGCCGGTGATCATCTTGCTATTGCCGATATCCAATTCCACTTCAGCCGTAACAGTGCCCGGAATAATATTGGTCACTGTTCCATCAAGTTTGTTTCTACCGCTGATCTTTGCCTCCAAGGTTGTTTGCATTTTATGCCTCGCCCTCTCTACCTAAGTTCTATTGAAAACTTTTAGTCAAATAGTATAATTTCCTCTAAAGGGTAGATATATACATTAACAGGGGGAATCTGGCAAAACAAAATAGTATTTAAAAGTATTTTTATTCAGGCAGGAAAATATGTCATATTACTCGAATATATTACACTGCTTAAGTTTGTTTTTGGGAAATTTTTAAAATATCATAAATAATGGAGGTGATTTTATTGGAGGAACCTATCGTCTTTAGGAGATTGAAGCCCTATATTGATAACGTCCTGAAGGATCCTGTCCTTTCCGGTTCAAGCATTTCGATTACCTGTAAAACGCTCACCCCGGAGGAAGCCATCGGTAATCCGGGAAGGGATGATTTTCCTCTGCAAAAGGGCAAAGAAAAACTGATGCAGGCAGTAATAGATGGGTTCGCCGGCCAGGCCTTTACTGATATGCCCGGAAATTTTGAAGGATCCCTCAAGGATGCCTTGACTCTCCCGCCGGATAACAATTATAACAGGGCAGTCATTATTGCTGCACTCAACGCTCTTTGCAGCAAGCGGGGGGAGGCGGGCAACACTATCCATTGCAAGGATGAAGCCCCGGGCCTCTGCAGCCAAAAGCTGGTTGAAACCATCTCCAAAGAGTATGGCCAGCCGCGCATTGCTGTAATCGGCCTTCAACCGGCCATGGTTGAGGAGCTGGCCAGGCATTTTGAACTCAGGGTTTTCGATCTCGATCCGGACAATATCGGCCAAAAAAAATATGGTGTGACCATCGAGGACGGCGAACAAGACCTTGCTAAAATCGAGGATTGGTGCGATCTTCTGCTTGTTACGGGAAGCACATCGGTTAACGGCAGTATCGATCCTTTTCTTGATTTAAAAAAACCGGTCATTTTTTATGGGACGACGGTGGCAGCCGTAGCCGGCATACTTCAATTAAATAGATATTGCCCTTTGGCAAAATAAAAATTATTACCAGGTAGGCTAAGGTGGCTGAAGCAATGGTTGCAAGGAAATGGATTGGGGCAGCATGACCCTTCAAAAACATAAATGTAGTGAGGTGGGTCAAGTTGTTTAAAAGAATAGGTAGTTATAGTATCTTGGTAGCGATTTTCCTAGTTTTAATGCTTTTTGCCGGCTGTGGGGATGGGCAGCCAGCAGGTTTGGGTGAACAAGGTCCAGAACAGCTTGGAGAGGAAGGCGGCGGCGAAACGGTTGCTACCCCTGCGGAGATAACAGTTTCAGCGGCGGCAAGTCTGACGGATGCCCTGGAAGAAATTAAGGTAATGTATGAAGCCGAAAGCGTCAATACCCTGGTAATGAATTATGGCTCCTCCGGTGCTCTGCAGCAGCAAATCGAGGAAGGGGCCCCGGCAAGCATTTTTATTTCTGCTGCCCAAAAACAGATGAATGATCTGCAGGATCAGGGGCTTATCGATGAGGACAGCCGGATCGATTTGTTGGAAAACCTGGTTGTCTTAATAGTACCCGCCAGTGATGCCAACGCTGACATTGTTGGTTTTGAATCCCTTGGTGCAGATTCACTCGTTAATCTTGCTATTGGAGAACCGGAAAGTGTTCCAGCCGGTCGTTATGCAAATGAAATCCTAACGGCATTGGAGCTTTGGGATGGCCTGGAGTCTAATGACAAACTGATTTTGGCCAAAGATGTGCGCCAGGTGCTTACCTACGTGGAGACAGGGAACGTTGATGCCGGTATCGTCTATATGACAGATGCCCTGACAACCGAGAAGGTCAAGGTTATTGACTCTGCACCTGTCGGCACCCATACGCCTGTCACCTACCCAGCGGCCATCATTAAAGATTGCGCTGAGCAGGAGGCCGCAGAAGACTTTATGGCTTTTTTGCAAGGAGATAAGACCGCTGCTGTTTTCGATAAACATGGTTTTACCTTCCTTGCTGGAAAGTAGACTAGGGATAGGTTAAAAAGTAGGATCAGGGGAAAGCAGGATCAGAAAGTAGAATCAGAAAGTAGGATTAGATACAATGGACATGTTGCCCCTTTGGATTTCCCTGAAAACATCCCTGTCGGCCACCTTTTTAGCTTTTGTGTTAGGTGTGACTGCAGCAAAGCTGATGTCCGTTTACCGGGGCAGGCTTAAAAGCGTACTCGATGGCGTTTTTATTCTGCCCTTGGTACTTCCCCCCACGGTAGTGGGGTTCTTGCTGCTCGTTCTTTTTGGCCGGCATGGACCTTTGGGTAAGGTTTTAACTGCGCTATTTAGTACCACGGTTATTTTTAGTTGGAGCGCCACGGTCATTGCCTCCACGGTAGTAGCTTTCCCCTTGATGTACCGGACGGCCCGGGGTGCTTTTGAACAGGTTGATCCCCATATGCTCGACGCGGCCCGGACCATGGGAATACCGGAAAGCAGTATTTTTACCAGGATAACCATGCCACTGGCCTGGCCGGGAATTGCCGCCGGTACAATTTTGGCTTTTGCCCGGGCCCTGGGTGAATTTGGGGCGACGCTGATGCTGGCCGGCAATATCCCCGGCAAAACCCAGACAATCCCCTTGACTATCTTTTTTCTGGTGGAATCTGGGCAGCGGGACAAGGCTGCCCTCTGGGTTTTGATTATTATTGTCATTTCCCTGGCAGCTATAACAGGGCTTCATTACTGGACAAGCCACCAGATTCCGGCTGGTGGTCAGCCGGAGAGGTGAAGGAGGTAAACAATGGCATTAAGAGCAGATATAGAAAGGGACTTGCCCGGTTTCAAGCTACGTGTTTCGCTAGATTGCCAGGAAAAAACCCTCGGTCTTCTTGGTGGTTCCGGTTCCGGCAAAAGTATGACGCTGCGTTGCATTGCCGGATTGGATAAGCCTACAAGGGGGCGCATTACCCTGGGAGGGCGGGTCCTGTTTGATTCAAAGGAAGGCATAGATCTTCCCCCACAACAACGCAGGGTTGGTTTCCTGTTCCAAAATTATGCCCTTTTTCCCCATTTGACTGTGGCAGGAAACATTGCCATGGGCCTACGGGGAATGAAAAAGCATGAACAAAAAAAAACTATCAAGGAAATGGTGGCCAAGGTCAAACTGGAAGGGATGGAAAACAGGTTTCCCCGCCAGCTTTCTGGCGGGCAGCAACAGAGGGTTGCCCTTGCCAGGGCCCTGGTCCTGCAACCGGAAGTACTATTGTTAGATGAACCTTTTTCCGCCCTGGATAATCACCTGAGAGGAGAAATGGAACAGGAACTGAAGGATTTGCTGGGTAGTTATGATGGCTCATCTGTTTTCGTGACCCATAACCTGGAGGAGGCCTACCGCCTTTGCCCAAACCTTTTGATTTTGGAGGATGGAAATGTTATAGCTGGTGGCCCCAGGGAAGATATTTTTAACAATCCCCCGAACCTGGCAACAGCCCGCATAACGGGCTGTCAAAATTTATCAAGGATTAGGATCCGCAAGGATAACACCGTGGAGGCCCTTGATTGGGGATGTGTCTTGCATGTGAACAGTAACAATATGCCTAGTGGGGCAAGCTATGCGGGCATTCCCAGCAGATATATCCGTCCAGCCGGCAAGGATGACCTCATTAACGCCATGCACTGCCGGGTTATAAATGTCATCGAATCCCCCTATCAGGTAACCCTGTCGGTTAAACTCTTGGGGCGGGAATCGAATAACCTAAGCTGCCTTAAGCTATCTGTCCAGAACGAGGAATGGCAGCGGATAATTTCCCAGGGCCTTGAAGAATTTAAAATATGCCTCCCACCGGAAAGAGTCTTCCTAACTTTTTAAAATTGCAGGAAGGACTTTGTTTAATAATGAAGAATAATATCCTAACCTGTTGTTAACAGATTTACAAGTCTAGCGAAAGAGGGACGGCAATGAAGGTCTTACCAGTGGAAAAAGCAATCGGGCAAGTATTAGGGCAAGATTTGACAAAAATTATTCCCGGAGAGTTTAAAGGACCCGCTTTTCGTAAGGGACGGATTATTAAAGAGGAAGATATTCCCCATCTGTTGCAAATGGGTAAGGAAAATGTTTTTGTCTATGAACTGGACGAAAACTCCCTGCATGAAAATGATGCCGCCCGCATCCTGGCTGCAGGGATTGCCGGTGAGGGCATGGCATTGGGCGAGGCAAAAGAGGGCAGGGCTAATCTGCTGGCCGTCGAAAAAGGGTTATTAAAAGTAGATGTCAATGGTTTGTATGCTGCCAACAGGCAGCAGGAAATCGCCATTTCCAGCATTCACAATAATAGCGTTGTAAATGCCGGTGATCTTTCCGCTGCTGTTAAAATTATCCCCCTAGTGGTGGAGAAAAAAAAGATAGAAGATATTATTCGGCAAGTTAAGGAAAACGGGCCGCTTGTTTCTGTAAAACCTCTTAAACCTCTGGCGACATCCCTAATTATTACGGGGAATGAAGTGTATCATGGCCGGATTGCTGATCGTTTTGCACCGGTAATTGAGGCGAAAATGCAAAAATTTGATTGTGAAATCATCAGCAAAGAATACCTGCCCGATGATAGCATAAAAATTTCCGATGCCATTAAAAAGGCCAGGGATGCAGGGGCAGGGCTAATATTGGTAACCGGTGGTATGGCTGTGGATCCGGACGATTCAACACCGGCAGCTATCCTGGCTGCCGGGGGCCAGGCGGTTTCCTATGGTGTGCCCCTAATGCCCGGGGCCATGTTTATGCTCGCCTATTTAGACGACCTGCCGATTATGGGACTTCCCGGCGGGGCCATGTATTATAAAACAACTGTCTTTGATCTCCTGCTCCCCAGGATACTGGCAGGGGAACGTGTCCAAAAGGAGGATATCGTTGTCCTGAGCCATGGAGGGCTATGTTTGACCTGTTCCGTGTGTACCTATCCAAAATGCCACTTCGGCAAAAGCATTTAAAAATCTTCAAGCCGGAGGTAACATTTTGAAAACAACAGATATGTCTGCTGTGATCCTTGCCGGGGGGAGCAGTAGCCGCATGGTGAAAAACAAACTGCTTTTACCTCTTGGCGGGTTTACCATAGTGGAGACGCTTGTAGGAGTTCTTGATGGACTGTTTGACGAATGCATTATCGTCACGGATCGGCCCCAGGATTATCGTGGGCTTCCCGTTCGCATAGCTCCTGATTTATATGAAGGTGTTCCCAAAAGTTCTTTGCGTGGTATTCATGGGGGGCTAAGTGCCTCACACCATGCCTATAGTTTTATTGTGGGAGGCGATATGCCCTTTGTGGTGCCCGGGTTTGTTACCCATCTTTGCATGCTTGCCGATGGGTATGATTTGGTTGTCCCCTGGAAAGAACCTCATTTTCATCCTCTTGTCGCAGTATATAACCGGGGCATTCTTCCGCTTGTGAATGAAATGCTTGCTTCGGGAAACTATAAGCTAAACTCTCTGCGGGAAAAGATCCACACGCTCAGCGTCCATGTGGATGACCTGCGTACTTATGATCCCCAGCTGTGGTCTCTCTTCAATATCAACACACCGGATGATTATGCCCTGGCCAAAGCACATTTTGAAAGGATATCTGAAGTTAAAAATCTTCCCGATGGGAGAAACTCACCAGATGATCGCTCTAGAAAAAGCAAAAAAGATACTCGATGACTATTTACTAGAAGTACTACCAATTTTTCGAAGGGTTGAAACGGTACCTTTATGGGAGGCCGGGGGAAGGGTACTTGCCGAAGATGTCGTTGCCGGCGAGGATGCTCCTGCCTTTAACCGATCCCACGTGGATGGTTACGCGTTTTTAGCGGCCGATAGCTACGGGGCCGCCCCAAATAGCCCTGTTACCCTAACAATTATCGATACCATAGCTGCTGGCTCATACTCGCTTAAAGAAATTACCCCAGGAACGGCTATGAAAATTTTTACCGGGGCACCTCTGCCTCCGGCAGCCGATTGTATCATCAAAAAAGAAGAGATCGAGGAGACTTTTACCGCCTCCGGCGCGGCCATTATTATCAAAAGAGCTGTTGGTGCCGGTGAAAACATATCCAACAAGGGGGAAGATCTTACCTCCGGCGATTTTCTTCTCAGCCGTGGTACTATTATTTCCTCGGCGCAGGTGGAGATCCTGGCAACTTTGGGGATCGATCCTGTTACAGTATATGCCCGGCCTCAGATCGGAATATTTTCCACAGGCAATGAACTGGTCACCTTGCAAAACAAGTTGCAACACGGGCAGCTTCGGGCTTCCAATATTTATACCCTGGCAGAAATTATCCGACGGGCCGGAGGGTCTCCTGTTAACTTGGGAATAGTTCGTGATCGGGCTGATGATGTGCTGCAAGCCTATGCCAAGGCGGATCAGTTACAATTGCCAATGGTTATTTCCACCGGGGGTACTGCCTCAGGCGATTTTGATGTTACCAAGGCCGCTATGGAACAGGCAGGATCGAGCAGGCTTTTTAATAAAGTTGCCATGCGCCCGGGAGCCCCATTCGTTGTTTCCAAAAAGGAAAACCGGCTTTTAATTGGCCTGTCGGGAAATCCGGGGGGAGCAATTGTAACCATGTTCATTTTTCTTTTTCCGATGATTTCCAAGCTGGCGGGGGACAACAAATATTTGTCACCCAGTCGGGGGAGGTTGACAGGGCCAATTGTTCGCCAAGGCGGCCTGAGGGGGTTCTTTTGGGGATGTTGCGATAAACGGGGCGGTCGTCTTTACGTTACCCCCTTCCGAAACCAGTTTTGTGGTGCCATCAAAGTTCACCTGCACAGCAATTGCTTAATTGAGGTTCCGGCCGGAAAGGTAAATTTGCTTCCCGGCGACGATGTTAATATTTGGCATTTACCCTGCTTGTAGGGCTGTTAATAAATGGTAGATTATTATATGAATTACAATCTACAGTTAAATAGGGCAATATAGCGCAATACTATGCTTTACTGAGGCTATTGCCATAAAAGACGATAATTCCCCTAATATCCCCATATTTAATCTGCAATTACAATTTATAATTTTCTTTTTTAGCTTTATAATATAAATAAAAAAACAATCGTTCACTATTCCGAACACAGGCGAGGAGGTGGGTATTTATGGAAAAAAATGATGAAATTTATTGTTTTGGTTCTATAGCATCCCGGGGGAAAATTCCCAGCCTCATCAAAGCCATGCATGAAGAGGAGCGCATACGCAATAG
>DUNV01000139.1 GCA_012839215.1 Bacillota bacterium
TGGCGATTTTTGAACCAGAAGGAGAAACCCATATCAGACAAGGTGCTGAAACCAAAATGCAAAATTTGGATAGAGGTGGACAAAAGTGTTGTTTTCGGCGGAGGCAGGCTGGCCCTTTTTCAGGCAATTGATGAATGTGGCTCCATCAATCGGGGTGCGGCCAAACTCGGCATGTCTTACCGCGCAGCCTGGGGGAAAATAAATGCCACAGAAAAACATTTGGGCGTTAAACTAATGGACAAGTATATCGGCGGATCCCGCAGCGGTTCTGAACTAACCCCCGAGGCCAGGAAAATAATGGATGCATACCGAAACTTTAAGGCAGAATCAATAGAAGCCGTCGATAATTTGTTTATCAAATATTTTGGTAATATTTCCAAAAAATCACAGGAGGAATAGCCAGTCCCTGGTTAAGCCCTAAAAAAAGCACTTCCCCAGTATATGTTGAGCATAGGGAAGTGCTTTTAATTATTAAGGCATGCACTACTGTCAAATTGAGCAAACAACGTTATTTACTGCGGAAACCCGGCCCATCCCCATGTTGATGCCCATGCCCATGATCCCCGCAACCATGGCCATGCCCGGGCTGCCCCTGCGAACAAAGATCTACCCCGGCAGTAAGGTTACCCCGGAGATAATCCCTGACGGCATCCTTGACCGATCCGGTTACGCCAATGATAGTATAGATGCCCTGCTCGGCGAAAAGCCCCTGGGCACGCGGACCCATTCCACCGGCGATAACACAGTTGACGCCCTTTTCACGCAGGTAGCCGGGCAAAAAACCCGGTTGGTGGCCAGGGCTGGTACTGACTATACTGTTAACTTCCCTGCCGTCTTCTATGTCGACAATCGTATAGGCCTGGCAGCGACCAAAATGTTGGGCCACGCCTGTACCCTCGGTGGCAATGGCTATCCTACCCCGGGAAAGGAAGACTTCCTCCGGCAGTTGATCCCCGGAGGCACCCGGGCTTTCAACGGGATCCGTTTGCGGGGCTGCAATGTTACCTTTTTCAAATTCCGCTACCGCCTCTTGCAGGGTGATTTCCGGCAGGCGATAAAACTTTACTCCAGAACCTTCAATGAGACTGGCAGCCTTAGGCCCTAGCTCTCCGGTGAGCAGCACATCAACCTCTTGCTCGATAATAAATTCGGCTGCCTTGATTCCCGCCCCACTGCCCTCCAGGGCACCGGGATTAGGGTAAAATTTCCATTCCTTTAATTCTGTGTCATAGATGGCAAAAAATTCACAGCGGCCAAAACGGGGGTTTAGAAGTGCACCTTTGTTTTCTTTACCAGTACTAATGGCAATTTTCATTTTGCATTATCGTCCTTTATTATATTTTAACATTGAACCAACTGCTATAATCATAATTAAATAATGGGCATATGTCAACATTTATTTCAAAAAAAACCCTGAACACGGCGAACGAACAAAGATCCTTCGCCCTGCTCAGGATGGGATATGCTTTGCATAGGACAACACCTTATCTATTTATGTTTTAAATATTAACCTGATTGTATAAACACTATCTGCAAAATTATTTAACGCAATTTAAAGCGCTGGATCTTGCCGGTCGAGCTCTTGGGAAGTTCATCCACGAATTCAATCCGCCTGGGATGTTTAAATTTGGCCATTCTGTCCAAGGCCCATTGTTTCAATTCCTGACGGAGTTCATCGGAGGCTTGGTAATTTTCCCTGAGGACGACGTGGGCTTTGGGCTTGACTAATTGCTTGTCATCCAAAAAGCCGACAACAGCACATTCCAGTACCGCCGGGTGTTCGCTGAGGCAGTTTTCCACCTCCAGCGGGGAAACCCAGATACCGCCAACTTTGAGCATATCGTCCGATCTCCCGGCACACCAGTAATATCCTTCATTATCAATATAATATTTATCGCCTGTATTGATCCATTCACCCTGCATAGTGGTGCGGGTTTTATCCCGTTTCCGCCA
>DUNV01000140.1 GCA_012839215.1 Bacillota bacterium
AATAGAGTGGGCATACGTTATCACTGGACGATAAAATATCCCAGCCTAAAAGAAGCAAGAGATATTTTTGTAAACATTTTTTTTAGTAAATTATACAAAATAGCGGCAGTAGATTTGGGCACCATTGAAGGCGGACAAGTAGAATTACGGCTGGCTAAAGAAAATAAAAAATATACAATTTTTATAAGGCCCATAGCTGTTAGAAGTGTTGAAATACGAGATACAGATAAAAGAGAATTGATATATGATGCTTTGCTCGTGGATATTGATCTTTTTAAAGAGGGCAAGGTAAGTTTAAGAGAATTTCACTCACTTCTTGACGAAGGCTATAATTTTACTCGTTCAAGGGTTATGTTAATTATGAATCTTCTGGGTGTGAAAAACAATGAATAATGCTACCATAAATAGGACAATGTACCCCTTTTCTTCAGAAACTGATACAAAAAAAGGAATTCCCTTTGACAAATCGAGATTAATTAAGCATATTATAGATAATACTAGAGGATCAGAACCTTATGAGACACAAGTACCAGAAGGATATTATGCAGTTGTCATGAAACATCCTTCTTTTTTAAAAGAAGAACGCTTTACAGAGCCTGCTAAAAAACCAGCTTATTCAATCGATTTATATGAAAGCACTATTAGCGAGCCGAGTAATAAGGAGGGAACGACAATGATGGATGAGCTGCAAAAAGATGTTGCTATAATAAAAGGCGATGTGAAATATTTAAGAAGAGATATAGACGAATTAAAAGGTGATGTTAAAAACATAGCCACCGAGAAACTTCCTGAAATACAATCTGATATTGCAGTTTTAAAAAATACTTTAAATAGCATTTCTTCATGGTTTAAACCACTGGCAATCACAGTTATAGGTGGTGTAATTGTAGGTTTTATTCTTTACTTTTTTCAGATTGGCCCTAAATAACCTCAATCCTTTATTAGGAGTTACCCATGCATCTCTTCATGGCTGAAAAAGCAAACCAACTTCTTTATAAATACCAAGTTAAAGAATTCCCAATCCCCCTGGATGTGATAGAACACGTTATTTACAGCGAGGGCATTAGTATTCAGATCGCAAAATACCTCACCTGCGCCCTATTCTGTGATAATACCATTTACGTCGGACAAGCCCCGGAGAACAACTGCCTAAGGGAATATTTAGTTCACGAAGCAGCTCATATGTACCATGCTGGTAACACTGCCCTGCTGAATCCGCTTACTGTTGACAAAAACGAAGCCCAGGCCCAGGCGTTTGCGGCGTATTTCCTTATGCCTGTTGGTGTTTTTGAGGCGCACCTGGCCAAAGAGGAAAACGACTACACCTTGGGGGAAGCCTTTGGTGTTAAGCAGGAATTGGTGCGGTACCGTAAAATTTTGTCAAAAGCCCTTCTTGGAAGCGGGGACTATGAACGTTATAAATATAATTTTTTTTGCTAATATATACAAACATATGTTTTTATATTGGAGGTGCTCTATATGAAAAAGGCCGTTGCCTATGCCCGCTATTCATCTGATAACCAGCGTGATGAATCAATCGAGGGCCAGATCCGTGCCATACGTGAATATTGCCAAAACAACAACATGCAACTCGTAAAAATATACACAGATGAAGCACGGAGTGCCACAACCGACGACAGGCCCGGCTTCCTGCGAATGATACAAGATAGCTCACTAGGCCTGTTCGATGTTGTCGTTGTACATAAACTGGATCGCTTCAGCCGGGACAGATATGATAGTGCATTTTATAAGCGCCAGCTCAAAAGAAATGACGTGCGGCTTATATCGGTTCTTGAAAATCTTGATGACAGCCCGGAAAGCATTATTCTTGAGTCCGTCCTTGAAGGCATGGCCGAATACTACAGCCGCAACCTTGCCCGGGAGGTCATGAAAGGTATGAAGGAAACTGCTCTCCAATGCAAACACACTGGTGGTAAACCACCACTTGGATATGATGTGACACCTGAAAAAACATACATAATTAACGAACAAGAAGCTCAGATTGTACGAACAATCTTTGAAATGTATGCTACTGGAAAAGGGTATAGCGAAATAATAAATAAATTAAACCAGGAAGGCCACAAAACACAAACAGGTAGACCGTTTGGTAAAAATAGCATTCACGACATACTTAAGAACGAAAAATACCGGGGGGTTTATATATTTAATCGTTCAGCCAGCAAGATTAACGGTAAGCGCAATCACCACAAGAGCAAAAACGAGGATGAAATCATCAGAATTGAGGGTGGAATGCCACGGATCATTGACGATGAGACCTGGAGGGTGGTGCAGGAACGCATGAAAAAAAATAAAAGAAGAACAGCAGCATATAAAGCAAAGGAAATATACCTGCTATCAGGCTTAATATACTGCGGCAAGTGCGGTGGAGCTATGGTTGGCAACCGGCGACACTCCGGAAGGAATAAAACTCTATATGTAACCTATGAATGCTCTACCCGCAAGAGAACTAAGGAATGCGACATGAAAGACATTGGTAAAGACTTCGTTGAAAATGCCGTAATTGAACACCTTGAGAAAAATGTATTCTCTCCTGAAGCTATTGAAAGGTTGGTGGTGAAAATATCCGAATATGTAGCCTCTCAAAGCAAGGAGATTAATCGGGATATAAAGTTGTTTACCGATCAATTGGCCGGAGTGCAAACGGAGATCAACAATATTGTGAACGCTATAGCTGCTGGGATGTTCCATCAGTCCATGAAAGAGAAAATGGACGAGTTGGAAACTAAAAAGGCCAATATCACAATAAAACTTGAGGAAGCAAAACTTCAGGCTCAAATACACACCCCTACTGAAGAAATGATTCGCCGTTATCTCCAAAAAGATGCTGATATAAAAAATAAAAGCCCGGAAGAGCAGAAACGCATCATCCAGACTTACGTTAAAAGAGTAATCGTTTATGATGATAAAATTGAAATTGATACGATTGTGGATATGACTGGTGGAGGCGGCGGGAGTCGAACCCGCGTCCGGAAGTATAGCCACAGGAGCATCTACGAGTGTAGCCCTGGTTTTTGTTTCGCACCGGAATCAACCTGGGCGGGATACCCCGGTGCTAGCTCCAATTAAGTTCCCCGCCGCAAAGGAGGAGCGGCCTCCGCTGCAGGTAGCCTGCTTTTATGACACCCTTATCTTTTCCGGCAAGCACGGAAAAGAGGGGCGCGCCGCTTTATCTAAGCAGCGAGTGCTAATTCTGGTTTGGCAGTTATAGCCGTTCCATGTTTTTACCAGGCCATGGTCCTGGACTCGCTTCTCCTGCCTCTCCTACCCCCGTCGAAACCGTTTCACCCCCATAATTATTAACTGCCATCCTGTATTGCCTGCTATAATTGCACGTCTATTGCTATAAATTGGGGCATGTCATAATCTATAATTGTCATCTATATTGCTGCCTATCTTTAAAGGCCCTTTCTATTTCCCTCTTGGCATCCTTTTCTGCCAGGTCATGCCTCTTATCATATTTTTTCTTCCCCCGGGCCAGGGCCAGCTCGATCTTTACCTTGCCCCTTTTTAAATAAGTGCGCAGCGGGATGAGGGCATATCCTTTTTCCTGCACATATCCCGCCAGCTTATTGATCTCCCGCCGGTGCATGAGCAGCTTTCTTTCACGCAGTGGATCATGATTGAGACTGCTGGCAAAATCATAAGGACTAATATGCATATTATACAACATTAGTTCTCCGTTGACAACACGGGCATAACTATCCTTTAGGTTGGCCCGCGCCGCCCGCATGGATTTTACCTCACTGCCCACAAGGGCAATGCCGGCCTCATAGGTTTCCTCAATAAAATAGTCATGTCGGGCCTTGCGATTCTGTGCAAGAACCCTAACCCCTTCATTCTTTTCCATGATCCGTGGCACCTCCTACCAAACCGGCATTTAGAGAAAATTTAACCCTACCTTCGGCTGAGTTGTTCCATGGTAGGGCTTGCTGGCGACTGTCTATATTATAGCACTGATTTACATTTATTTCAACAAGGCAAAATAGACTGTGCGCATTTCCTTATCGACCCGTTCCACCTGAACCCGGACGGCATCCCCCAGGCTGTACTTTTGGGCTGTTCTTTCACCAATGAGGGAATAGCTTTTCTCATCGTAATAATATGAATCATCGCTAAGACTGGCAAGTCGTACCAGCCCTTCAACTGTATTGGGTAACTCCACAAAAAAGCCGAAGGAGGTAACCCCGCTAATAATTCCTTCATATACTTCCCCAAGACAGCCTTCCATATATTCCACCTTCTTTAAATCTACACATTCCCTTTCGGCCTCCATGGCTATCCTTTCCTGTTCCGAACAATGCTGGACAAGTTTGGGCAGGATCGAGGCCAGTTTGCGTGTTTCTGCCGCCGTTAATCTTTTATTAAGGCTTAAACGTAAAATGCGATGAATCATCAGATCAGGATAGCGGCGGATTGGAGCAGTGAAATGCGTATAGTGGCGCGTGGCAAGACCGAAGTGTCCCAGTGATTTGTCGCTATAGATTGCCTGGGGCATCGTGCGTAACATAACATAATTAATGACGGATTCCTTCGGCGTCCCTTTCACCTTTTCCATAATTTTTTGGAAATCCTTCGGCGAGGACAGTTCCCTTTCGTTAGCCGAAGAAATATTCATCAGCCACAGGAAATTTTTAAGGGAGAACAGTTTATCCCCTTCCGGCCTTTCGTGCACCCGATAGATGAAGGGCACCTTTAATTCCTGAAAATGAGCAGCGATAATTTCGTTACAAAGCAGCATAAATTCCTCAATGATGGACTCGGCCTGGCCTCCTCGCACAACCCTGATCTCCAGCGGTCTGCCTTCCTCATCGAGTATTATTTTTGCCTCGGGAAGGTTAAAGTCCAGGGCACCCCGTTTCATTCTGCGCATTTTTAGCATTTTGGCCAACCCGGCCATATCTTCAAAGGTTTCTGTGAAATCGGCATATTTTTGCCGGAGCACTTCATCTCCACCCAAAATGCCGTTTACCTCATCGTAGATCATACGTTTGTCCACAGTGATAAAACTGGGTGAAAAGGTATAATCCTGCCACCTACCCTGGTGGTCAATATCAATTAGAACACTGATCGTTTGCCGCAAATCCCCAGGATTCAAACTGCAGATCCCATTGGAAAGTTGTGGCGGCAACATAGGGATAACACGATCGGGAAGGTAGACGCTCGTTGCCCGCTGGGAGGCCTCCCTATCCAATGCGCTTCCGGGCTTGATGAAATAGCTGACATCGGCAATATGCACACCAAGTCTATAGCCGCCTTCCACCTTTTCCAGCGAAACTGCATCGTCCAGATCCTTGGCATCAGCACCATCGATCGTCACCATTGGTAACCCGGTTAGATCCAGTCGTTCTTCCGCGGCAACCCCGCCATTTTCACTTATTCCTTCCAGCAAGCCTGCCTCTTTCAAAACTCTGTCGGGAAATGCCAGGGGAATGCCATGTTTGCGTTGTATGGAAGTTATATCTACTCCGGGGCTATCCTGGGCACCGAACACCTCCACAATTCGACCCTGGGGAGGATTGCCGGAAGTATCAGGCCAGCGCGTGATCTGGACCAAAACTTTGTACCCATCCCGCACAGCCAGATTCTTTCCCCTGACAACCTTAATTTTTTTAGGGAGGTGTCGATCATCGGGGATAACCGAACCTCCCCCCCTTTGACCCTCGAAAGTTCCCACCACCTGGCGATTGTGGCGGCTTAAAACGCGCGTCACGACACCTTCCTGCCGCCGCCGCCCGGTTCCTTTTGAAACCCGCACGATCACTTGATCGCCGTGCATGGCGCCCCCCAATTTATCAGGAGGAATAAAAACATCCTTGACGCCAAGTGCCTCAGGAATTAAAAAGGCATAGCCCTGAAAATGCGCCTGTATTCTCCCCAGCAAGAGCCCAATTCCCTGTAAAGGGCTGTAGCGGCCCTGTAAGGTTTTTACAATAGAACCTTCATTTTCCAACTTTTCCAGCATGGTATAGAGTAACCGAATTTCACGATCGCCTTTTACATTGAGGGCCTTTTGCAAGCCTTCAAAAGTCAGGGGACGATAACCCTCCCTAAACATTAAATTTAAGATCCTTTTCTCTTTTATACCCATTTAAAACATATCCACAACCTTTTCTTAATTATTATTGCCTGTCCACGATCTATCTTTAATAGCCTTGCACAATCCTGATTTACTGCAAAAAACAACCCTAAATCTATTATAACCTATTATTTCCTGAATTAGAAGGTAGTAGATCTTTTGTTGACTGTCAAAATATCGCTAATAAAAAGGCCGTCTTCCTAAATATTACCTAAAAGACGGCCTTTTTATTCTCAAAAGCAATGCTATTACCTTAAAAGAAAATCGGTGCAAAAACAAGTGCTACAATGCTCATCAATTTAATCAAAATGTTAATAGAGGGGCCGGAAGTATCCTTAAACGGATCCCCGACGGTATCGCCTACAACTGCAGCCTTATGTGCATCGCTGCCTTTGCCCCCAATTTGCCCTGTTTCAATCCATTTTTTAGCATTGTCCCAGGCACCCCCGGAGTTGGCCATAAAGATAGCCATGAGAACACCGGTCACTGTAGCCCCGGCGAGAACTCCACCCAGGGCTTCTTTGCCAAGAAGTAATCCCACAAGAATAGGAACGATAACAGCGGCAAGTCCTGGCACAACCATATATTTTAAAGCGGCAGCTGTGCTGATATCAACGCAGCGTGCATACTCAGGCCTTGCCTTCCCTTCCATAATCCCGGGAATTTCCCTGAACTGGCGCCTGATTTCCTCAATAAGATCAAAGGCAGCTTTCCCCACAGCCTCCATTGTTCTGGCGCTGCAGAAGAAAATAACTGTGCCGCCGATAAAGAGCCCAACGACGACATAGGGGTTTGTAATATTGATGATGTCAATAGCTGCCGCCTGGGTGTAGGCGGTGAAGAGAGCCAGAGCGGTCAGGGCCGCGGAACCAATAGCAAAGCCCTTGCCGATAGCCGCAGTGGTATTCCCCACTGAATCCAGTTCATCGGTAATTTCTCTGACTTTGGGATCAAGCTTGGACATTTCAGCGATCCCGCCGGCATTATCCGCCACAGGACCATAGGCATCCACGGAAACAGTGGTAGCCACTGTGGAAAGCATTCCCACTGCCGCAATGGCAATACCATAAACACCTGCGCTTAAGTAAGCAACAACAATGGCGATCATAATAACGATCAGGGGCCAGGTTGTACTCGTCATACCCAAAGCAAGACCACTAATGATATTGGTAGCACTTCCCGTTTGGGAGGCCTTGGCAATATTTTGCGTTGGAGCAAAGCTATATGAGGTATAATAGTCGGTCAACCTGCCGATTATCACGCCGGCCAAAAGCCCGGCAATAATGGCAAAAAATGGCCCAGCGGAACCAATCATCTGCATAGTTATAAAATAAGCGGCGATAATGACGATAATTGCTGCAACTGTGGTAGCACGGTCCAGAGCAGCCCCCAGGCGCACTCCTTCTTTGGCCCGGACAAAAAAGAAACCAATCACAGAGGAAATAATGCCAATGGAGGCTACCATCAAGGGAAGGATAATCCAGCCAATATTGCCATCCCCCTTGGTCAGTAACATCCCCACCGTCATAGTGGCGATAATTGAACCCACATAAGATTCAAACAGGTCGGCCCCCATCCCGGCTACGTCACCTACGTTATCCCCTACGTTGTCAGCGATAACTCCGGCGTTGCGGGGGTCATCCTCGGGAATACCTGCTTCAACTTTTCCTACAAGGTCAGAACCTACGTCCGCGGCCTTGGTGTAGATACCGCCCCCAACACGGGCGAAGAGAGCAATGGAACTGGCTCCCAGGGCATAGCCATTGACAATGGTTGGATCACCAAAGATAAGATACATGACACCCAGCCCCAAAAGACCTATACCCGCAACCATCATACCCATAACCGAGCCGCTGGAAAAAGCTACCGTCAGTGCTTCGTTTATCCCTTTGCGCGCCATACTAGCCGTGCGCACATTGGCACTGGTGGAAACCTTCATCCCGGCATAGCCGGCCGTGGCAGAAAAAATTGCCCCTACAACAAAGCAGATGGCCGTCATCCAATTAATGGCGAAACCTAAAACAAAAAAGAGAACTAGTGCAAAAATGGCCAAGGTCCGGTATTCCCTATTCAGAAAGGCCATAGCCCCTTCATGGATGGCAGAAGCAATTTCCTGCATCTGCTTGGTACCGGGATCTGTGTTGTTTATTCTGATCCAGAGTATTATCCCGAAAATAATAGCGATAATACCCGCAATCGGTGCTAAAGATTCGAGACCCATTCTCTACCTCCTCCTCCTTTTTCAAAATACCCCTTTTATTTAAGGACATGCGAAAATTTTATTTTATCAGGCAATTCCCCCCTCCTGTATTTCTCTACAACAAGGGTTGGATAAACAATTAGCCGGCTAGTACCGTCAGGATGATGGCCATGACCATAAAAGCAATAGCAAGCCCTGTAGAAATCCTACCTAAAAGATCATCCATACCCTTCTTCTTTCCAAATAGGGTTTGGGCACCCCCGGCAATAGCACCCGATAGCCCCGCACTACGTCCAGACTGTAGTAGAACAGTGGCAATTAAACCAATACAAATAATAATGTAGACAATTGTTAGTGCCAATTTCACAAACTACCACACCTTTCCTCTAAAAACCAGGCTAAAATGACCATGCCCATTTTATCATAAGAAAAGAGGACTGGCAAGCAAATCGGCGGCTAAAAGTTCTAGCCCAGACATGCCCTTCCGGGATAGCGGGCTATTTTACCAAGGCCTTCTTCAATGCGCAGCAAGCGGTTGTACTTAGCAACCCTTTCGGCACGGGCAGGGGCACCGGTTTTAACAAATCCACAGTTTAGCGCCACAGCCAGATCGGACAGGGCTGTATCTTCCGTTTCACCTGAACGGTGGGAAACCACACAGCTATAGCCCCTCTGCAGGGCGATCTGCATCGTCTGAAGGGTTTCCGAAATTGTCCCTATCTGGTTCATCTTGATCAGTATGGAATTAGCCACGCCCTCCTCGATGCCCCGTTCCAGACGCCGGGGATTGGTCACAAAAAGATCGTCGCCCACCAGAATAATTTTTTCTCCCAGAGCCTGGGTCAGCTTTTGCCAGCCATCCCAGTCCTCCTCCGCCAATCCATCCTCGATAGACACAATGGGGTATTTTTCCACCATTTTTACATAATACTCCACCATTTTTTCCGCATCCATTTCCAGGCCCTCGCCCCGCAGGTGGTACTTTCCGCCCTCAAAAAGTTCCGTGGCAGCAACATCCAGGGCCAGCGATACTTCGCTACCCGGCTCATAACCCGCCTCCTCGATAGCCCTGACGATCAGTTGCAGGGAATCTTCATTGGAAGTCAAATTGGGAGCAAAACCGCCCTCATCCCCAACACCGGTGGCCAGACCCATTTCCCGCAAAACCTTTTTCAGCGAGTGGTAGACCTCTGAACCCATGCGCAGTGCCTCGCGGAAACTTTGCGCCCCCACGGGCAAAATCATGAATTCCTGTATATCTACATTATTGTCCGCATGCTGGCCCCCATTGAGAATATTCATCATGGGCACGGGAAGAAGGCAGGCATTAATCCCCCCAAAATAACGGTACAAGGGCAACCCCAGGGCATTGGCCGCCGCCCTGGCTGCAGCCAGCGATACGCCCAGAATAGCATTGGCCCCCAGCCGGCCCTTATTTTCCGTGCCATCTATTTCCAGCATAAGGGCATCGATCACTCCCTGTTCCAGGGCATCCTTCCCCTTTAAGACCGGTGCAATTTTCTCGTTGACATTTTGGACAGCAGTAAGAACCCCTTTGCCCAAATAGCGTTTTTTATCCTTATCCCTCAACTCGACTGCCTCAAAAGTGCCTGTAGAAGCCCCGGAAGGAATACCAGCCCGGCCAATGGCCCCACATTCCAACATCACATCGACCTCCACGGTGGGATTGCTTCTTGAATCGAGTACTTCCCTACCATGAATGGCATGAATCAATGTGCTCATTTTTTTACACCTCCGCTTTAAATCAAAGATATCCCGCTCATTTTTGCCGGGATGGGAATGCCCAGCAGTTTTAAAATAGTTGGTGCCACATCGCTAAGTTTGCCCCTATCTGGCAAGTGGTACTCTCCGTTTGGGGTAATAAGGATAAAGGGCGTATCATTGTTGGTGTGTGCTGTATGGGGCAGGCCGTCTTCCGCTATCATCACTTCAGCGTTGCCATGATCGGAAGTAATAAGAACAGTGCCCTTTCTTCTGCGCATCTCCTCAACGATAATGCCAACTTCCCGGTCAACCGTTTCCACAGCCTGAATACTTTCCTTCAATTTACCGGTATGCCCGACCATATCGGCGTTGGCATAGTTAAGCACGATAAAGTCAGCTTGTTCGCCTTCTAGAACCTTCAACATTTCCCGCGTCAGCTCCGGAGCACTCATCTCTGGCTGGAGATCATAGGTGGCCACATCAGGCGAAGGAACAAGAATCCTTAACTCGCCGGGAAAAATTTTCTCTACGCCGCCGCTAAAAAAGTAGGTGACGTGGGCATATTTTTCCGTTTCTGCAATACGCAGCTGCCTGAGGCCCGCAGCTGATACTATTTCCCCCAGGGTGTCTGTCGGGTGTTCAGGGGGAAAAATGATCGGCACCTTAAAATGCTCATCATACTCAGTCATAGCCGCATAAAAAGGAAAGGGAGGCAGGCTGCCCCGATCAAATTCCTGAAATCCCCTTTCCAGAAAGGCTCTGCTGATCTGCCGGGCCCGATCGGCGCGAAAATTAAAAAATATGAGACCATCCGCCGTTTGAATTGTCGTCAGGGGCCTGCCGGATTGATTTTCAATAACAGTTGGCAAAACAAATTCATCGGTTTCGCCAACCCTGTAGGCTTCCTCGATGGCCTCACTGCTACCCGGGGCCCGCCGGCCCAGCCCTTCAGTATAGGCAAAATAGGCCTTTTCTGTCCTCTTCCAGCGGCGATCCCGATCCATCGACCAGTAACGCCCGGCAATGCTGGCTACTTTCCCTGTTCCAATTTTTAGGATCTCCTCTTCCAGTTCCCGCAGGTACACGCCTGCACTGGACGGGGGGGTATCCCTCCCGTCCAGAATGGCATGAACAAAAACATTCTGCAGATCGAACATCCTGGCCATCTTTAAAAGGGCATATAGGTGTGTATTGTGGCTATGGACCCCCCCATCAGAGAGAAGGCCCATCAGGTGTAGCGCGGATCCTCTTTCTGCTACCTTTTTCATTGTCTCCAGCAAAACTGTATTACCAAAAAAACTACCATCATCAATGGCCTTGTTGATTCGCAAAATGTCCTGGTAAACAATCCTTCCGGCACCAAGGTTCAAATGCCCGACCTCGGAATTACCCATCTGATTACCGGGTAGTCCCACTGCCTCACCGCTGGCAGCAAGACGCGTAAAAGGAAAAGCATGGCTATAGTAATCCACATTGGGGGTCCGTGCCTGCCGTATGGCATTTCCATATTCTTCGTCCCTAAGCCCCCAACCATCCATAATAATCAGCATCAGCAAACTCTTTCCCCGGCCGGGCAACCCTTACCCTCTCCTTTCACCGGAAACAGCCCTGGCCATTTCGGCAAAGGACTGTGCCTTGAGACTGCTTCCACCGATCAAGGCTCCGTCCACATCGGGCTTACCCACATATTCTAGAATATTTTCGGGGTTGACACTCCCCCCGTAGAGTATACGGATATTATCGGCAACCCCCCCTAGAAGTTCCTTTAACAATCCCCTAAGATACCCGGCAACATCCGAGGCAGTCTGGCCCGTAGCCGGGGTTCCCGTCCCGATGGCCCAGATGGGTTCGTAGGCAACGACAAGGTTGGGTATAAGTTCCCCTTTGGGGCTAATCTTTTCTAGAGCCAAAAGAAGTTGATTTTTTAGAACATCCTGGGTCTGCCCATTGTTAAATTGATCCCAATTTTCACCCAGGCAGAGGATAGGAAAAAGTCCGTATGTCAGGGCAGCCTCCACTTTGTTGCGCACCACCCGATCGCTCTCCCCGAAAAAGTTCCTCCGCTCTGAATGGCCGATAATAACATACCTAACCCCCAGTTCCCGCAACATAGGGGGAGATATCTCCCCCGTATAGGCCCCCTCCTTTTCCCAGTGCATATTTTGTGCGCCAAGAATAAGGGAACCTCCTGCGAGCCGGCGTGAAAAATCTGCCAGGGAAATAAATGGAGGGCAGATGACCACCTCTACATCTTCAACACCTTCCGCCTCCAGGGGGAAGGCCTGGAGAAATGCCAATGCCTCATCCAGTGTCTTATACATTTTCCAATTGGCAACTACCATAGGAATTCTCATAACTTTTTAAACGCCCCTTCTGTGCTAGCGGGCTGCCCCGCTTTTTTCCTGGAGAACATCGAGTCCGGGAAGAACATCTCCTTCCCAATACTTCAGGACTGCACCGCCTCCGGTCGATAGATGTGTAAATTTTTCAGCCAGCCCCAGATCCCGCAGGGCCGCCACAATATCCCCGCCGCCGATAATGGACTGGGCACCAGAGTAGGCGACAGCCTCGGCAACATCCTCCGTACCCTTATTAAATGGGGGAAACTCATAAGCACCGAGGGGGCCGTTCCAGATCACCGTTTTGGACGCAGCAATAATTTCCCTGAAAAGGCTGACCGTTCCCGGGCCCAGATCGACAGCGCCCCATCCCTGCGGGATATTTTCCACCCCGGTCACTTTAAAGGGTGCGCTGCTGCGAAGTTCTTCGGCGACAACCACATCGACAGGGAGAATAATTTTAGCCTTCTTATCGACAGATTCTTGCAAAATATCCCTGGCGACACCGAGTTTATCCTCTTCAAAAAGGGAATTGCCTAGCGGGTGACCTTGTGCCCTTAAAAACGTGTTGGCCATGGCCCCGCCCAGCAGGAGATGATCGGCTTGTTCCATAAAATAGCGAATAACACCGATTTTATCGGCAACTTTTTTGCCCCCCAGGATAGCAGTCATAGGCCGGGTGGGATTTTCCCTGCTTTTGGCAAGGTAAAGAAGTTCCCTTTCCATTAACAGGCCGGCAACTGCCGGCAAATAAGCAGAGATCCCGCAGTTGGAGGCATGGGCCCTATGCGCTGTCCCAAAAGCATCGTTGACGAAAAGATCGGCTAGGCGCGAGAGGGCTTCCGCCAAAGCAGGGTCATTTTGGGTTTCACCGGGTTCAAAGCGAAGATTTTCTAGCAGGAGCGCCCCCCCGGGGGGCAATTTTTCAATTCTTCTTTCAACCTCCGCCCCCGCCACTCCTGGGGCAACAACTACCTCCTGCCCGAGAAGTTGAGAAATCCGCCGGGCAACCGGGGCCATGCGCAGCGTCTCCACCACTTTCCCCTTAGGCCGCCCCAGATGTGAGGCCAGGATTAGGCGGGCATCCCTTTCCAGAAGAAAATGAATGGTTGGAAGAACGGCACGGATTTTGAAATCATCCAATACCTCACCTTCGGTAGAAAGTGGAACATTAAGATCCACCCTAAGAAAAACCTTCTTCCCTTCCACGGAAACATCTTTGACAGTCAACTTGGACAAGGTATCATTCCACTCCTCTATTTATGGTCACCAGATTTCATAACAGCCCTAGAGCCCTTTACTGGCTACGTAGGCAGCCAAATCAAGCACCCTGACACAATAGCCCCACTCATTATCATACCAGGCCAGTACCTTGACCATCTTATCTTCCAAAACCATGGTTGAGAGACCATCAACCACGCCGGAACAATCATTTTGTTTGAAGTCGATAGAAACCAGAGGTTCAAAGGTAACACCCAGATAACCCTTTAGTTCACCCTGTGCAGCCTCTTCAAAGGCGGCATTAACCTCTTCAGCAGTCACACTTTTTTCTAATTCGGCGACCAGGTCCACTAGCGAAACGGTAAAAGTGGGAACGCGTACTGCGGTACCATTAATCCGTCCCTGAAGAGCAGGCAGAACGAGTCCCACGTTACGCGCCGCACCCGTCGTGGTAGGAATCATTGACACTGCCCCGGCCCTGGCCCTGCGGAAATCGCTGTGGGTGATATCCAGAATTCTTTGATCGTTGGTGTAGGCATGGATCGTCGTCATTAAGGCACGTTTAATCCCCATTTTTTCATGCAAGACCTTTGCCACGACGGCCAGACAGTTGGTCGTGCAGGAAGCGTTGGAAACAACATGGTGTTTGGCCGGATCATAGTCTCCCTCATTAATACCCATGACAACAGTCAGCCCATCTCCTTTAACCGGAGCAGTAATGACAACGCGTTTGGCTCCCCCATCCAGATGAATTTCTGCCTTTTCACGCTGATTAAAGGCACCGGTCGCCTCTAAAACAATTTCCGCACCTACATCCGTCCAATTAAGCATGGCCGGATCCCTCTGTGCCAGAATCTTGATTTCCCGGCCATCAACGAACAGGCTTTGCCCCTTTGCTTCTACTGTGGCATCTAGGGTACCGTAGACGGTATCGTATTTGAGCAAGTGTGCCAGCAACTTGGGATCACGAATACTGTTCACCGCCACGACCTCGACATCCGGATGCTGCAAAGATGCCCTCAGGCAGGCTTTTGCCACCCTACCAAAACCGTTAATCCCCAGCTTTACTGCCATTACTCTTTGCCTCCTTAATATTCCTCACTTATTTTTGTTTCCACTGCACAGATTCCCAAACCATTTTTCACGCTGCAGAAACATGCTTTTTGCAAACCTAAACATAGATTTACCGATTTGGCTGGCCTTATTCATCGAACGCCTTATCGCCCCCGTTATCCCCGGCAATCTCCGCAATTTTCCGCGCTGCCCCCTCATCAAGGACCAGCAGATCGCGGGGATGGTTTCCGACAATGGCAATAATGGCCTCGGCCTTTTTCCTGCCTCCGGCAACAACGATAACATGACGGGCATGTTTGTTTAGATTGTCAAGGTAAAGCCCCAGCCCGGGTATACTGCCGACAATTTCCCCCCCGGCATTATAAAAAAGGCCGAACACCTCACCGACAGCCCCCTCATGGACCAACCTTTTTATTTCTTCGGGGGTGGCATTCCTGCAACGGGCCATCTCATCGGCAATGCCGATCCCGTGAAGTAAAACCTTTGCTGAATTGATCATCCCCAGGATCCTTTGAACCTTTTCATCCTTCATGACGATCTGCAGGGCCTCCTCACCAAGGGAATCGGGAAGGTGCAACAAACGGTAACGTGCCCTTAATTTTCTGGCCACCCTGGCGGCAATATTATTAGCCTGGTAATCGACTACTTCACCCAGCCCACCCCTGGCTGGAACCACTTCAATCCCGTGGGGCGCCGGCCCCTCGGAAAGCATGTCGGCAACTGCCGCACAGGAGGTCCCCCCGGAAACAGCTAAAATCATATCCGGTTCCAGAAGCTCCCGTAAAATTTTGGCTGCGGCCCTGCCCATCTCCAGAAGAACAACCTCATCATTTTCTAGGTTACCCGGAATTACCAGGACCCTTTTTACTTTTAGGATCCGAAGAAGCCTTTCCTCTAATAAAGTCAAACCCAGCAGCGACTTTAAATATGGTGTGATGTCCGTAACAAGATTTTCCCCGGAAGGGGTAAGGGAAATACCACGCTGATCAACGATCAACAAACCCTGTTCCCGTAAAAGATCAACCTCCTTGCGCAAAATTTTCTCCCCCAGATTAAAATAGGACGCCAGTGGACGGCGGCCTATGGGGGCAGAATAATAAATTTTTCTTAAAAGTTGATAACGTTTTACCAGGAGTTCCGCAAGCTCCGGAACAATAAGGTTTAAAGAATCTTTTTCAAATCCCATAATCATTAGCATTGCAACTCCCGACGCTTTCAACTTCCAAAACCATTATACAATAATAAATGGGTCTAAAAAAGTCCCATCTGGCCTTTTTTAGACCCATCCAGCCTTTCAACGCAATGCTTTTCCACAGGGAGGCTTTGGTTTCTTTTTTTTAAGTAAGCTTACTTGCCTTTGCATGACCTAAACCCGCCGCCTTTTAAAAGATGGAGGGATATCCATTTCCTTCCGGTACTTGGTAATCGTCCTGCGGGAAATATTTATCCCTTCTTTTTTAAGCAGGAGTTCGATCTCCTGATCGCTATAGGGTGAAGTGGGATTTTCATCGTCGATTAATTTTTTAAGATATGTCTTGATGCTCAGCGCCGAACGGACACGCCCCCCTGAACCACAAAGTCCCACGGAAAAAAAGAACTTAAGGGGATAGAGCCCCCGGGGCGTCTGCACATATTTATTGGCAGTAGCCCGGGAAACAGTAGATTCGTGTACTCCGAGATAATCGGCAACTTCTTTTAATGTCAAAGGTTTTAGATGGTGAATGCCATGTTCCAAAAAAGCCCGCTGAATACGCACAATTTCCTGGGTCACCCGATAAAGCGTAATGCGCCTTTGTTCAATGCTTTTCATTAGCCACAGGGCGCTGTCGAGACGCTTTTTAATAAAACCCTGCACATTCTCCTCGCCGCCTTGCATAAAAAGATTGCGGTAAAATGGGTTAATGCAGAGGTTGGGGAGATTGTCGTTGATGATAATATAATATTCACCATCAACTTTTTCTACGAGAACATCGGGCACAATATATTTAACCTTTTCGGATCCGCCGAGGCAGGCACCCGGCTTGGGATTGAGGGTGCGAATAAAATCGAGCAATTCCTGAAGTTCCTTGAGTGATATACCTATTTCACGGGAAATTAGGCGGTATTTTCCCTCCGCTATTTCTGTCAGGTATTTTTGCACCAGCGTTTTTGCCAGAGGAGGTGTATCGGGGCGGGCTCTCATCTGGATAAGGAGGCACTCTTCCAAATTCCTGGCACCCACGCCCGAGGGTTCAAAAGCCTGGATAATCTGCAGGACGCCCATTATCTTTTCTTCGCTGATGTGCAAAAACCGGGCATGTTCGCCGGGCTCCCCCCGGAGATAACCATATGAATCGAGATTTCCAATCAAGTATTCACCAATGACATAGTCGTCCTTATCCAACACAGAAATCTGTAATTGAAAAATCAACTGTTCAGCAAGGCTTTTATCGCCAAAGCCATATAAATCAACAGGAGCAGGCTCTTGTTTGGCCCGGACTGCCGTTTTTTCCCGAAAGTAGACCGTTTCTTCGCTAAAATAGTCGTTCCAATCGAAAGAACTCTCCTGGGAAAGGAAATCATCCTCTTTATTCTCGTTATTTTTTGTTTCTTTTTCCTGTTCCTGTTCCTGTTCCTGTGTATCAAGAAGAGGGTTGTTGATCATTTCATTGCGTATAAAGTCCTGTAGCTCAGGTGTTGAGAATTGCAAAAGGGCAATTGCCTGCTGGAGCGCCGGAGTCATAATCAGTTTCTGCGACTGCTCAACAACTAATTCAAAATTAATCGTCATCCCTTGCTTTACCTCCCCACCTATTACTATTTATTAAACATATTCTTAAAAATTCCTGCCTTTTTGTATTATTTCAGCCTGCTGGCGCTTTTGTATTTTCCGGGCGAGGGCACCTAACCTGCGCAAGCGGTGGTTAACACTTGATTTGGAAAGGGAAGGCCTGGCCAAATCCCCCAGTTCTTTTAGGGTTGCCTCCGGATACGAAAGACGCAGGTTGGCTACTTCCCGCAGTGTGGGCGAAATATTCTCCAATCCTACTGTCCTTTGGATCAGGCGGATATTTTGAATCTGATCCTGGGAGGCAAATATTGTTTTGGTCAGGTTAGCCGTCTCGCAATTGACCAGCCTGTTGGTTTGGTTGCGCACCTCCTTAATGACACGGATATTTTCAAAGTTTAGCAGGCCGCTATGGGCAGCGATAATCCTTAAAAAATCCCCTATTTTTTCCGCCCCTTTTAAATAAAGGACAAAATCATCCTTGCGTTGAAAATAGCGTATTTCCTGCTTGAAAAGGCTGAAAAGCTGTGCAATTTCTTCCGCATACGTCTGGTATGGAACGACAATTTCCAGGTGATATTCCCTCTCGGGGTTGGTTAAATATCCGCCAGCGAGGAAAACACCGCGCAGGAAGGCCCTGCGGCAGCAGGTATGCTCAAAGGCAGTTTCACTTTCCCTGCTAAAACATAGGAAACCAAGGTCACCGAGAACCTTGGATGTATCTTCCCTCCCGGGCAATTGGATCAGGTAACTACTTTTTTTTCTAAGACGGTTTTTTTGGTAGGTTAGTATATCAGGTGTTATTTTAAAGGCTTGTTTAAACAGCATGAAAAGGCGGCGGGCCACCGGGGCGTACTCCGTGGGAATAAGAATTTTTCGGGTGTTTTTTCCCAGAACCAAAGAGCCGTTTACCTGCAGAAAGGCTTTTATTTCTGCCAATGAACAGCAGTTTCCGGCAAATGGACTGCGAGCCAGTTCGCTTTTGACCTGCTGAGCAAAGGAAAGCATTTTTAACCACTCTCCTTATACTTTTTTAATATCCCGATGCTCAATGCGGACCCTATATTTTTTTTGATCGAGTATACGGGCCAATTCATTGGTAAGGACTACCGAACGATGTTTTCCGCCGGTACAGCCTATGGCTATGGCCAGCAAAGGTTTGCCTTCCTTGACATAGCAAGGGAGTAAAAAAGAAACAAGATCTTCTAATTTTTGAAAGAAACGATGGCTGATGCCCCATTTCCAAAGATATTTTTGGACACGGCCATCATTTCCATTTAAAGGGCGGAGTGAGTCTACGTAATAAGGGTTGGGAAGAAAACGCACATCAAAAACCAGATCGGCATCGCGGGGCAGCCCATATTTGTAGCCAAAAGATATCAGCGTAATGAGGATCGATCTTTCCCATGATCCCGGGGCATAGAGCTGGTTAATTTTTTCTTTAAGCTGGGCCGGAGCCAGATCGGAGGTATCGACAATCATATCTGCCTTGCCACGGATATCCCCCAGGAGAGATTTTTCTTCCCGAATTGCTTCAAAAATATTTCCCCTGTCGGCCAGCGGATGCAGGCGTCTTGTCTCTTTATAGCGCCTAATTAGGACCTCCTCAGTAGCTTCTAAAAAAAGAATCTCATAATTAAAACCCATTTCCTCCAAACGATCCAGGGCATCAAAAAGCCCGCTGAAAAGTTCTCCTCCCCTGATATCGCAAACTAGCGCGACGCGGTTGATCTTACCCTCAGACTGGATACATAGTTCTGCAAACTTTGGGATCAATGCCGGAGGCAGGTTATCCATAGAAAAAAAGCCTAGATCCTCAAAACTATGCAATGCACCACTCTTGCCTGCGCCGGAAAAACCTGTAATCAGCACGAATCTATTATCCCGCATCATCAATTATTTTTCCCCTCAAATGTTTTCTTGCGGGCGATCTTACTACTCAATATTTTTGAAACGCCTTTTCCCGCGGCTTTTCAGAAACAATTTCAACCTATTCATGTCGGCGTTTAAAATCAACTCGGGGGGAATGCCCACTTCCTCCACTAACTTCAGTGCCTTGGCAAAATCCCCGACGCCGGCCGCCACATGGGCATCACTGCTTAGGGCAAGTAGCCCATCAAACCGCCGCACAGTCCGTGCTATTTCCAGGCATCCACTCGTGCTTCCCCGGCGGACAATAAACGAACTGTTATTGATTTCCAGCACTTTTCCCCTTTTTACAGCCTCCCTGACAACAACTTCCTCATCGATGGCAAAATCGGGATTTCCAGGGTGTACTATACCATCGACATAGGGGTTATTGAGGGCACCTAAAAGCGCCTCCGTATTAATCGCCCTGCCGGCCGGCTGCAAACAATCAATATGAAACCCTGCCCAGACAAGATCAAGCACCTTAAGGTAGTTTGCTGTTAGATCAATTGTGCCGTCCCGGTCAATAATATTTGCCTCAATTCCCCGCAATATCTCCACGCCTTTTTCTTTTTCGGGCAAAATAGTCAGGTTTCCAAAGTATTCACGGTAAGGGGCCCCGGTCATGGCCGGGCCGTGATCGGTTAAAGCAATAGCCTCTAGTCCTTTTCCGGCAGCAGCCTCGACAATCTCGGCATAGGTGCTGTAGGCATGTCCACTGGCAATGGTATGAATATGAAGATCGGCCACCAGCTCTATTTTTTGCATAACAACCCCTCACCTTTAAAGTATATAATTCTCCAGAAAGCGGGCAACCCCATCTTCCACATTTGTCATAGCCACAAAATCGGCAGCCTTTTTTACATCCGGAGGGGCATTGCCCATAGCCACGCCAACGCCTGCATACTGCAGCATATCAACATCATTATAACTATCCCCGATGGCAATCACCTGGGAAGAAGAAAGGCCCTCCCTTTCTGCCAGAAATTTTAGTGCACGACCTTTCGTGGCCTCCCGGTGGGTAATTTCCAAGAAAAAGGGACGCGATTGCAGGATGGAAAGATCCGATGCATATTTTTCAAGAAGTACTTTCTGCAGCCCCTCCAACCTGCCCAGGCGATCAATAACTGTCAATTTTGTAGGTTCTTCCCCAGTCTTCTCAAGAAAACTTCCCAGGTTACCCACAGTCTCCAGGGGAATAGAAGCAATACTTTGATAATAGCGGGAATGCTCATTCTCTTCCCCAACATAAAGCTTATCATCCAGATAAATATTAAAATGGAAACCTTCACCCTCGCCGTAATGGAGAATTTCCAGCGCCAAATCCCGGGGAACAGACCACTTACTGAGCACCTTCCCCTCTCCGGTAGATTCTTTGATCAACGCCCCATGATAAGTAATCAGGGGCAGCCCGATATTGAGTTCACGGGCAAAGGGGAGGGAAGATCTAAACATGCGGCCGGTAGCCAGGGTTACCCCAATTCCCTGCCTGGCAGCTTCCTTCAGGGCCTCAGCATTACGGGGGGAAATTCTAAACTTCTCGTTGAGAAGGGTATCATCGAGATCAAGGGCCAACAACTTATAATCCATTTCCTATCCTCACAGTTATTATATATAAGGTAACTACTATTAGATTACAGTGAAAAAGGGCTGCTGTCAATGAAC
>DUNV01000141.1 GCA_012839215.1 Bacillota bacterium
AGGCATAACCCTGTGATGCTAAACAGTAGGTAATTGCCGATGTTAAGGTGGTCTTGCCATGGTCCACATGCCCAATGGTGCCGACGTTTACATGCGGCTTGGTGCGCTCAAATTTCTTCTTGGCCATATTTTTTTCCCCCTTGTAAATTATTTCAGGCAAACGTTTTATTAATAACTCTTTCCGATAAATGTGATGGGAGGTGATGATAATGGGAAAACTCCATAGAAAATGTTCCCCGCCCCTGTGTATGGGAACGTAAGTCCGTCGCATAACCGAACAATTCTGCGAGAGGGGCAAAACAGCGTATGGCCTGGCTGCCGCCCTTGGGATCGATTCCTTCGATTTTACCCCGACGGGCGTTAATGTCACCAATCACCTCGCCCATATATTCCTCGGGAACAAGGATCTCCACCTTCATAACGGGTTCCAACAGGACAGGCGCGGCCTCTGACATCGCCTTTTTAAAAGCCTGTGATCCGGCAATTTTAAAGGCCATTTCTGAGGAATCCACCTCATGATAGGAGCCATCCAAAAGAGCAACCTTGACATCGATAACCTGATATCCGGAAAGAACACCGCTTTGTAGGGCCTCTTTGACCCCATCCTGCACGGCGGGAATAAATTCCCTGGGGATCGTTCCACCGGTAATCCGATCTTCAAAAACAAAACCGCTGCCCCTTTCCAGTGGTTCCAATTCCAAAACGACATGCCCATATTGGCCGCGGCCCCCGGATTGCCGGATAAACCTGCCTTCTGCCTGGGATTTGTTTTTAATTGTTTCTTTGTATGATACCTGGGGGCGGCCCACATTGGCATTGACATTAAATTCGCGCATGAGGCGATCAACGATAATTTCCAGATGCAGTTCACCCATACCGTTAATAATCGTCTGGCCCGTTTCCCCATTGACACTGGTATAGAATGTGGGATCTTCTTCGGCCAGTTTTTGCAACGAAGTGGTCATTCTGTCCTGATCAGCCCGTGTTTTTGGTTCAATGGCTACAGCTATAACAGGCTCGGGAAACTTAATGTTTTCCAGTATAATGGGCACACCCTCTGAACAAAGCGTATCACCCGTAACAGTCCTTTTTATACCAACAATAGCCACGATATCCCCCGCCGTAGCATAGGGAAGCTCTTCCCTATGGTTAGCATGCATGCGCAGTATTCTCCCGATGCGTTCCCTGGCTTTTTTGCGGGGATTATAAAGGTAAGAACCGCTTTCCACGGTACCGGAATAAATGCGTACAAAAGCCAATTTACCCACATAGGGGTCCGTCATAATTTTAAAAGCAATGGCGGCAAAGGGTGCATTTTTATCAGCCTCACGCGTTTCTTCCTTGTTATCCTTGACCCTCAGCCCCGTAACCGGCGGTACCTCCTGGGGAGAAGGAAGGTAATGGACAACTGCATCCATAAGCGGCTGAACCCCCTTATTCCGATAGGAGGAACCACATAGCACAGGAACAAAATTGTGTTTTATCGTCGCTGTGCGCAGTGCCTTTCGTATTTCTTCCTCCGAAATATCCCGTCCGTCGAGATATTTTTCCATAATTTCCTCGTCATGCTCCGCCAAGGTTTCCAACATCCTGTCCCTGTAGCGATCCGCCAGTTCCATCATATCAGCAGGTATTTCTGTTTCATCGCTCTCTGTCCCCAGATCGTCGAGATAGATAAAGGACCTCATGCGAACGAGATCAACAAAACCTTTAAAATCGCTTTCCACCCCAATGGGAAGCTGAACAGGAATAACATTTGCCTTGAGCCTGGAGCGTATCATACGTAAAACATTAAAAAAATCTGCTCCGGCAATATCCATCTTATTAACATAGGCAATCCGCGGCACATTATACTTATCCGCCTGCCGCCAAACCGTTTCTGATTGTGGCTCTACACCTTCCTTGGCACAGAAAATACCCACAGCCCCATCCAGAACCCGAAGGGATCTTTCTACCTCCACAGTAAAGTCCACGTGTCCTGGTGTATCTATAATGTTTATAACTGCACCCTTCCATTTACAAGTCGTGGCCGCAGAGGTAATGGTAATGCCCCTTTCCTGTTCCTGTACCATCCAGTCCATAGTAGCCGCACCGTCGTGCACCTCACCGAGTTTATGAACTTTTCCGGTATAGAAAAGCATGCGCTCGGTGGTTGTGGTTTTACCACCATCGATATGGGCAATGATTCCTATGTTTCTTACTTGAGATAAATCCATGAGACGACCCTCCTTTTATCCAGGTGCTCGGCGAAACAGGCTAGAAGGACTACCAACGGTAATGCGCAAAAGCCCTGTTGGACTCCGCCATTTTGTGCGTATCTTCTTTTTTCTTAATCGTTACACCGGTGTTGTTAGCGGCATCCAGCAGCTCAGCAGCCAACCTCTGCGCCATGGTTTTTTCACCACGTTTTCTAGAAGTATTCACAATCCAGCGGATGGCCAGGATAATTTTGCGTTGATTGCTAACCTCCACCGGAACCTGATAGGTTGCACCGCCAACCCGGCGCGGTTTTACCTCCAGAACCGGCGAAACATTGCGGATCGCCGTTTCAAATACTTCCAAGGGATCCTTGCCCGTTTTTTCCTTCAGAATATCAAAAGCATCGTAGATAATCGATCGGGCAATACCCTTTTGGCCATCATACATCAATTTGTTGGCAAAACGTGCCACTAGCAAACTGTTATAAAGGGGATCCGGCAGTATTTCTCTTTTTGATACAGACCCTTTTCTTGGCAAGCAACATCCCTCCTCTCAATTACGACTTCGGTTTTTTGGTTCCATATTTGGAACGGCTGTTTTTCCTCTTTTCCACCCCGGAAGCATCAAGAGCTCCCCTGACTAAATGGTACCTAACCCCGGGAAGATCCTTGACGCGGCCTCCCCTGACCAGGACCACGGAGTGTTCCTGAAGATTATGCCCAATACCCGGAATATATGCGGTAATCTCCGCCCCGTTGGTCAGACGCACCCTGGCAATCTTCCTCAATGCTGAATTAGGTTTCTTGGGTGTAGTGGTTGAAACCCTGGTGCAGACGCCTCTTTTTTGCGGTGATCCTTCCAGCGCCGGGGAGTTGGATGTTTTAACCATCTTCTTTCTACTCTTCCTGATAAGCTGGCTAAGTGTGGGCACTATTGCACCTCCCTTCTATTCCAGAATGGCTGCCATGGCAGCCCCTACCTTAATATTGCAGGCCTTACCAAGTTCTGCCATTGTGTCCACATAAAATAAGGGGATACTCTTTTCCGTGCAGGATCGCACCGCTGCAGAAGTCACCTTTTCCTCCGCGTCCCTGGCAATATAAACAGCCCGGACAGTATTGTTTTCAATAGCCTTGATGGTCTGCCGCATCCCGACAATTACCTTTCCGGCTTTTCTGAGCTCTTCAAGTAGCACTTTAAAGATTCACCTGCTCTTTTAAAATCGTTGCCGGCTGGCCCTAAAACAAGCACACTTTCGTATTTTAGCATCACATAAAAAAAATGTCAATTAAAAATCCGAAAAAGTGCAAACGGGGAGGTCCAATCCGGCAAAAACAGCAAAAACACACCCCGCCTGCACCTTTTCTATTGTGAATTTCGTTTAGGAATTTTCCTCGGCGGCAGTCATTAATGTTTCGGAATCCCCTACGGTAGTTTTTTCATCATCCGTTGCCTGCCGTTGCAAAACAGGTGCCAACTCCCTATCTGTCTCCAATTCACCGGCGGGAAGGGGTGCCAAATCACCAACATCCTCCCCAGTATCCTCAGCGACAACTTCCTTGGGGGTAACGACGCTTGTTGGCGGCGTTACATCCAGGGGAAGGGTTTCCTTTTCCTCCAGTCCGCCATCATCATGGATAACCCTGATATTCCGGTAGCGGGACATTCCAGTCCCGGCAGGAATCAGTTTCCCGATGATAACGTTCTCCTTAAGACCCAGAAGTGGATCAATTTTTCCTTTAATGGATGCTTCGGTCAAAACCCGGGTAGTTTCCTGGAACGAGGCGGCGGAAAGAAATGAATCGGTAGCCAGAGAGGCCTTGGTAATACCGAGAAGAACAGGCCTGCCAACGGCCGGCTTGCCACCCATTTCCACAATTTTTCTATTGACGTCCTCTACAACGAAACTGTCTTCCATGCTTCCGGGTAGAAGATCGGTATCCCCGGCATCCTCAATCTTCACTTTTTTCATCATCTGGCGAATCATAACTTCGATGTGCTTATCGTTAATGTCAACCCCTTGCAGGCGGTAAACTTTTTGCACCTCCTGAAGAAGATAGAGCTGTACACCCCGAATCCCTTTCACCTTGAGAAGATCATGGGGATTAATAGAACCCTCCGTCATCTCCTGTCCGGCTTCAACAAAGTCATTTTCCTTGACTTTGAGCCGGGCACCATAGGGAACAGGGTACGTTTTTACCTCACCATGTGGAGATTGGACTTTAATTTCCCTTTTATTGCGAGCCTCTCTCATTTCCACCTGCCCTGAAATTTCGGCAATTAGCGATTGCCCTTTGGGTTTGCGGGCTTCAAAAAGTTCCTCGACCCTGGGCAGGCCCTGGGTAATGTCATCGCCGGCGACCCCTCCGGTATGGAAAGTGCGCATGGTCAGCTGTGTTCCTGGCTCCCCGATGGACTGGGCGGCGATGATTCCTACCGCCTCGCCAACCTCTACCAGGTTCCCTGTGGCCAGATTCCGGCCGTAACACTTGATACAGACCCCAAAACGGGATTTGCAGGTTAAAACGGAACGGATAGTGACTTCCTTAATCCCGGCTGCGACAATCCTGAAGGAGGCGTCTTCATCGATCAGCTCATCAGCCCGAACAAGAATTTCGCCACTTTCCGGGTGCACTATATCCTCCAAGGCAAAGCGGCCCACAATGCGCTCCCCAAAATTCTCGATAACATCATCGCTGACATCGCTATCCCTTAGCTCGCTAACGGTAATCCCTTGCATCGTACCACAGTCCACATCCCTGACGATAACGTCCTGGGCAACATCGACCAGGCGCCGGGTTAGATAGCCGGAATCCGCCGTTTTCAGCGCTGTATCGGCCAGGCCCTTGCGGGCGCCGTGTGTAGAGATAAAGTATTCCAGAACCGTCAGCCCCTCCCGGAAATTAGCCTTAATAGGAAGATCAATAATTCTTCCCGTTGGGTCGGCCATCAGTCCACGTATCCCAGCCAGCTGTGTTATCTGGGATTCGTTGCCCCGGGCACCCGATTGCGACATCATATAAATGGGATTAAATCTATCAAATCCACCCATCAAGTCTGAGGAGATCGTATCCTTGGCCTTCTGCCAGATAGAAATGACCCTGTCATAGCGTTCATCAGCAGTGATAAAACCCTTGCTATATTGTTTTTCTATCTCCTCAACCTGCAGATCTGCATCCGATAAAATAGCATCTTTCGTACCGGGAACAACGATATCATCAATGCCGATGGTTACTCCGGCGATTGTGGCATATTTAAAGCCTATATTTTTAATGTCATCAAGAATTTCCGCTGTCTTGGTATTACCGTATTTGCGATAGCAAAGGGCAATGAGACTCCCCATAAAGTTTTTCCTAATGGGCTTGTTGGGAGCAACTTCAGATAAACCTTTCCAAAGGCCGGTTGGGCTGCAATCCTGCCGGAAGGCAAAGTAACCGTCCTGCAAAGGTTCTACCATGTCTGCATGATTAATATAGGGGAAATCCTCCGGGAAAATATCATTAAAAATAATCTTTCCGGGTGTTGTAATTAGAAACTTTTTTTCCTTTCTTTCGGGATAGAGATTGCTTTTCGCCGTTTTGGTTATATCGATGACCACCCTGGCATGGAGTTCAATACAACCCTGTGAGTATGCCAGCATGGCTTCATGCGGGTTCAGGTAAAAATTGCCTTCACCCTTGGCACCGATCTTTTCAATGGTTAGATAATAGATCCCCAGCACCATATCCTGGGTCGGGGTGACGACGGGGTTCCCATCCTTAGGATTCAAAAGGTTAGTGGCAGAAAGCATGAGAATCCGTGCTTCGGCCTGTGCCTCAGCAGAAAGGGGAACGTGAACAGCCATCTGATCCCCATCAAAGTCTGCATTGTAGGCGGCGCAAACCAGGGGATGAATCTTGATAGCCTTGCCCTCCACAAGAACCGGTTCAAAGGCCTGGATACCAAGACGGTGCAAGGTTGGGGCACGGTTTAGCAAAACCGGGTGATCCTTGATCACTTCCTCTACCACGTCCCAAACCTCCGAACGAACTTTTTCTACCATCCTCTTGGCACTTTTAATGTTATGAGCATGGCCATCCTTGACCAGTTTGCGCATCACAAAGGGTTTAAAGAGCTCCAGGGCCATTTCCTTGGGCAGGCCGCACTGGTACATTTTTAGCTCCGGGCCTACCACAATAACGGAACGCCCCGAGTAATCGACTCTTTTACCCAAAAGATTCTGGCGAAATCTTCCCTGCTTCCCTTTGAGCATATCGCTTAGTGATTTTAGGGGCCGGTTCCCCGGGCCTGTGACCGGTCTACCCCTTCTTCCATTATCGATCAGCGCATCGACCGCCTCCTGCAGCATGCGCTTCTCATTGCGGACAATGATATCAGGCGCTCCCAGATCCAGCAACCTTTTGAGACGGTTGTTCCTGTTGATGACCCGGCGATAAAGATCGTTTAGGTCGGATGTAGCAAAACGCCCCCCGTCCAGCTGCACCATGGGGCGCAGATCCGGTGGGATAACAGGAACCACATCCATGATCATCCATGACGGGTAGTTTCCCGATTTTCTAAAGGATTCCACGACATCCAGGCGTCTGATAGCACGTATTTTTTTCTGCCCACTGCTTACTTTTATCTCCGTCCGCAGTGTATCGACCTGTTCGTCAAGGTCAATCTCATCCAATAATTTTTTAACCGCCTCCGCACCCATTTCGGCTCTGAACCCCTTGCCTGCAGCAAAAAGGGCATCATATTTTTCCCGGTAATCCCTGTATTCCGCCTCGGTGAGCAGTTGTTTCTTACTCAGGTATGTTTCTCCGGGATCGATAACCACATAGGCAGCAAAATAAAGAATTTTTTCCAGGGCACGTGGTGACATATCCAGCAGGAGTCCCATACGACTGGGTATACCCTTAAAATACCAAATATGGGAAACCGGCGCTGCCAGTTCGATATGCCCCATTCTTTCCCGGCGAACCTTGGCCCTCGTCACCTCTACCCCACAGCGATCGCAGACAATACCTTTATAGCGGACCCGTTTGTACTTCCCGCAGTGACACTCCCAGTCTTTTTGTGGGCCAAAAATTTTTTCGCAAAATAGGCCTTCCCTTTCCGGTTTCAGGGTACGGTAATTAATCGTTTCGGGTTTCTTGACCTCCCCCCGGGACCAGGCCCTGATTTGTTCTGGCGAAGCCAGGCTAATCTGTAATGCATCAAAATTGTTGACATCCAACAAGGGCTATTTCCCCCTTCCAGATATTTGTTGGTGCCTACAGCAAGTCTTCTTCCTCTATGCCCATACCACTATGCCGCAGCGATCTTTTGGCCTCCTTTTCCTCAACACCAAAAAGATCATCTTCTACCTTTTCAGCAGCGTCTGCTACCATGACCCTGTCCCGCCCATCGCTGGCAAAAACCACATCCTTCAGAACAGTTTCATCGGAGCTTCCTTCCCCGGAGACAGCCTCCTGTTCCTCCTTCTCAATCCCCTCCATGTTGACATCCAGCATATAATCATTGTCTTCTTCATCTTCACGGATGGTTACTTCGCCTTCTTCTTCGCTCAAAACCCTGACATTAAGCCCCAAACTCTGCAATTCCTTGACCAGAACCTTAAACGATTCCGGCACGCCGGGCTCGGGTATATTATCTCCCTTGACGATGGCCTCATAAGTCTTTACCCTGCCAATAACGTCATCGGATTTAACCGTCAGAATCTCCTGCAGCATATAGGCGGCCCCATATGCCTCTAGGGCCCACACTTCCATTTCCCCAAATCTTTGACCACCAAACTGGGCCTTTCCACCCAGGGGTTGCTGGGTTACCAGTGAATATGGGCCGGTGGAACGGGCATGGATTTTATCATCGACGAGGTGAGCCAGTTTTAACATATAAATATAACCGACGGTAATCGGATTTTCAAAAATTTCACCGGTGCGCCCATCCCTTAGGGTTGTCTTTCCGCTTACCGCCAGGGAGGCCTCTTCAAAAGCCTTGAAAATATCATCCTCATGGGCCCCATCAAAAACCGGAGAGGCAACATGAACTCCGAGTGTTTTTGCCGCCCATCCCAAGTGGGTTTCTAGCACCTGCCCAATGTTCATGCGCGAAGGAACCCCCAGGGGGTTAAGGACGATTTCCACAGGGGTGCCATCTGGGAGAAAGGGCATATCCTCCTCGGGTAGGATACGGGCAATAACGCCTTTGTTACCATGGCGACCAGCCATTTTATCCCCTTCGGATATTTTTCTTTTCTGGGCAACATAAACCCTGACAAGTTGGTTTACCCCGGGGGAAAGTTCGTCACCGGCCTCGCGTGAAAAAACTTTCACATCGACAATCATGCCCGATTCCCCATGGGGCACACGCAGGGAGGTATCCCTGACTTCCCTGGCCTTTTCGCCAAAAATGGCCCGCAGGAGCCTTTCCTCAGCTGTCAACTCTGTCTCTCCCTTGGGGGTAACCTTGCCAACAAGGATGTCCCCGGCCCTCACTTCCGCCCCGATACGGATAATTCCCCTTTCATCAAGATCTTTTAAGGCATCCTCACCAACATTGGGAATATCCCTGGTTATCTCTTCCGGCCCAAGCTTTGTATCCCTGGCCTCAGATTCATATTCTTCGATGTGGATAGAGGTAAAAGTATCCTCCTTAACAAGTTTTTCGCTGATCAAAATAGCATCTTCATAGTTATATCCTTCCCAAGGCATAAAAGCCACCAGGATATTGCGTCCCAGGGCCAGCTCCCCCATATCGGTAGAGGGGCCATCGGCAATGATTTCGCCTTTTTCCACAAACTGTCCATCCCGAACAATAGGTTTTTGGTTCATGCATGTGCCCTGGTTAGAACGTTTAAAGGTTTGCAGCCTATAAATATCACATCCCCTGAAGGGATAGCTTTTCCCCTTTTCGGCAAAAAACTCACCGGTCCGGCCATGAATAACCATATTGGGGCCATCCGGATTATCACGGCGTTTGATGCGTATCTCCGTGCTGGAAACATAAACAACCTGTCCCGCATTCTCGGTGACAACCATGACACCGGAGTCCATTGCCGTCTTGGATTCCATTCCCGTACCCACCAAGGGGGCCTCCGTTTTCAGTAGGGGAACCGCCTGGCGCTGCATATTGGATCCCATCAATGCCCTGTTGGCATCGTCATTTTCCAAAAATGGGATCATGGCTGTGGCCACACTGACCAACTGCTTTGGTGAAACATCCATAAAATCTACTTCAGAAGGAGGGATCAGAACAGTATCCTTCCAGAAACGGCAGATGACCCGGTTACTCAAAAATCTACCCTCCTCATCCAGGGGGGCATTGGCCTGGGCGATGGAATATTCATCCTCATCATCAGCCGTAAGATAAACGACCTCATCTGTCACTTTGTTGGTGCTTTTATCCACCTTACGATAAGGTGTTTCAATAAACCCATACTCATTAATACGGGCATATGTGCTCAGCGATCCGATCAAACCAATATTGGGTCCTTCCGGCGTTTCGATAGGACACATGCGACCATAGTGGGAATGGTGCACGTCCCTTACTTCAAAGCCGGCCCGCTCCCGACTTAGTCCCCCAGGCCCCAAGGCACTTAGTCGCCGTTTATGTGTTAGTTCAGCCAGCGGGTTGGTCTGATCCATAAATTGGGATAGCTGGCTACTACCAAAAAATTCCTTAATAGAGGCAATCACCGGCCTGATATTGATCAAAGCCTGCGGGGTAATGGCCTCCACATCCTGAATGGTCATCCTTTCCCTAACAACCCTCTCCATGCGGGAAAGCCCAATACGAAACTGATTCTGCAGCAGTTCCCCCACACAGCGCAGTCGACGGTTGCCCAGGTGATCGATATCATCGATCGAGCCAATCCCATCCATCAGGTTGAGCATAAAACCGATTGTGGCGGTAATATCATCCCTAGTAAGGTGCTTAATCTGGGAGGGAACGGCATTATTGCTGATCACCGTACACGATTTTCCATCCTTGTTCAGGATTTTGACCCTGCCAATACGGCATTCTTCCATGCTATTATAAATTTCCGCGGTGATTACCTCTCCTTTGGCACCAAGCAAAGCACCGCTATCCGGATCGATCAGATCATCAGCGAGAGTGCTGTGCAGCACCCTGTTTCTCAGGGATAGTTTTTTGTTGATTTTATAACGCCCGACCCTGGCAAAATCATATCTCTTCGACTCGAAAAAAAGTGATTCAAAAAGGTTGCGGGCATTATCCACATTGAGCGGCTCACCGGGCCGCAGGCGCTTATAGATCTCCAGCAGGGCATCATCCTGCGAATCTGTGTGGTCTTTCTCCATGGTGTTAAGTATACGCCCATCACCATCATAGAGATCCATCAGTTCATTTGTAGAACCATAACCAATCGCACGTAGAAGAACAGTAATAGGGATTTTCCGTGTGCGGTCCACTTTTACCCAGATAATATCGTTAACATCAGCCTCAAATTCGAGCCATGCTCCCCTATTGGGAATGATCGTTCCGGTAAAAAGATCCTTGCCGTCCAGGTTTTGGCTGTTAAAATAAACGCCTGGTGAACGCACTAGCTGACTGACAATAACCCGCTCAGCTCCATTAATGATAAAAGTACCGTTTTTGGTCATCAATGGAAAGTCACCCATAAAGACTTCCTGTTCTTTTACCTCCCCGGTCTCCCGGTTCACCAAACGCACGCGCACTTTCATGGGAACGGCAAAATTCGCATCTCTTTCCTTGCATTCCTCAACAGAATATTTTGGTTCACCCAAGGTATGATCAATAAACTCCAAAACAAGATTTTGGGTGAAGTCCTTAATGGGGGAAATATCCTGGAAAACCTCCCGCAGTCCGTCCTCTAGAAACCACCTGTACGAACTTTTTTGCATCTCGATCAGATCTGGAATGTCCAAGATCTCGTGAATATGGGAATAGGATCGCCTCGTCCTTTTTCCCGATATCACATCAAAATACATAAAAAATCACTCCCCCGTTATATTTTTCGTCCACAGGGAAACAAGTTTGAAAATACAGTAAAGTAAATGGAAATAGTGCTGAAAATAACAAAGCAAATGCCATACTTACTTATTTTTTCCATCATATAAGTAATTATGCATTCTCTTTTCCTACATTGGAGTGGAAATCTTGCATTGAGAGATAAAGTAGGGATCATTACGCATTTTGTAATAATAACATATATGATTGCAAGAGTCAAGGAAGTTATTACAAAATTTTTTAGGCGCGTCCTGATGTAAAAAGCGGGTTTGGACAATCCATCCAGGGTTATCCAAATCCGCTACTAATTACTGGTTAGGCTCCTAATAAAATTTTAACCTAGCTAATCGCAAAACCCCAGTTTCACGTTTGCAGCTATTACTTGATTTCTACAGAGGCCCCGGCCTCCTCTAGCTTGGCTTTGACTGCTTCCGCCTCTTCCTTGCTAACTTTTTCCTTAATGGGCTTGGGCGCCTCATCCACAAGGCCCTTCGACTCCTTCAGGCCCAGGCCCGTTATTTCGCGTACGGCCTTGACAACCTGGATTTTTTTCTCACCCGCAGCATTTAAAATAACATCAAATTCCGTTTGCTCAGCCTGGGCGGTCTCTTCCGCTGCCGGCCCTGCAGGTGCAGCAGCCATGGCCATGGGGGCAGCCGCGCTGACACCAAACTCTTCCTCGAAACTTTTAATTAATTCCGAAAGCTCCAGAACAGTCATTTCTTTAACGATATCCAAAACTTCCTGCACTTTTGACATTTGTATTTCCTCCTAATGTATAATTCTGCTCCGCTGCGCACACTTTTGTTTCAGGATGTTCACGCTATTATTTATCATTACCTATCATTGACTTTCTGCTTCCCGTTTTTCTTTCAAAGCCTGAAGGAGATAGGCCAAGCTGCGAATATTTCCCTGCAAAACATTCATTAATCCCGACAGGGGCGCCTGGAAACCGCCCAGCACCCTTGCCAGTAAAACTTCCTTGGGTGGTAGTTCCGACAGACGTTTCAGATCCGTTTCATCAAGAATTTTATTCTCAAGGACGCCGCCTTTTAATGAAAATCTATCATATTCCCTGGCGAACTTGACAAGGATTTTTACCGGTGCCAGCGGATCATCGTAGCCATAGGCAATACCGGTGGGCCCTTCCAAATATTCCTCAATTTTTAGACCTGTTTCCCTGGCAGCAATCCTGGCCAAAGTATTTTTGACGACATTATACTTAACCCCTTCCTGCTGCAATGCACGACGCAATTTGTTCATTTGTAAAACATTTAGTCCCCTAAAATCCGTCATGACAATAATATTGGCCTCATTAAAATCGTCTTTGAGCCTGGCGACTTTCTTTTCTTTTTCTGAACGAATACCCAATTTTTCACCCCTTTCCTTTCTAATACTTTCTAATAAGGAAAAAAACCTTCCCGCCTAGACAAGAAGGTATTAGTTAGGGTGCCGCCTGACACATTTTGCGGCTCCTTTACCCTTTACCTCGGCAGGCAGAACTAATCAATTAAGCAAATGCACCTGCTGTCTACGGTACGGAATATTAACTTGGTCACTTAACTGCATAAAGCCCAGTTTCTAAATGCTGGTTGCGCTATCCCGCCTTCCCCGTAGCCGCCACTTTTTGGGTATTAACTTTGATCCCCGGGCTCATGGTGGAACTTATCGTAATACCCCTGAGATACTGCCCCTTCGCTGCGGGCGGCCTAGCCTTAACAAGTGTTTCCACGACAGTATTAAAATTTTCCAGCAGCTTTTCCGAAGGGAAAGAGATTTTCCCCAAAAGAACATGGATATTGCCTGCTTTATCTGTGCGATATTCCACCTTGCCAGCTTTAATTTCGGCAATAGCCCGCTTAACATCCAAGGTAACCGTACCTGTCTTGGGGTTGGGCATCAAGCCCCTGGGACCAAGGATGCGGCCAAGTTTCCCCACCACACCCATTACATCCGGAGTAGCAACAGCCACGTCGAAGTCCAGCCAGCCCCCCTGAACCTTTTCTGCAAGATCCTCGAACCCGACCAAATCCGCACCAGCATCCTCGGCCTCCCTGGCCTTATCCCCCTTGGCAAAAACGACAACCCTGAGCTCTTTTCCCGTCCCATGGGGCAAAACAACCGCGCCCCTGACCTGTTGATCGGCATGCTTGGGATTCACGCCAAGTTTTACGGAAAGCTCGACGGTTTCATCGAAGGATGCAGAGGCTATTTCTTTGAGAAGGGAAAAAGCCTCTTCTGGATCATAATGATGGGTTCTATCTATTTTGCCTCTTGCCTCAAGGTATTTTTTGCCATTTTTGGACATTTAATTAGCCTCCTCGTGGTCCTAACGAAAATATAATTTTCTCCCACCTAAAATTAAATTAAACTTTAAGCTTCAACTGTAATCCCCATGCTGCGTGCAGTTCCTTCTATAATTTTCACTGCCGACTCCAGATCTACAGTATTCAGATCCTCCAACTTCTCCTTGGCAATCTCCCTGACCTTACTACGAGAAATTGCTGCCACCTTTTCCTTGTTGGGTACTCCTGAGCCTTTATCAATATTTAGTGCCTTCTTTAAAAGAACTGCAGCAGGAGGAGTTTTGGTGATAAAACTAAAGGAGCGATCCTCATAAACACTGAGTTCTACCGGAATAATCAGCCCTGCACTGGCACTGGTTTTATCATTAAATTCCTTGCAAAAAGCCATAATGTTGACACCGTGTTGCCCCAGGGCCGGCCCGACAGGTGGAGCCGGGGTTGCCTTACCGGCAGGAATCTGCAGCTTGATCATGCCTATCACCTTTTTTGCCTTGGCCAAATAACCCACCTCCCCTCTTTGAAATTAAAAACAGCTAGAGCTTTTCAACCTGATCAAAAGTAAGTTCCACAGGGGTTTCCCGGCCAAACATAGAAACACTCACCTTTAATTTACCCTTGTCAGCCTGTATTTCCTCAATGCCTCCGATAAAATTGCTGAAAGGACCACTGATAACCCGAACCTGCTCCTTAAGAATAAAGGGTACCTTTGCCCTAGCGCCATCCATGCCCATCTGTTTAAGAATATTGCCAACCTCTTGTTTGCTCAGGCAAACCGGTTTGGAACCCGGCCCGACAAAACCTGTTACCCCGGGTGTATTGCGGACAACATACCAGGAATCATCTTCCATGATCATTTCTACTAGTACATACCCGGGAAAAACCTTGCGCTCGACCGTCCTGCGCTGGCCGTTTTTGGTTTCAATTACTTTTTCCACGGGAACAAGAACCCGGAAAATTTTATCCTGCATTTCCATGGATTCTACCCGCTTATCCAGGTTGGTCTTGACTTTGTTCTCATAACCAGCATAGGTATGTATAACATACCACTGCTTTTCTTCTTGCCTATCTTCCACTTTTTCTTCCATAAATAAGGAGGAAGCCTGTGTCCGCTTCCTGCTTCTCCTCCTCACATCATTATATTCAGCCAATTAAACTATCGAATGATTAGTTTTAGTGCCGCCGTAAAGCCTGTATCTAAAATCCAGAAAAAAGAACCGACCGCCAGTATAACCGCAATAACTATTCCTGTAAAAACTGATAGCTCACGCCTGGCAGGCCAATTGACTTTTTTTAGTTCTACCTTGAGATCATGAAAAAAACGTTGCATCTTTTTGAAAAAATCCGCCATATTCCCCCTCCTCCTTGCCTTTATTTAGTTTCTTTATGCAAGGTATGCACCGCACAGCGGGGACAATATTTTTTAAATTCCAACCTATCTGTCCGGGTCGTTTTATTTTTCGTGGTTATATAATTTCTTTCTTTACATTCCGTACAGGCCATTGTAACCTTAACCCTCATCAAAAGCACCTCTTTTGCCTCATAATCGCCACAAAATTCAATGTATCACAGTTCTATGGCAATGTCAATATAGGAATAAAATGGGAAAAGAATGCCGGAGCACAATGGCACCGGCTTTATCATAATCCCTTTTAAAGATATTCTTGTTAATTTAATTTATCCAAGTTTATTACTACTCAATAATAGAGGTAACAACCCCGGCACCCACAGTGCGGCCACCTTCGCGGATGGCAAAGCGCAGGCCCTCTTCCGTGGCAATGCTGGTGATCAGCTCGATGACCAT